>WGNS01000085.1 GCA_016124415.1 Gammaproteobacteria bacterium | reverse complement strand
CGGATAAAAGGTACTCCGGGGATAACAGGCTGATACCGCCCAAGAGTTCATATCGACGGCGGTGTTTGGCACCTCGATGTCGGCTCATCACATCCTGGGGCTGTAGCCGGTCCCAAGGGTATGGCTGTTCGCCATTTAAAGTGGTACGCGAGCTGGGTTTAGAACGTCGTGAGACAGTTCGGTCCCTATCTGCCGTGGGCGACGGAGACTTGAAGGGAGCTGCTCCTAGTACGAGAGGACCGGAGTGGACGTACCTCTGGTGTTCCGGTTGTCACGCCAGTGGCATTGCCGGGTAGCTATGTACGGACGGGATAACCGCTGAAAGCATCTAAGCGGGAAGCCCCCCTCAAGATTAGGTCTCACTGGATACTTGATATCCCTGAAGGTCCGTCGAAGACTACGACGTTGATAGGCTGGGTGTGGAAGCGCAGTAATGCGTGCAGCTAACCAGTACTAATTGACCGTGAGGCTTGACCATATAACACCCAAGAGGTTTGGGTTCGGTCAAGTAATGTGACGATACCCGCCTTTAACACTTTTCGGCGGAAGACGCAGTCTTCCGTTACGTCGCCTAGTGCGACAAACCCTTTTCCTGGCGGCCATAGCGAGTAGGCCCCACCCGATCCCATTCCGAACTCGGAAGTGAAACTGCTTAGCGCCGATGATAGTGTGGGGCCTCCCCATGTGAAAGTAGGACACCGCCAGGTTTTAAATGCGAAAGGCCACGGTTACCCACCGTGGCCTTTTTTATTTCGCCCTATCTCATTGTTTCTTTTCGGGAAATGCGGTCGGAATTCTGATAGGTTGTTATTGACTCCTATCGCCTCTTCTGTATAATCACCGGCTTAGAATTGCAGGCGCGTAGCTCAGTTGGTTAGAGCACCACCTTGACATGGTGGGGGTCGTTGGTTCGAGTCCAATCGCGCCTACCAAACATCCCGAGCACTGTGTTGGCAGTGCTTTTTTATTTGGCGGGTCGCCTCAGCTGGTCGGTTTTTCCCTGTCCTCTGGGCATGCCCGAATGACGGACAGATTACGGATATGCCGACAATCACGCTCCCAGATGGCAGTCAGCGCGAGTTTGATCAACCGGTCAGCATCGCCGATGTCGCCGCATCGATCGGGCCCGGGCTCGCTAAGGCGACCATTGCCGGCAAGGTCGATGGGAGACTGGTTGATTCCAGCTACATCATCGATGCCGACGCCGCGATTACGATCGTAACCGATCGCGACCCGGAAGGTGTTGAGATCATCCGTCACTCCTGCGCGCATCTCTTGGCGCAAGCCGTCAAGTCGTTGTTTCCGACAGCGCAGGTAACGATCGGCCCTGTTATCGACGACGGGTTCTACTACGATTTTGCGTTCGAGCGGCCTTTTACGCCGGATGACTTGGTCGCGATCGAGACCAAAATGGTCGAGTTGGCCGAAGCCGATCTGACCGTCGTTAGAAGCGAACGGTCCCGAGAGGACTCAATCGCCTATTTCGAATCCATTGGCGAGGCATACAAAGCCGAGATCATTCGCGATATCCCGGCCGGGGAGACGCTCTCACTCTATGCACAGGGCGATTTCACGGACCTTTGCAGAGGGCCGCACGTTCCCAGCACGGGTCGTATCAAGGCGTTTAAGTTGACCAAACTCGCCGGCGCCTATTGGCGTGGCGATTCGAAGAACGAGATGCTGCAACGGATCTATGGCACCGCATGGGCTAATCCCAAGGACCTGAAGGCCTATCTGCATCGAATCGAAGAGGCCGAAAAGCGCGACCACCGCCGCATCGGTCGCCAGCTTGACCTTTATCACACCCAGGAAGAAGCTCCGGGGATGGTGTTCTGACATAACAACGGCTGGATCATCTATCGCGAAGTCGAACAGTATGTCCGTTCGCATCTGCGTGAGCACGGCTATGTGGAGGTGCGCACACCTCAGGTTGTGGACCGCAGCCTTTGGGAGCGCTCCGGGCACTGGGAGAAATTTCATGACGACATGTTCACGACCAGCTCGGAGAGCCGTGACTATGCCGTCAAACCGATGAACTGTCCCTGCCATATCCAGATCTTCAATCAGGGACTCAAGAGTTATCGTGATTTGCCGTTGCGTATGGCGGAATTCGGTTCCTGTCATCGAAACGAGCCTTCGGGCACGCTGCACGGCCTCATGCGCCTGCGCAACTTCGTTCAGGACGATGCGCATATTTTTTGCACCGAGGCACAGATTCAGAGTGAAGTCTCGGCATTTATCGATCTGCTCTACGAGGTCTATGCTGATTTCGGGTTCAACGAAATCATCATCAAGCTCTCGACGCGTCCGGAAAACCGGGTTGGCGATGACGCGGTTTGGGATAAGGCGGAGCACGCGCTCGAGCAGGCGCTCAACGGTAAAGGTCTCGCATGGGATCTTCAGCCCGGCGAGGGCGCCTTTTACGGGCCCAAGATCGAGTTTTCATTGAAGGATTGTTTGGGGCGTGTTTGGCAGTGCGGAACGATCCAGGTCGATTTTTCGATGCCGGGGCGCCTCGATGCGAGCTACGTCGCCGAGGATGGCAGCCGTCAGGTACCGGTTATGCTTCATCGGGCGATACTCGGTTCTTTGGAGCGCTTTATCGGTATTCTGATCGAGGAACATGCCGGACATTTCCCGCTTTGGCTTGCGCCCAGGCAGGCCATGGTGATGAATATTACCGACCAGCAGGCCGAATATTGTGGCGAAGTCGTCGATTTCCTTCGCAAGACGGGAATTAGAGCCGACAAGGACTTGAGAAACGAGAAGATTAACTTTAAAATCCGCGAGCATACGTTACAACGTGTGCCTTATCTCCTGATCGTGGGCGACCGGGAGGTCGAGGCGCGGACTGTGGCCGTGCGCATGCGAAACGGTAAAGATTTGGGGACGATGTCGCTGGACGACCTTCTCCAGACGCTTAAGACCGAAATCGCCTGCCGCGGCCGTGTCACTATGGAGGATTAGAAATCGCCGCGGACAAGCAACTGAGAATCAATGAGGCCATAGCGGTCTCAGAGGTGCGATTAATCGATGTCGAAGGTAATCAGGTCGGCGTCGTAAAGACAGAGAACGCCCTGGCGGCGGCCGAAGAGGCGGGAGTCGATTTGGTCGAGATTTCGCCCAATGCCGAGCCGCCCGTTTGTCGGCTTATGGACTATGGCAAGTTTATTTTCGAGGAAAATAAACGCAAACAGGCCGCCAAAAAGAAGCAAAAGCAGATACAGGTCAAGGAGGTCAAATTTCGTCCGGGAACGGATGAAGGCGACTATCAGGTCAAATTGCGTAACCTGATCAGATTTCTGACCGCAGGTGATAAGGCCAAGGTCACGATGCGTTTCCGCGGTCGTGAAATGGCACATCAACAGCTTGGCCTCAATCTGTTGAAACGAGTAGAGACCGATCTCGAGGACTACGGGCAGGTGGAGCAGTTTCCCAAGCTCGAAGGCCGGCAGATGGTCATGGTCCTTGCGCCCGTGAGCTCGAAGACCAAGAAGGGCTGATCCGGTCAGCCGATGAAATGATTTGAATAGAAGGTGAAATGATATGCCTAAGATGAAGACACACAGCGGCGCCGCTAAGCGCTTTAAACGTACTGCTTCCGGCGGATTCAAGCGTCGCCAGGGTTTTCGCAGCCACATCCTGACCAAGAAGAGCACCAAGCGTAAGCGTCAGCTGCGTCGCGGCGCGATGATTTGCGACTCCGATATGGGTCTGGTCAAGCAGATGCTGCCTTACAGCTGAGGAATCCGTTACTACGCTTGTCGTTCAGGCCTGTTTTTTTCGCGACCGTGTTGCGATCGGTCGGGCCTGCGAAGCGCAGTGTTCAACGGGGTTCCGAACATTTAATGACGATCTTTCGTCAGGAGTAGAAACATGCCAAGAGTCAAAAGAGGAGTTACGGCCCGCGCCCGTCATAAGAAGGTGATGGAGCAGGCCAAGGGTTACCGCGGCTTTCGCAGAAACGTCTATCGCGTAGCGACCCAGGCCGTCACGAAGGCCGGTCAGTATGCCTATCGCGACCGTCGTCAGCGCAAGCGCCAATTCCGCACCCTGTGGATCGCGCGTATCAACGCCGCCGCCCGCGAGTGTGGTCTTTCCTATAGCCGTTTCATGGATGGTTTGCATAAGTCGTCGATCGAGATCGACCGTAAGGTGCTGGCCGACATCGCCGTTTTCGACAAGGCCGCTTTCGCCGCACTTGCCGAACAGGCCAAGCAGGCACTGGCGGCCTAGACATACCGTTTGCAGTAATCGCCTTCCCATGGGGGCTCCCGGGCGGGCGATATCTAAAGACCGGTTTGACCAATACGGTATATCGACATAGGGAAAGGCCTTGGCCTTTCCCTTTTTGTTCATGCAGTGGGCGTGTAGACCCTTTGTGCCGGGGCACGCGTTCCCGGCGTTGAAAGAAAACTTCTCACGAGGTCATAGTGCAGGGGCTAGAATCCATCATCGACCAGGCGGTTCGGGAAATCGGTGCGGCGCGGGATCCCGCTTCGCTTGACGACCTTCGGGTCAAATACCTGGGCAAGAAGGGGTTGGTGACCGGCTATCTGAAGGGACTGAAGGATATCGGTCACGAAGAACGGCCCAAGATCGGTCAGGCCGTCAATCAGGCTAAGGAGCGGCTTCAAATCCTGATTCGAGACCGTCAGCACACCATCGAGACTGCTGAATTGGCCGCCCGCATACGGCGCGAACGCATCGATGTCAGCTTGCCCGGGAGGGGCCAGGAGCGAGGCCATCTGCATCCGGTAACCCAGACTCTTGAACGTATCGAATCCCTGTTTCGTCAAGCCGGATACGAAATCGTGCGCGGTCCGGAGGTCGAGGACGACTTCCATAACTTCGAGGCGCTGAACATTCCGGAGGATCATCCCGCGCGCGCCATGCACGACACCTTCTATTTTGACGCCCATACCTTGCTCAGAACGCATACCTCGCCGGTGCAGATCCGCACCATGAAGGAGCGTAAGCCGCCTTTGAGGATTATTGCCCCGGGTCGGGTGTATCGCTGCGATTCCGACGTTACCCATACACCGATGTTTCATCAGGTGGAGGGGTTCATGGTCGACGAGGATGTCAGCTTTGCCGACCTAAAAGGGGTTCTGAGCGATTTTCTTCGCCACTTCTTCGGCCGCGACGAACTGGCCGTTCGTTTTCGTCCCTCGTATTTCCCGTTCACCGAGCCGTCCGCCGAGGTCGACATCGGTTGTGTGATTTGCTCGGGCCGGGGATGTCGTGTTTGCAAGGACACCGGTTGGATCGAGATCATGGGGTGCGGCATGATTCATCCCCGGGTACTCGCCAATGTCGGTATCGATGACGAGGCCTATAGTGGATTCGCGTTTGGTATCGGCATCGAACGTATGGCCATGTTGCGGCACGGAATCAATGACTTAAGAATGCTTTTTGAGAACGATTTAAGGTTTTTGCGACAGTTCTGATTGACTGTCCGGGGTTCCAATGCCGATCGTTCCGAATCCATTATGAAGGAAGAATACGTCCAATGAAGTTCAGCGAGCTTTGGCTCAGAGAGTGGGTGAGTCCTAAGGTTTCCAGCCACGCGCTCGGGGATCAACTGACGATGGCTGGCCTCGAGATCGACGCTATTGCGCCCGTGGCGGGAACGTTCTCGGGCGTAGTCGTCGGACGCGTGCTCGCGATTGAGCCGCATCCCGAGGCGGATCGGCTGCAGGTTTGTACAGTCGATGTCGGCGGTGCCGAGCCTCTGCAGATCGTCTGCGGCGCCAAGAATGTCGCCGTAGACATGCGTGTGCCGGCCGCCCTGGTCGGCGCGTCACTTCCCGGTGGCCTCAAGATCAAGGAGGCCAAGCTGCGCGGCGTTCCTTCCTTCGGCATGTTGTGCTCTGCACAGGAACTTGGGCTTGCCGAGCAAGCGAGTGGTTTGCTCCCGCTCGACGGCGACGCGATTCCCGGAACGGATGTGCGGGATTGTCTTCAACTGGATGACCTGATGTTCGAGATCGGTTTGACACCGAACCGCGGCGACTGCCTGAGCATCTCGGGCATCGCGCGCGAAGTCGGAACGATCAACCGGTTGGCGGTTTCCGCACCGGACTGCGCTCCGGTCGAGCCTGAATGTGACGACCGAATGGAGGTCCGGCTCGAAGCCGGCCAGGACTGTCCTCGTTATGCCGGGCGAGTCATCAAGGGCATAAAAAAGGGGGCGGCCACCCCGTTGTGGATGCAGGAACGGTTGCGGCGTTCGGGTGTGCGCAGCCTCGGCCCCGTCGTTGACGTGACCAACTACGTCATGCTCGAACTCGGTCAACCCATGCATGCCTTTGATCTTGCTTGCTTGAACGGACCAATCAGGGTCTGTCACGCTCAGCCGGGCAGCGAGGTAGCGTTGCTCGACGGCCGTACCGTACAGATCGAGGACAACGATACGCTCGTCATCGCCGACCGCGATCGGAATCTGGCACTGGCCGGTATCATGGGCGGTCAGGGCAGCGCTGTTCAGGATGATACCGCGGACCTTTTTCTCGAGGCCGCCCATTTCATTCCCGCCGCGATCTCGGGCAAGGCGAGGCAGCACGGACTCCATACCGATTCCTCACACCGCTTCGAACGCGGCGTCGATCCGGAGTTGCCGGTTCGCGCGGTCGAACGCGCCACGGCACTGTTGATCTCGATCGTCGGCGGTGCCCCTGGACCGGTGACGGATGTGCGTCTTGAGGGCGGAGTTGCCCCGGTCCCCTCGATCTACCTGCGTTCGGCGCGTGCCCGGAAATTGCTGGGTATTCAGGTTTCCGACGAAGAGATCGAGGAGATCCTGTCGCGTCTCGGTTTGTCTCTCGAGGTTATCAGGACCGGCGAGTGGCGGGTCACCGTTCCGAGCTACCGTTTCGATCTGCGTTGCGAAGCCGATCTGATTGAGGAAATCGTTCGGATCAAGGGCTATGACCAATTGCCTGATTGCCGGCCGTTGATTCATTCCGGCGTGCCTCCGCTTCCGTCGCACGTGGAGCGCGGAACGTCCAGGATCAGGTATGCGATGATCGAGCGCGGTTATCACGAGGCGATTTGCTACAGCTTTGTCGGTGAGGACCAGCAGCGTCGTTTCGACCCGGACTTGGTTCCGTTGACGTTGGCGAACCCGCTTGCCGCCGATTTGGCGGTTATGCGGACTTCTCTGTGGCCCGGTCTCGTCACTGCGGCATTGTATAACCAGCGTCGTCAGCAACCTCGTGTGCGCTTGTTCGAGATCGGGCACCGTTTCCTGAAACTGGATAATCAAGAGATATCCGAAGAGGACATGCTGGCCGGCATCGTCTGGGGGCCATTGCTTCCGTCCCAATGGTCTTCGGAAGTGCGCGCCGCCGACTTTTACGACATCAAGGGCGATCTTGAGGCGCTGTTCCCGGGGCTCGAGTACGTGCCGGCCGAACGTCCGGCCTTGCATCCCGGACGGAGCGCGCGAATCGTGGGGCCGGACGGTACCGAGATCGGCTGGATAGGCACCATGCATCCCGAGACCCAACGGGCCGCCGACATGGCTTCTGGCGAGGTCGTATTGTTCGAGTTGAGATTGTCTGCGGTGCTGCGGGATACTCATGCGATGTTCCGGGAGCTGTCCCGCTATCCCTCGGTACGGCGGGACCTGGCGCTTCTCGTGCCCGAGACCGTGTTGGCCGAGCAGATCCGGAAAACGGTCTATGCGGCGGCCGGTTCTTTGTTGACCGAATTCGAAATCTTTGACGTTTATCAAGGCGAGCGTATCGATTCTGGACTAAAAAGTGTCGCTATCGGCTTGACTATGCAAGAAATCTCGCGCACTCTGACGGACGATGAGGTTGAGGGGTGCATGCGGGAAGTCGTCGATCGCTTGCAAGCGGAACACCAGGCAAGATTGAGGGACAGGTAATGGCTTTGACCAAGGCAGATATGGCGGAGCGACTCTATGAGGAATTTGGTTTTAACAAGCGTGAAGCCAAGGACCTGGTTGAGATGTTTTTCGAGGAGATCCGTATAACCCTGGAGCAGGGTGGTCAGGTCAAGCTGTCCGGTTTCGGGAATTTCAATCTGAGAACCAAGGGCGAACGGCCGGGCCGTAATCCGAAGACGGGTGAGGAGATACCGATTTCCGCAAGGCGGGTCGTCACCTTTCACCCCGGACAGAAACTAAAGGCAAGGGTCGAGGCTTATGCAGGAGCCGAACAGCGCGAATGAGCTGCCGCACATCCCCGGCAAGCGTTACTTCACCATTGGTGAAGTAGGCCAGTTGTGCGACGTTAAGCCCCACGTACTGAGATATTGGGAGCAAGAATTTCCCCAGTTGTCCCCAGTTAAACGCGCAGGAAAGCGGCGCTACTATCAATATCAGGACGTGCTTTTGGTGCGTCAGATTCGTTCTCTTTTGTACGACCAGGGATTTACGATCGGCGGAGCCAGGCAGCACCTCAGCGGTGAGAACCAGAAAGCAGATTGCAACCGCAGCCGCCAGATCGTGCACCAGATACGGCTTGAGCTGGAGGAGCTCTTGCAGACGCTGAAGGATTGAAATGACGAAATCCAAGGTCGGCGTCAACAACCTTTGGTACGTCCAACATGGAGATGAAGTACAAGGGCCGCTTCCGGCCAAACTCATCGCACGTTATCTGATCCTGGGAAGGGTCACCCTCGCGACCAAAGTCAGCCAGGACCGCACTGACTGGCGGCCCGTCTCCGAGTTTCCGGCATTGATTCCGAATGAACTGCAAAACGCGGATTCCGGGAGGTTCGCCCGGGAACGACTCGAGGCCGCGCGCCGTTGGGAGGATGAACGCGCCTGGGATGAAGGTGATTATCAGGAAGATCACGCCGAACGGCGAGATCATGAGGAGGAAGCGGAAGATAAGGAGCAGCACGCCGTCAGGCGGCGCGCCTATCGTGTCCGCGACTCCGAGGAGGAAAAGCGGAAAGAGCGTCGCTTTGCGCTGGTTTCCATGATCGCGATCGCGCTGTTTCTCGGCGGAATAGCGGCCGTTGCGATCAACGAGGCGTGGATCGCCGATCCGGGGCTTCGCGACTGCAGTGTCGGGCCGGCGCCCGGCGTACAGTGGAATCATTGCAGTCGTCGCGGCGCGGTCCTGACGGAAGCGCGTCTGATCGATGCCTCTATGGTGAGCATGGACTTGACCTCGGCTTCCCTGCGGGCGGCGAGGCTGGAGCGGGCGAACTTGTCTTACGCCACGCTTGTCGGGGCGAGCCTGTCGGGCGCGAACCTGGACGATGCCAATATGGTCGGCGCGGATCTGCGTGATGCCGATTTGACGGGGGCGACGCTTCATGCCACCAACCTGGCATATGCGGATCTGCGTGGCGCCAATATCACCGACGCCGACTTTTCGGACGCGGTGCTTGATCGGGCGATCTGGCTGGACGGACGGATCTGTGGGGAGGAATCACGCGGCGTGTGTCGTCAAACGGATATGGATCCCGCGATCGATCGCTGACACCGGCACTGGTTTTATACATGACCTATTAGGAGTAACGTACTTTGAGTACATACGGGCACGACAGCGTTCGGGCGATAAAATGGCGGGAGGATGTCCTCAATCTCCTCGATCAGCGCCTGCTTCCGTCTCAAACGGAATGGTTGGTCATCGACTCCGCCGCCGGTGCCGCCGATGCGATCAGGACCATGGTCGTGCGCGGTGCGCCGGCCATCGGCATCACGGCCGCCTACGGTGTGGTGTTGGGCGCACGCCGCCGTTATACCGAGAACCCGTCGACCTGGCGCAATGCGATAGAAGCGGATTTGCAACTGCTCGCCGCCTCCCGTCCCACGGCCGTGAACCTGTTCTGGGCGCTGAAGGAGATGCGTCAGGCCATCGAGACTTTCGCGGGTGATGCGGACCCGGTGCCTGAACTACTGGCGTTGGCGCATCGGATCTCGGAAGAGGATATCGAGGGTAATCGGAGAATGGGCGACTTCGGTGCGGACCTTATCGAGGGTCCATGCGCCGTCCTGACGCATTGCAACGCCGGAGCCCTGGCCACCGGCGGTTACGGCACCGCCCTCGGCGTCATTCGGTCCGCCTATGCGCGCGGCCTGATCGATACCGTGTTCGCCGACGAGACTCGTCCCTGGTTGCAGGGCGCCAGGCTCACCGCATGGGAACTCATCGAAGACGGGATTCCCGTCACCCTGGTGGCGGAAGGCTCGGCCTCGTATCTGATGGCGCAGGGGAAGGTCAAGTGGATCATCGTCGGCGCCGATAGGATTGCGGCGAACGGTGACGTCGCGAACAAGATCGGCACGTTCAATCTCGGTGTCATCGCACGCCATCACGGCGTCAAACTCATGGTGGCTGCGCCGACTTCGACGATCGATCTGGAGACTCCGACCGGTCGGGATATCCCGATCGAGCAACGGACCTCTGACGAGTTGTTGACGATCGGCGGTCAGCGGATCGCGGCCGCAGGGGCGAGCGCCTGGAATCCCGTTTTCGACGTCACGCCCGCGGAGCTCGTGACGGCTATCGTCACCGAGCGGGGTGTGATCCGTGAACCGAACGCGGAACGGGTTGCGGCCCTGATGCGGTCGACCTGAACGGGTCTCGGCGCTATAATCCCGCAGTTCATTTATCAACCTTGACTTAGGTAAACGGCAAAATCAATGGCGAAGGAAGATCATATCGAAATGGAAGGGACTGTGACCGAAACCCTTCCGAATACCATGTTTCGAGTAGAACTGGATAACGGTCATGTAGTTACGGCGCATATCTCGGGGAAAATGCGCAAGCACTACATCCGGATATTGACCGGTGACAAGGTCACCGTACAGCTGACCCCCTACGATTTGACGAAGGGCCGCATCGTTTTCCGCTCCCGCTGAGCGCCTGCCTTTTCAGGCAGGCTGCCTATCAATCCTCCAAGACTGCTTCGGAAGTTTTCGACTCGATGGTGACTCGGTCGTCGTGTATGTCTACCTCGACATGGCCGCCACGCGACAAACTTCCGAACAGCAGTTCTTCGGCCAGCGGACGTTTGATGTGTTCCTGGATCGTTCTGGCCATCGGGCGGGCGCCCATGGCGGGATCGAAGCCGTGCTCGGCTAGCCAGGCGCGCGCCGCTTCGGAAACCGTTATCGTGACGCGCTTCACCGCCAACTGTTCCTCGAGTTCGATCAGGAACTTGTCGACGACGCGTTCGATATGTTCGAGCGACAGCGGCTGGAACAGTATGGTCGCGTCCAGGCGATTCCGGAACTCAGGGCTGAAGAGGCGTTTGATGGCCTCGTTCGCGTCGTTGCCGGTATCGGCGACGGTCGTGAATCCGATCGACTTCTTGCTCATCCGATCGGCGCCGGCGTTCGTCGTCATGACCAGGACTACGTTTCGGAAATCCGTCTGACGACCGTTGCTGTCCGTCAGCGTCCCATTGTCCATGATCTGGAGCAATAGGTTGTAGATGTCCGGATGGGCCTTCTCGATCTCGTCGAGCAGCAGCACCGCGTGGGGATGCTTATTGATGGCTTCGGTCAGCAGGCCGCCCTGGTCAAAGCCGACGTAGCCCGGCGGTGCGCCGATCAGGCGGGACACCGTGTGGTGTTCCATATACTCGGACATGTCGAAGCGAACCAGCTCAATCCCCATATTTTGAGCCAACTGATTCGTCACCTCGGTCTTGCCGACGCCGGTCGGTCCCGCGAACAGGAAAGACCCGATCGGCTTCCGGGCGTTGCCGAGTCCCGAACGTGACATCTTGATGGCCGAGACGAGCGTGCGGATGGCCTCATCCTGCCCGAATACCACCATCTTGAGGTCGCGCTCAAGGTTTTTGAGCTTCTCGCGGTCGGACGTGCTGACCGATTTCGGCGGAATGCGCGCCATGGAGGAAACGATGGCTTCGATCTCATGCGTGCCGATGCGTTTCTTGCGGCGCGACGCCGGCTGCAGGCGCTGGTAGGCGCCGGCCTCGTCGATAATGTCGATGGCCTTGTCGGGCAGGAAGCGGTCGGTGATATAACGCGCCGAGAGTTCCGACGCCGAGCGCAGGGCCGCCTGGGTATAGGTCACATGATGGTGCGCCTCGAAGCGGCTCTTTAGGCCTTTCAGAATCTCGATCGTATCGGCCACGCTGGGTTCGGAGACGTCGATCTTCTGGAAACGGCGGGTCAGGGCGCGGTCTTTTTCGAAGATGCCGCGATATTCCTGATAGGTCGTCGAGCCGATACAGCGCAACTCACCGGAGGACAGCAGCGGTTTGATCAGATTCGATGCGTCCATGGCGCCGCCCGACGTCGAGCCCGCGCCGATGATCGTGTGTATCTCGTCGATGAACAGGATCGCGTGATGGTCGTCCTTCAAGGCTGATAGGATGCCCTTGAGGCGTTTTTCGAAATCGCCTCGATATTTGGTGCCGGCAAGTAGCGCACCCATGTCGAGTGCATAGATCGTCGCGTCCAGAAGCACCTTCGGGACCTCGTGATCGACGATCCGCTTGGCCAGTCCTTCGGCGATGGCCGTCTTACCCACACCGGCCTCGCCGGTCAGCAGCGGATTGTTCTTGCGCCTGCGGCACAATACCTGGATGACGCGTTCGACTTCCATCTCGCGGCCGATCAGCGGATCGATATGTCCCGCCAACGCGCGCGCATTGAGATTGGTCGTGAACTGGCGAAGGGGACTTTGGTCGGGATGACCGTCCTCGGCATGTCCTTGGGCCGGATCGATGGGGTAGGGCTCGTGCTCCTCGCTGCCGTCGATCTTGACGATGCCGTGAGACAGATAGTTCACCACGCCAAGGCGGGTGATGTTCTGCGAATTCAGGAAATATACCGCTTGCGAATCCTGCTCGCCGAAGATCGCCACCAGGATGTGCGGGGCATCGACCTCGCGTTTGCCGGACGACTGGACCTGAAATACGGCGCGTTGCAATACGCGTTGCAGGCCCAGAGTCGGCTGAGTGTCTCTGCCGTCGTCGATCAGCCTTGGCGTGTTTTCCCGGATAAAGACACTGAGATCCTGTCGCAATCTTTCGATGTCGGCGCCGCAGGATTGCAGGACGTCGACTGCGACCGGATTATCGAGTAGCGCCAGGAGAAGATGCTCAACCGTCGTGAATTCATGACACTTCTCGCGAGCATCTTGGAAGGCGATATTGAGGGTGTATTCAACATCTTTACTGAGCATCGTCGTCACCTAAGGGTTAAGAGACCTTGTACACTATTTCGGCCTCTTTGGTGTTCGTCTTGATCCTTTTCTTAACCTAAGGGCACATCGTTCGTGGTACCCCGTTCCCGTTACTCGACCTTTTCCAGCGTACACTTGAGCGGATGGTTGTTTCGTTGGGCGAATTGGTTAACCTGCCTGACCTTAGTTTCCGCGATATCGCGCGAATAGATACCGCATTCGGCCTGGCCTTGTGTGTGGACCTGCAACATGACCCGGGTCGCCTTCTCGTGATCCATGGCGAAGAAGCTCGTTAGGATATGGACGACGAAGTCCATCGGTGTGAAATCGTCGTTCAACATCAAAACTCGGTACATGGGCGGCCGTTTGAGACGAGGCAATACCTCTTCTACCTGGGTGCCTATTTCGATTTGATGTTCCCGATCCATGCTCGGATTATAACGCAGCCCCCGGCAAGGAAATAGGAATATACATAGGTAGAATGGGGACCGTTGGACCCGAGGAAAAGGGCCTTAAGTACGAGGCAAGGATATGGCGGCCGAACCGCTGCCAAGCCGGACACCCGTTGTGTTTCGGATGTCCGGCCGGCAAAAGGAGACGGGATAATTACATCCGGTCGACGACGGCCTCGGCGAAGCCGGAGCAGGATACCAGGGTGGCGCCTTCCATCAGGCGTTCGAGATCATAGGTAACCGTACCGGCCGAAATCGCGCCGGAGATCCCTTTGATGACGAGGTCGGCGGCCTCGGTCCAGCCGAGGTGCCGCAGCATCATCTCGGCCGACAGGATCAGCGAACCCGGATTGACCTTGTCTTGTCCCGCATACTTCGGCGCCGTGCCGTGGGTGGCCTCGAAAAGGGCTACGGAGTCGGACAGGTTGGCGCCGGGGGCGATGCCGATGCCGCCGACCTGGGCCGCAAGGGCGTCGGAGATGTAGTCGCCGTTGAGGTTGAGCGTCGCGATGACGCTGTACTCGGCCGGCCGCAGCAGGATCTGTTGCAGGAAGGCGTCGGCGATGACGTCCTTGATGACGATCTCCCGGCCGGTCTTGGGATTATTGAAGCGGCACCACGGCCCGCCGTCGATCTCGGCGGCGCCGAATTCCTGTTTGGCGATTTCGTAACCCCAGTTCTTGAAGCCGCCTTCGGTGAATTTCATGATGTTGCCCTTGTGCACGAGCGTGACAGAGGGCTGGTCGTTGTCGACCGCATACTGGATGGCCTTGCGGACCAGCCGGAAGGTGCCGTCGCGCGAGACCGGTTTGACGCCGATGCCGGAGGTCTCGGGGAAGCGGATCTTGGTGACGCCCATCTCTTCCTGCAAGAAACGGATGACGCGTTGCGCCTCGGGTGTGCCGGCTTCCCACTCGATACCGGCGTAGATGTCCTCCGAGTTCTCGCGGAAGATCACCATATTGGTCTTCTCCGGTTCCTTGAGCGGGCTCGGCGTGCCGGGGAAATAACGCACCGGACGCAGGCAGACGTAGAGATCGAGCAATTGGCGCATGGCGACGTTGAGCGACCGGATACCGCCACCGATCGGAGTGGTCAGAGGTCCCTTGATCGAAACCACATAGTCGCGCAGGGCGTCCAAAGTTTCGTCGGGTAACCATTGATCGGGGCCGTAGACTTGGGTCGCCTTCTCGCCGGCATAGATTTCCATCCAGGCGATCGAGCGCTCGCCTCCATAGGCCTTTTGCACAGCGGCATCGGTGACGCGTCGCATGGCCGGCGTGATGTCGACGCCGATACCGTCGCCTTCCACGAACGGGATGATCGGGGTGGACGGCACGTTGAGCGAGTTGTCCGCGTTGACGGTGATGGCTTCGCCTGAGGAGGGGATCACGATCTTGGCATAGGTCATGGGCTTGGTCTTCCTGATGGTAGTGGTCGAAACGGAAACAGGTTGCGAAATGGGACCAGTCTAGCATGAAGTGGCAAGCGCATAGAGCAAAGTGCCAAGTGCCAAGTGGCGTCGCTCTTTAACTCCACGTCCGTCCTGACGCTATTTGAGTTCAGGTATTCAAGGTGTTGACGAATGAATTGGAAATTACACGTTACCGTCGCGGCAATCGTGGAAGAGGCCGGGCGGTTTCTGATGGTCGAGGAAAGATGCGGCGGACGCTTGGTCTTCAATCAGCCTGCCGGGCACCTGGATCAGGGGGAGACCTTGCAGGACGCCGTCGTACGGGAAACTCTGGAAGAGACGGGCTGGCATATCCATCCCGAACATTTCATCCTCGTTCAGCAGTGGAATCGTCCGGGACGAGCGGACACCTACGTTCGTTTCGTATTCAGCGGAAACGCGTTGACCCATGATCCGGATCGCGCGCTCGACTCGGTCATCCACCAGGTGCACTGGATGAGACGGGAAGATCTTGTCGCGAAGGCGGGTCGGATGCGCAGCCCCATGGTGCTTGAGGCAATAGACGCATATCTCGACGGCCGCAGGCACGACCTCAACGTCCTGCAAGCCATATAATTCGCTCTCAACTCCTTAAGCAAAGGCTCCGGCCTTGTGCTATCCTTTACCGGTTTTCAGCCAGCCTGTTAGAGAACCTTTAGATTGCATCGTCAAGTTGTCGTAGGAATGTCCGGCGGCGTGGACTCCTCTGTTGCCGCCATGTTGCTTCACCAGGGAGGGGATGCCGTGCGCGGGGTCTTCATGAAGAACTGGGAGGACTATCCTGACGGGCCTTGTCCCGCGGAGCGGGATGCGCTCGATGCCATGGGTGTCTGCGATGCACTCGGGATTCCTTTCGACGCCGTCAATTTCGCGGATGAATATCGGGACCGCGTCTTCTCGTTGTTTCTGGAAGAGTACCGCGCGGGCCGGACGCCGAATCCGGACGTCCTCTGCAATCAGGAGGTCAAGTTCAAGGCCTTTTTGGATCACGCGCTGGCTGGGGGCGCGGACGTGATTGCGACGGGGCATTATGCCCGACGCGAATGCCGCGACGGATTGCATCTGTTGCTCAAGGCCGCCGACGCCAACAAGGACCAGACCTATTTTTTGCACACATTGAACCAGCATCAGCTCTCCAAGGCCGAATTCCCGTTGGGTCGTTTGGAAAAGCCCGATGTGCGCCGCATGGCGCGCGACGCGGCCTTCGCCGTCCACGACAAGAAGGACAGTACCGGAATCTGTTTCATCGGTGAGCACCAGTTCCAGCGTTTCCTGTCGCGCTACTTCAAACCCGAGCCGGGTGAAATTAGGGTATTCGATACCGGTGAGACGATCGGGGCGCACAAGGGACTGATGTTTCATACCCTCGGGCAGCGCCAGGGGCTGGGGATCGGCGGACGCGCGAATGCCGACGGCCGTCCCTGGTACGTTTGCGGCAAGTCGCTCGAGGACAACGTGCTCTACGTCGTACAGGGACACGATCACCCTGAGCTCTATCATGACACCCTCGTAACCTCGTCTCTGCACTGGATCGCGGGCGAGGCTCCGGAACTGCCGCTGCGTTGCCGCGCCAAGACGCGTTATCGCCAGGCCGAGCAGCCCTGTACGGTTACCGGGATCGACGGGGCGCGCGCAACGGTGGTGTTCGACTCGCCGCAATGGGCCATGACGCCGGGCCAGTCGGTGGTGTTCTATATTGACGACAACTGTCTGGGCGGCGGCGTCATCGATCACGTGGGCGATGCGCAGGAAATTGCAACGTACCGATACGGGGCCGTATCGTGAGTCGTTTCTCCGAGCGGGATAAAGTCATCGCCCTGGCGGGCCTGTTCCAGGCCGTGACGCTTGTGAATGGGCTTGCGAAGCGCGGCGAATTGTCGGAAGACGACCTTGCGGTCAGTGTCCGCTCGGTACTTGACGAGTCACCGGCCGATGTCATCTCGATCTACGACGATATCTCCTGTTTGAAGACCGGATTGACCTCGCTGGCCGCTTGTATGGGGGCCGCACGGAGCATGGATGACGCCGAACTCCTGAGCTACGCACTCAGTTGCATGCATCTGGAGCGCAAGCTCAATCGAAAACGACAGCTGTTTCAAGGGATACGCGCGGGTTTGGATCGCGCCAGGGAACAGGTGGACCAGTTTTCGTTGATCCACGAAAACGTGATCGCCAATCTGGCAAACATCTATGTGACCCATGTCAGCACCCTGAAACCCCGGATCATGGTCAAAGGGGAGCAGGCCTATCTGTCCAATCGCCGTAATATCAACCGGATCCGAGCCCTGTTGCTGGCCGCTATCCGCGCGGCCGTGCTCTGGCAGCAGTGCGGAGGCGGGCGGATGGACCTCTTCGTCCGCCGCAAGGCGATTGCGGCAACCGCGGCGGAATTGCTGGAGCGATAAATCCGGCCGGGCGTCATTTCTGAATGTTCTTTTGAGGAGTAAGTAATGGATTTCGATCAGTTAACCGTAATTTCCCCGATCGACGGGCGCTATGGGGACAAGACCGAGGCCCTACGTCCGATCTTCAGCGAGTTCGGATTGATACATCAGCGTGTCCGTGTCGAGGTGCAATGGCTCAAGGGGCTTTCCGAACAGGCCCGCATCGTCGAGGTCCCGGCGCTCAGCGAACATGCCTGCAATGTCCTCGATCGGATCGTGACGCACTTCAATATCGATGACGCCCGCCGGGTCAAGAATATCGAGCGCACGACCAATCACGACGTCAAGGCCGTCGAGTATTTCCTGAAGGAAAAGGTGGCCGGAAACCAAGAGTTGGAGGCCGTCGCGGAATTCATCCATTTCGCCTGCACGTCAGAGGACATCAACAATCTGTCCTATGCCTTGATCCTGGCCGAAGCCCGGACTCAGGTGCTGCTCCCGGCCATGGACGAGATCATCAATACGCTGACCGCGCTGGCCCACTCGCTTGCCGATGTCGCCTTGCTGTCGCGTACCCACGGTCAGACCGCGACGCCGAGCACCATGGGCAAGGAGATCGCCAACGTCGTCATGCGTTTGCGCCGTCAGCGCCGCCAGCTCGTGGACGTCGAGATCCTCGGCAAGATCAACGGTGCCACAGGCGGATACAATGCCCACCTCATCGCATACCCCGATGTCGACTGGCCGGCGTTTAGCCAGGCCTTCGTCGAGGGGCTCGGCCTGACCTGGAATCCCTATACGACCCAGATCGAACCGCACGACTACATCGCCGAGTATTTCGCCGCGGTCGGGCGTTTCAACACCATCCTGATCGATCTGTGCCGCGATATTTGGGGTTATATCTCGCTGGGCTATTTCCGCCAGAGGACCGTGGCCGGGGAGATCGGTTCCTCGACCATGCCGCACAAGGTCAATCCGATCGATTTCGAGAACGCCGAAGGCAATCTCGGCATCGCCAACGCGATCTTCCATCATCTTTCCGAGAAACTGCCGATTTCGCGCTGGCAGCGCGACCTCAGTGACTCGACGGTGCTTCGGAATCTCGGTGTCGGGGTCGCTCACGGTATCATTGCCTATCAGTCCTGCCTCAAGGGGCTCGGCAAGCTCGAGTGCAACGAGGCCCGGATCGCCGAAGATCTGGACGCGGCTTGGGAGGTCCTTGCCGAGGCCGTTCAGACGGTCATGCGCCGCTACGGGGTTGAAAGCCCGTATGAGAAGCTCAAGGAACTGACTCGAGGACGGGGCATCGATGCTGAGCGCATGCAGGCATTTATCGCTACGCTCGAGATTCCGGACGAGGCGAAGACGAGGCTCATGGCGCTGACGCCGGCAGGCTACATCGGCAAGGCGGCGGAGCTTGCGCGAAAAGTGTGACCTTGGTCACGGCTTTAAGGGATACGTTCGTGGAGAATTGACGTCGTAGGGATACAGCGTGACGCAGCAGCACCGTCCTCCTCCGGTGAGTCACGCATCCTCTCTTCGAGATCCCGGGTTGCCATCTCCTCCTCCGTGGCAGCCCGGGTTTTTTTATGGGCGAAAGCCCGCCATTACTGCGAGCCATGGAGAGCGACGCGAAGGCGAGTAGACCGGGATAGGTGCAGCTGGATTTAGATGTCGGAATCCGGAGGGCGGAGCCTGACGGGTGTAGATCATCTAAATTCAGCTATATGCGCCGTAGAGTCAT
>WGNS01000053.1 GCA_016124415.1 Gammaproteobacteria bacterium | reverse complement strand
TCTTGTTCTGCGTACCGTAGGGAAGTAGAGCAAGGTTGTGTACGCAGGACGGTCCCGGCAAAAGGAATAGCTGCCGCGTAGGCGAAGCGTTTTTGCGACAGGATGTGCAAAAACAATACTGAGGTAGCGGCACTACTGATTTTTCAGGGTTCGAACAGGCCTCGCCTACCCGTTTCCGTGATCAATAGATGAGCTGCAAACCGATGTGCGCGCCATTATCGAGATCCACGTTCGGACCGTTCGAAAGATCCGCCCAAACGTTTCGGTAACCGATATAGGCCAATGCCTGAGGCAGCACTTCATACTCGACGCGCACGGTCGCGTAAAGGAAACGCTTGGCGTCGACAAAGGTCACGATATCGGGAGCATAGTGCGCTTCCGCCGCAAAGCTCAGACGATTCAGCGCCTTGGGATGAAAACGCAGCCGGCCACCGACGGCCAGCGCGGCGAGATTGTCGTTGTCGATGGTAGCGGCGAACAGCTTCACGCCCACGCCGACGTCCAGCTCAGGTGCTCCCGTTCCGGCATTGCCCACGACCATGACGCCGAGCATGCCGAGCAGACTGTCTTTGGCCGAACCACGGCCGCTCGTATAAAGCAGACCGAGGTCCACCTCGCTATTGCCCATTCCGGTGGGGTTTCCGGCAAGACTGGAAAGCCTGACCTGCACGCTGTCGTTACTGAGACTCAGGTCCAATCCGCTGGCCATGGCCTGGCCGGTAAAGAAAGAGAAAGTGGTCAATACGAACAAAAGACGACGCAGCATGATTGATCTCCCATTCATGAATGACGCGCAATCTAGCACAGCTTGGAACGATACGCCAAAGTTATACACCTGCTCAATCCGGCGTCCTAGCGCACACCCAAATCTCGATACGTTCGACGCCGTGGCGACGCAATGTCCGCGATAAGGACTCGGCCGTGGCGCCCGTGGTCATCACATCGTCTACGATCGCGACGTAGGATGGCGGATTCGGGCGCACGACTCGAAACGCGCCACGTAGATTGCGACGCCGTTCGGCTGCGTTCAGATCGCTCTGGGGCGCAGTGGATCGAATGCGCTCGCAAAAACGGATATCCGTGCGGACACCGAGACCTCGTCCGATGCACCCGGCCAACTCCGCCGCCTGGTTGAATCCGCGCTCGCGCAGTCGGCGCGAATGAAGGGGCACCGGAACGAGCAGATCAGGCATGTCCGCACCGGACTCGCGCACATGATCCGTCATGAGCCCCGCCAACGTCCGGACATGATCGAGTCGGCCATGGAACTTGAGGCCGCGCAGCAATGCGTCGACCGGCATCCGATAGATGAGCGGCGCTCTTACCATGTCGTAGCTCGGAGTTTCGCGTTGGCAACGGCCGCAGAGACCGTCGATGGGCAAGGGCAGCGCGCAACGCCGGCAACATGTGCGGATCCAAGGTAGGTCCCGCAGGCAACCGGGACAGATCTCGCTGCCGTCCGAAACGGGTTCCAGACACAGCAAACATCGGGCGGGCATCAACAGGTTGCGGAACGCTGCCCACGAGCCGTCACCCCGAGCGCGCCCGCGAGGGTTGACAGCATCCCTGGCGCGCCTCATAGTCGCGTTTTTTAAGGAAAACATCCCAGACACCTTCCCTGGCCGGAGCATTCGACATGAACGATGAAATCTACCAACGAATCGATCACTGCACAAACACGATCCTGGCCGGCCATGATATCGACGCCGAAGAGGGCCTCTGGCTGCTGCGTCTGGACGCGGATTACCTGAGCTGGCTCATGGCCGGCGCCGACCGCATCCGCCGTAAGTTTCGCGGCGAGCAGGTCGAGGTCTGCGCCATCTCCAACGTGCGCTCCGGCAATTGCTCCGAAAACTGCAGCTTCTGCTCGCAGAGCGGTCATCATACAAGCCCGGTCCCGAGCCACGACTACATTTCCGCCGACCAGCTCTCCGAACAGGCCGCGCGCGCGCGGGCGTGGGGCGCCAGCGATTTCGGCATCGTTTCCAAGGGCTGGGGCGTACGTGGAGAAAAGGAATACGGTCAGCTCGACGAATACTTCGAACGTCTTTCTGAAGATAGCGATATCGGCCGCTGCGCCAGCTTGGGCGCGCTCGACTCCGCCTCGGCACATCGGCTCAAGGCCATGGGGTTGGAGAACTATCACCACAATCTCGAGTCCGCCGAAAGCTTTTTCGACCAGGTCTGTACGACCCATCGCTTCCAAGAGAACATCGATACGATCCGCAACGCCCGTGAGGCCGGCCTCAGAGTCTGCGCCGGCGGCATCCTGGGCATGGGCGAAACGGACGCCCAACGTATCGAATTGGCGGTGACCCTGCGCGACCTCGGTGTCGAGTCCGTGCCGCTGAACTTCCTGTCGCCCCAGGTCGGAACCCCGTTTGCAAGCCTCACCCCGATGACGCCGCGCGAGATCCTCAAACACATCGCCGTTTTCCGTTACATGCTGCCTCGCGCCGAAATCCGTATCGCCGGCGGACGCCAGTTCCTGCGTGATCTCCAGTCCATGATCTTCATGGCCGGTGCCTCCGGCATTATGATCGGCGATTACCTGACCACCAAAGGACGCTCGGTCGAGGCCGATATTCAGATGCTCAAGGATCTCGGCGCCGAAGCCAGAGGGGACACGCAATCCCGTCGCGCCCAACCCATCCGCATCGAGCAGGCCCAACCCGAACTGACCATGGCATGATCGCGGCCGAGGCCGCGCTTGCCGCCGCGCTGGAGGAACGCCGGCGGGCCGGGCTTTACCGTTCACGTTCCATGCTCGACTCGGCACAAGGGACGGAAGTCCGGATCGACGGCCAGACCCTGCTCGCGTTTTGCAGCAACGATTATCTGGGCCTCGCCAACCACCCGAACGTCGTCGCAGCGCTCAAGGACGGCGCGAACCGTTACGGTGTCGGCAGCGGGGCCTCCCATCTCGTCAGCGGGCATAGCCGGGTCCACGAAGAACTCGAAACGGCGCTGGCGCGATTCACCGGCCGGCCCCGCGCCCTGCTCTTCTCGACCGGCTACATGGCCAACGTCGGCGTCGTGAGCGCACTCATGACACGCAAGGACCAGGTGCTTCATGACCGCTTGAATCACGCCTCGCTGCTCGACGCCACGCGCATGGCGGGCGCGCGTCTGCGCCGCTTCCCTCATCTCGACACCGACACGCTTGCCGGATGGCTTGAGGATGATCCGACGCCGGGTCGGCTCATCGCAACCGACGGTATCTTCAGCATGGACGGGGATCTTGCGAACCTGCCCGAACTCGCGAAACTGGCGCAACGATACGAGGCTTGGCTCATGGTCGATGACGCCCACGCTTTCGGCGTCATCGGCGAATCCGGAGCCGGCAGTTGCGAACGCTGGGGACTCTCCGCCGATGAGGTGCCGATCCTCATCGGTACGCTCGGCAAGGCCTTCGGCACCTTCGGGGCCTTCGTGGCCGGCAGCGAAGTCCTGATCGAGACGCTGATCCAATCCGCGCGCAGCTATATCTACACGACGGCCCTTCCGCCGGCCGTCGCCTATGCGACGCTCGCAAGCCTGGAACTGATCCGAAACGAACCGTGGCGCAGGACGCATCTGGCGGCATTGTCCCAACGCCTGATCGACGGCGCCCGGGCGCTCGGCTTCGAGGTCATGGGCGGCACCGACGACGAAACGGCAACACCCATCGTCCCGCTGATTCTGGGTACGCCCGAAGCGGCGACTTCGATGAGCCGCGCCTTGCTTGAGCACGGCATCCTTGTCGGCGCGATCCGTCCGCCTACGGTGCCGGCCGGGACCGCGCGGCTCCGGATCACTCTATCAGCCGCGCATACCGACGAACAGGTCAGTCGTTTACTCGAGGCCCTCGCCGAATGCCGCTGACCGCAGACGACAATTACCTCGGTTCGGTTCGGGACATTTATCTTTTCCACGGCTGGGGCATGCATTCGGGGTTCTGGGGAACCCTGCCGGAACGGCTGCGCGGGGACGGTTTCCGACCGCACCCGCTCGATCTTCCCGGTCACGGAAACGCCCCGCCGCTGCCGCAAATGGACCTGCCTACACTGACCCGAGCCCTGGCGGCGCGAATCGATACGCCCGGATACCTGATCGGCTGGTCGCTGGGCGGTTTGCTCGCCCTGGATATCGCGCGCGCATTTCCCGACCGTGTCACCGGCTTGGCACTGACCGGCGTCTCGCCGTGCTTCGTCGTGCGTCCTGACTGGCGGCATGGCATGGCGCCGGACACCTTCGCGTCCTTCCGCGAGCATGTTCGCAACGACCCGGGCCACGCGATGAGTTGGTTCCTCGGACTCCAGATTCAAGGCAGCGCCCATGAGCGCCGGACTCTGCGCGAACTACGCAGGATCTTGGCCGAGACCCGTATGGCGGATGCAAACGCACTGTTGGCAGGTCTGGATATTCTCGAAAATCACGACCTTCGCCCCCGGCTCGGCGATGTTGGTGTACCCGTCACGATCATTCACGGCGCACGCGACGGTCTCGTCCCCGTTGCGGCGGCGGAGGCGCTGAGATCGGGCATGCCGAACGCCAGGATCGAGCTTATCGACGAGGCCGGACACGCGCCGTTCCTGTCCCATGCGGAACTGTTTTATGCGGCCCTGCGCGGGGAAGGCGATGTCTGACACGCCCTCGACCTATCTGCTCGACAAGGAACGCGTCAGACGCAACTTCGATCGCGCCGCCTCCCGTTACGACGGTGTCGCCGAGCTGCAGGCCGAAACCGGCCGACGACTGCTCGAACGACTCGACTATGTCCGTCTGCAGCCCGAATGCATCATCGATCTCGGCGCGGGAACCGGCGTGCTGACGCGAGCGCTGGCCAAGCGTTACCCCAAGGCGCGCGTCGTCGCATTGGATATCGCCGAGTCCATGCTGCAAACGGCGCGTGTCGGCACTCGCCCCAGACTGCCGTTCGCCCCGAGACGCCAACATCACGTCTGCGGCGACATCGAATCCCTGCCTTTCAAGGACAACAGCTGCGATCTGCTGATCTCCAACCTGGCGCTGCAATGGTGCAACGATCTGGATCGGGTGTTCGCGGAGTTTCGTCGGGTAACGCGACCGGGCGGTCTCATCACCTTCACCACTTGCGGACCGGACACCCTGCGCGAACTCCGGCAGGCTTGGCGGACCGTCGACGACTATACGCACGTGAACGCGTTCATCGACATGCATGACATCGGCGACGGCCTGTTGCGCGCCGGGCTCGCGGACCCGGTCATGGACCGCGAGGATCTGATATTGACCTATCGGGAACTCAAAACCTTTCTTCGCGACCTCAAGCAATTGGGCGCGGTCAACAGCAGCCTGGGGCGTCCGCGCGGGCTGACCGGACCGGGGCGACTGGCGCGACTCGGCGAGGCCTACGAGACCTTCAGGACTCGAGACGGGTTACTGCCCGCCAGCTACGAGATCGTTTTCGGCCACTGCTGGGCCTCGGATGCGCCGCCACGCACGGTAAGCGGTCCCACGGAGACAAGAATTCCGGTCGGGGACATCACGAGGCGAAAGCGGCGAGACGACTGACCATGATTAGCGGCATATTCGTTACCGGCACCGATACCGGTGTCGGCAAGACCAGGATCAGCACGGCGCTTATCGAAACGGCCGTCGCCGAAGGATATCGCTGCGTCGGCATGAAACCGGTCGCCTGCGGCTGCGAAAAGACACCGGACGGCTGGCGCCATGCCGATGCGCTCGACCTGATGCGCGCGGCGAACGTCGAGATGCCCTATGAGGTGGTCAATCCCTACGCACTGATCGAACCCATTGCGCCCCATCTCGCTGCCGAGCACATGGATGTCGAGATCGAAATAGCGCGACTTGTAGAACAGGTGCGGACACTTCAAGCCCATGCCGCCTTCATCGTCGCCGAAGGCGCGGGCGGCATCGTCGTCCCGCTCAATGATCGGGACACTCAGGCCGACCTCATAGCCGCACTGGGACTGCCCGTGTTGCTCGTGGTCGGCATCCGTCTCGGTTGTCTGAACCACGCCCTGCTCAGCGCCGACTATCTGCACCGGCAAGGACTACCCGTACTGGGTTGGGTCGCCAGCCGTTGCGACGGTAATACGCGTTATGCGGAGGAAAATATCGAGACGCTCGAGCGCATGCTCGAGATACCGTTATTGGGGATTGCGGAATACGCTCCAGACGGCCGGGATGACCGTCTGAAGCGGGATCTGAAGAACGGGTTGGAAACCTGGAGCCGCGTCAAAAGCTGAAACGCTGAACGACGATCCTCCCGATCGATCAATCCGCCATTGCGGAACGCAGCTTCTTGAGTGCGTTCTTCTCGATCTGACGAATACGCTCGGCGGAAACGCCGTGCTCGTCGGCCAAATCGTGCAGGGTCTTCTTGTCGTCGGCCAGCCAACGCTGGTTCAGGATTTCCCTGCTGCGGACGTCGAGACTCTCCAAGGCATCCTGAAGGCGGCGCTGATTGTGATCTTCCCACTCGTCGCGCTCGAGCACCGTCGTGGGATCGTGGCGCATGTCCTGAATATAACCGGCCGGCGCGAAATGCGTGCTGTCGTCGTCCTGATCGCCATAACCGTCATAGGGCGTGTCGTGGCTCCCCATGCGCTCTTCCATCTCCAGGACGTCTTCCGGGCGTACGCCGAGGTCCTTGGCCACGGCATCGACCTCCTCGCGGCCCATCCAGGACAAACGCTTCTTGGCGCTGCGCAGATTGAAAAACAGCTTGCGCTGGGCCTTGGTCGTGGCCACTTTGACGATGCGCCAGTTGCGCAAAATAAATTCGTGGATCTCGGCCCGAATCCAATGCACGGCGTAGGAAACCAACCGCACGTTCATGACCGGGTCGAAACGCTTGACGGCCTTCATGAGCCCGATATTGCCTTCCTGGATCAGGTCGGCCTGGGAGAGACCGTAGCCGCTGTAACCCCGTGCGATATGCACGACGAAACGCAAATTCGACATAACAAGCCGGCGAGCGGCTTCGAGATCGGACTCATGTCGAAAACGCAGTGCCAGCTCGCGCTCCTCTTCCGCGCTCAGTACCGGGATCGCGCAGACGCCCTGAACATAAGCGTCGATACTCCCGACCGCGGACGGGACCATCATATCGCGACCTGCTGTCATCGCCTTAACCATCGTTTGGGTCTTCTCCTGTATCCGTAGGCGGATACACTCGTTGTTCTGTACACTTTGGTTACACGGGCGGAACGCCCGACACCAAATGAGACAGCCTTCCCGGGAAAAAATTCGCCGGATGGCCGTAATTTTTTCACTATCGGCAAGTATAGGCTGCAAAAACAGGGACTTTCAACCCTCTAAAGCCCCAATATTGATGCTCGAGGGCCATTCACGGCATCATTGCGTCATTCAAGATACACTGGAACGAACCCATGTCTTTCTTCGCTGATCACTGGGCCATCGCGCTCGCGGCACTATCGATCATGATCCTGCTCTGGTGGATGAACGGCAAACGTGAGGCGCTGCTAGGCTATCGCGAGATCGACCCGCCCGAAGCCGTAGCCATGATCAACCGAGAGGATGCCGTCCCCGTCGACGTACGCGACCCCCGCCAATTCCGGACAGGACACATTCAAGGCGCCCGAAACCATCCGACCGACCGCCTGATAGCCGCCGAGGATGCACTCAAGGACTTTAAGGACCATCCCTTGATCATCTGCTGCGAGCATGGGATCACGGCATCCAGAGCGGCCTCCTACCTCAGCCAACGCGGTTTCAGGGTCTATAAATTACGTGGGGGGCTATCGGCCTGGCGATCCGCGGGACTCCCGCTTTCCGGTTCAAAGGGTTAAACGGAAAACCCGCGCCTTTGACCCGCCCCCCCGGGGCACAGTAGAATCTGCGCCGACCGTAGGGAATCTCCGGACCGTTCCCCAATTACTCACGCTACCTGGAAGACATCATCATGAATGACGAGGCAAACAACACCGAGCAGGCTGTCGCCAACAACAATTTCAGCTTTTCGATTGCCAGCATCTATATCAAGGATGTCTCCTTCGAAACGCCCAACAGTCCCCAGATCTTCATGACTCAACAACAGGATACGTTCGAGATCGGGATGGAATTGGCCAACAAGGCGATGCAACTCGGCGAAGGCCTGTATGAGGTCACTCTGACCCTGACGGTTACGGCCAAGGTCAAGGGCGGCGACAAGACGGCTTACCTGATCGAAGTCAATCAGGCCGGTCTGTTCAACATCGCGAACATGGAGCAGGAGCACCTGGGCTGGATGCTCGCCACCTATTGTCCCAAGATCCTGTTCCCCTATGCCAGGCAGACCATCAGCGACCTGGTCACGAAGGGCGGTTTCCCGCTCCTGCTGCTTGCCCCGGTCAATTTCGAGGCCATTTATAACAACATGCAGCGAGAACAGGCAGCCAAGGCCGGGCAACCCGCTGACGCCTGAGGCGATGTGAGCGGGCGTCGTCAAAGGACCGGAGCGTTCATCCCATGACGACCCCGCCATGCGCACCCGTTGCCGTGCTTGGCGCAGGCTCCTGGGGCACAACCCTGGGCGTGCTGCTGGCACGGAACGGCGTTGAGACACGCCTGTGGGGCCACGATCCGGTACACATGGCACACCTGATCGAGAAACGCGTCAATGAAGACTATCTCGACGGAATTGCGTTTCCAGAAGGGCTGCATCCCACCGCAAACCTCGAAGATGCGATCGCCGGCATCGAGGACATCCTGATCGTCGTGCCGAGTACGGCCTTCAGGGAGGTCGTCGGAAACATTCGCACCCTGGCCGGCAAACGCAAAATCCGCCTTGCATGGGCCAGCAAAGGACTCGACTCGACCTCCGGCGAACTCCTTCATCACGTCGTCGAAGAGATCTTTCCCGACAATACGCCGCCGTATGCCATCGTATCCGGTCCCACGTTCGCCCGTGAGGTCGCGGAAGGCCTGCCCGCCGCGGTCACGATCGCGACGCGCGACGTTCACTTCGGCGAGGAACTTTCGCTCCGCCTGCATAACGCGTATTTCAGGGTCTACACGGCACAGGATATCGTCGGCGTGGCCATAGGCGGCGCCACGAAGAACGTTTACGCCATCGCCGCCGGCATCGCCGACGGGCTGGGCTTCGGCGCCAACACGCGCGCGGCGCTGATTACCCGAGGTCTGCATGAGATCATGCGTCTGGGCGTGGCGGCGGGCGGCAGTCCGGAAACCTTCATGGGCCTCACCGGGCTGGGCGACCTCGTCCTGACCTGCACGGACAACCAGTCGCGAAACCGTCGTTTCGGGCTTAAGCTCGCCCAGGGCGAGGCCGCTGGGCAGGCGCTGTCCGAGATTCACCAAGTCGTTGAGGGTATTGAGGCAGCCCGTCTCGTACTGCCGCTGGCCCGCCGTATCGGCGTGGAGATGCCGATCGCGACCGAGATCCACGAGATACTCTTCCACGGCAAACCGCCTCAGGAAGCGGTCAAGGATCTGCTCAACAGAGACCGCCGGGAAGAGGGTCACTAACGTCGCGTCGGACATGAAGCGATGAAGGCGATGATATTGGCCGCAGGCCGGGGCGAACGTATGCGCCCCCTGACCGACACCGTCCCAAAACCGCTCCTCGAGGTAGGCGGTCGCCCGCTCATCGTCCATCATCTGCTTGCGCTCCGCGATGCCGGGATACACGACATCGTCATCAACCTGGGACACCTGGGAGATCAAATTCCCCAATCCTTGGGTAAGGGCGAAAGATACGGCGTACGGATCACCTACTCCGACGAAGGTGAACATCCCCTCGAAACCGCGGGCGGCATCAGGCATGCACTTCCCTATCTGGAACCCGATCCGTTCATCGTCGTCAACGGAGATATCTGGACGGACTATCCGTTCTCGAAACTGACGCTCGGCGACGGACGGCTGGGACACATCGTCCTGGTGGACAATCCCGCCCATCACCCGGAGGGTGATTTCGGCCTAGCAGGAGGTCTTATTACGTCCGCCGACGAACACCGATGGACCTTCAGCGGCATCGGAACCTACCATCCGGACCTGTTCCGGAAACGGCCGGCAGGCCCCCTGCCTCTGGCGCCGATACTCAGGGAAGCCGCGTGTGCCGGACTGCTGGAAGGCGAACACTATACGGGCGACTGGCAGGATATCGGAACCCCTGAACGGCTGGCGGAGCTCAACCGCCAAATGGCGAGACGCTGAGCCTTTCCGGCCAAAGACATGGCGTTTACGCTGCCGCGTGAACGCTCAATGGCAGACCAATCATTAATGATTCTATAACGTCAAATAGTTGACCCAACCCCGTTAGCACTGTAGCGTTGTCTGCATGGGAAAAGAGGTCTCCAACAGTCGGTTCTCCCGCCAGGATTTCAAGGCCTTCGGTAACCGGCTTGACGAGGAGACGAGACTCCTGGAGTCCTGGTTTCGCGATCACCGCTTCGAGAACGCGCCCGCCCAGGTCGGTTTCGAACTCGAGGCTTGGCTGGTGGACCACGACCAGCGTCCCGCGCCGATCAACGAGGTCTTTCTGGAACGCCTTGCCAATAATCTCGTCGTTCCCGAACTTGCCCGCTTCAACGTCGAGATCAACGGCACCCCGCAACCGCTGAGCGGCAAGGCCTTTTCCAAGCTCAGTGACGAACTGGAAACCACCTGGGACAACTGTGTCAGGGCGGCTGGTGAACTCGACGCCCAAATGGCCATGATCGGACATCTGCCGACCGTACTCGCCGAAGACCTTACCCTCAGTCATATGTCCCAACTCGCCCGTTTCAGGGCGCTCAATGAACAAGTGCTGCGTTTGCGTCAGGGCAATCCCCTGACGATCAATATCCAAGGGCGCGAACACCTGCGCACGGCCCACTTCGACGTCATGCTGGAAGCCGCGGCGACATCGTTTCAAATCCACGTCCAGGTCACGCAGGCGCAGTCGGTACGCTTTTACAACGCCGCGCAAATCCTGTCGGCACCGATGGTCGCCGCCTGCGCCAATTCTCCGTTTCTGTTCGGCAAGGAACTTTGGGAAGAAACCCGTATTCCGCTGTTCGAACAGGCCATCGGCCTGCAGACCGCAGAGGACGGGCACCCCTGCCAGCGCGTCACCTTCGGCACTGACTATGTGCGCGATTCACTGTTCGAGTGTTTCGAGGAAAACATCAGGACCTACCCGATCCTGCTACCGGCGAATCTCGAGGAAGCGGAAGAGCATCTTCCCCACCTGCGCCTGCACAACGGCACGATATGGCGCTGGAATCGCCCGCTGATCGGATTCGACACCGGGGGGCGGCCGCATCTGCGCATAGAGCATCGTGTTGTTCCCTCCGGACCCACCGTCCGCGACTGCATCGCCAACGCAGCCTTTTTCTGCGGCTTGATCCACGAACTGGGGACCACCTCGACGCCGGCGGAAGACCGCCTTGATTTCTCCGACGCAAAAAACAACTTCTACGCCGCTGCACGACAGGGTTTGGATGCGCGGATAAAATGGTTGGATGGGGAG
>WGNS01000021.1 GCA_016124415.1 Gammaproteobacteria bacterium | reverse complement strand
TCTTGTTCTGCGTACCGTAGGGAAGTAGAGCAAGGTTGTGTACGCAGGACGGTCCCGGCAAAAGGAATAGCTGCCGCGTAGGCGAAGCGTTTTTGCGACAGGATGTGCAAAAACAATACTGAGGTAGCGGCACTACTGTCCGATGTTTTAAGCATACGCATTTCCGCAACGCCCGTGAAATCCTATCGGTGACCGGCTCGCGTCCGGCGCGACGTCAGGACTCGTTCATCTCCTCGACCGTTTCGAGCGGCGGTGTCGCGGTTTCGGCCGGCGGTTTGACGCGTACGGTCTTGACCATGTTTTCTCCGACCTGGATGACTTCCATCGTATAGCCCGCGATGCGCATGCTGGTGCCCGTCTGCGGGATCGTTTCGAGGTATTCGATGATGAGGCCGCTCAACGTATTGGGCCCGTCGGTGGGCAAGTTCCAGTTCATGATCCGGTTGAGCGCGCGCAGGTTGACGCTGCCGTCGATCAGGTGGCTGCCGTCGTCTTGAGGATGGATATCGGAGATCGTGGCGGAGACGTCGGTCGTGAACTCGCCGATGATCTCTTCGAGGATATCCTCGAGCGTGATGAGTCCCTCGATGTCGCCGTACTCGTCGACGACGAGACCGATACGGCTCTTTTGGTTCTGAAAGTTCAGGAGTTGAGTGTTGAGCGGCGTGCCTTCCGGCACGAAATAGGGTTCTTCGCCGGCCGCGAGGAGGTCTTCATGGGTCAATACCTCCTGTTTCATCAGGGGCAACAGATTGCGCGCGTGCAGCATCGCGACGACGTTGTTGATATCGTCGCGATAGAGCGGCACGCGGGTATAGGGGCAGTGCCTGAGGTAGGCCGCGATTTCGTCGATGTCCTGGTTCAGGTTGATACCGACGATTTCGTTGCGCGGGATCATGATGTCCTCAATGTGCGCCTTCTCGAGATCGAGGATGTTCAGCAGCATCTGCTGGTGCTTGTCCGGGATCAGCCCGCTGGCCTCGTTCACGACAATGCGGAGTTCTTCGCTGCCGAGCTGGTGCGTAGCGGCGTCTTCCGCGGTGATGCCGAACATGCGCAGAATGCCGTTGGCGATGACGTTGATGACCCAAACCAGCGGATAGCAGAGCTTGAGCAGCGGCGTGATGATGTATACGGCCGGAAAGGCGATGCGTTCGGGATGCAGCGCGGCCGCCGTCTTCGGCGTCACCTCGGCGGCGATCAGGATCACGAAGGTCAGGAGGCCGGCCGAGGCCGCGATCCAGGCTTGGCCGAGCGTGCGCAGGGCGATGATCGTCGACACCGAGGAGGCCAGGATGTTGACGAAGTTGTTGCCGAGCAGAATGATGCCGATCAGGCGATCGGGGCGTTCCAGCAGATCCAAGGCCAGGCGGGCGCGGCGGTTGCCCTGGTCGGCGAAGTGCCTAAGGCGGTGCCGGTTGAGGCGCATCATGGCCGTTTCCGTGGCCGAGAAGAATGCCGACAGTACGATCAGCAGGATCAAAAACCCGGATAAAACCGGTATCGAGGCGGTGTCCATTTTAGGAGAAGGCGTGCTTCCGTCGTTTATTTGCCCAGGATCAACTCAAGGACCATCTTGCTGCCGAAATAGGCCAGGAGCAGGCTCATGAAGCCCCACATCGTCCAGCGGATGGCCGTCTTGCCGCGCCAGCCGTGGCGCCAGTGTCCCCAAAGCAGCGTAGCGTAGACCAGCCAGGCAACGATGGATAGCACGGTCTTGTGGGCCAGATGCTGGGCGAACAGATCCTCCATGTAGACGAAGCCGCTGGCCAGCGCCAAGGACTGCAGGAAGAAGCCCAGCGTGATCATCTGGAACAGCAGGCTCTCCATGGTCTGCAGGGGCGGCAAGGCCCTTATGAATCCGCCCGGCCGCTTGTTATGCAACTGGCGGTCCTGGATGGCCATGAGTATGGCTTGGACGGCGGCCAGGCTCAGCATGCCGTAGGCGGTGACCGAAATGACGACGTGCAATTCGACGCCGGGTTCCGAATGAGGCAGGATATGGACGCTGTGAAAAAACCGGTCCATGAGCAGCGAGATGGCCGCCAGCGGAAAGACGGCGATGCCGAGGTTCTCAATGGGCCGGAAGAACGCCGCGAGCACCAGCATGAGCGCGATGACCCACGAGATGAACGATACGGCATTGAAAAAGCCGAGGTTGAAGCCGCTCGTCAGGTCGACCTGGTGATAGAGAATGAAGGCGTGTCCGGCGACAGCGATCAACGCGGCCGCCAGGATATGCTGTTTGCGTCCGGGGTCTTCAAGAGAGTGGCGAACCAGACGCACGCTGAGCAGCGTGCCGGCCAGGACATAGGCGGCGATCGTTATGATATTGAGAAAGTTCATGATTGTTTAGGGCAACGATGTTTGTCGTGAGTACGACTGACTCCAAGTTTTGTATGATCGGTCGATAAAATTTCTAATCAAGGTGACCCGATTGCGGTCGAGTGTAACTTTTTTTGAGAAGTTCGGCTAAAATCCATGCAGACGTTCACGTCCCCTAACGGCGCATTGAAAGAATACAAGGATACGACCCAATGAAAATCCGGGTGCTCGGATGCAGCGGCGGAATCGGCGCCGGCCTGCATTCAACTTCCTTCCTGATCGATGACGACATCTTGATCGACGCCGGAACGGGCATCAACGAGCTGACCTTCGAGGAGATGTCGCAGATCCGCCACATCTTCCTCACGCATACCCATCTCGATCATATCGCTTGTCTGCCGCTCATGGTCGACAGTATTTTTACACATATCGACGAACCGATCGTGATCCACGCGCAGGATTGCAGTATCGAGACCCTCAAGAGCCACATATTCAACTGGAACATCTGGCCTGACTTCGCTTCGCTGCCGCTCGGCACCAATCCTGTCATGTGCTACGACAGTTTGGAAGAGGGTTCGGTCAGGGAAATCGGCGGTCGCCGTTTTGAGATGATCCCGGTCAACCACATCGTGCCGACCGTAGGATATCGGGTTTCCGATGCTCACGGTTCCTTCGCCTATAGCGGGGATACCACGACCAACGATTCCTTATGGCAGGCGCTCAACGCCCACGACGCGCTCGACGTCCTGATCGTCGAGGTCGCCTTCAGCAACGCGCAGCGGGAGCTGAGTCTCAAGGCCAAGCACTACTGTCCGAGCCTGCTCGCCGAGGATCTCGTCAAGCTGAAGCACAACGCGCGCATTTTCCTGACCCACAACAAGCCCGGCTACGAAGCCGAGATCATGGAACAATGCCGGGCGGCCATCACCGATCGGGATCTGGACGTGCTCAAGGGCAATCTGGTCATCAATATCTGATCGAATCCCGTCATGGGGATTCGTAGGCTGGGCCGAACGAAGCGAAGCCCAACGAAAGTTGTCCGACGATGTTGGGCTTCGTGCCTCAGCCCAACCTACCCGATCGCCAAGTGGGTTGTCCCGTCATATTTATCCACTTCTTCCTCATGACTCGGGCTCCGAGAGCGTGTATCATAAACCGCTTTTAATACTAACGGGAACAGTGCGGTTTTTCCTCACAATATATGTTCGATAATCTGAGCGAACGGCTGGGTCGCACCCTCAAGAACCTGCGTGGTCAAGGGCGGCTCAGCGAGAACAACATCAAGGACGCGTTGCGTGAAGTGCGCATGGCGCTGCTCGAAGCGGACGTCGCGCTGCCTGTCGTCCGGGAATTCGTAGAGCACGTCCGCGAGAAGGCCGTCGGCCAAGAGGTCATGCAGAGTCTGACCCCCGGGCAGGCCCTGGTCAAGGTGGTGCGCGACGAGCTCGTGCGCATCATGGGCGACGAGCACGTCGAGCTTCAGTTCAACGTGCAACCCCCGGCGGTCATCTTGATGGCCGGTCTGCAGGGTGCCGGTAAGACCACCAGCGTGGCCAAGCTGACACGCTGGATCAAGCAAAAGCACAAGAAGTCGGTACTCGTCGTCAGCACCGACGTCTATCGCCCGGCCGCCATCGACCAGCTCGAGACGCTGGCCCGCGAGGTCGAAGCGGAATTCTTCCCGAGCCGGGCCGATCAGGATCCGGTCGAGATCGCGGCTGCCGCCGTGGACCACGCCCGCAAACGTTTCTTCGACGTCGTCATCGTCGATACCGCCGGCCGCCTGCACGTCGACGCGGCGATGATGGACGAGGTCAAGGCCATCCACGCCCGCGTCAAGCCGATCGAGACCCTGTTCGTCGTCGACAGCATGACGGGACAGGATGCAGCCAACACGGCGCGGGCCTTCGACGAGGCGCTTCCGCTCACGGGCGTGATCCTGACCAAGGCGGACGGCGATGCGCGCGGCGGTGCGGCATTGTCGATCCGGCACATCACGGGCAAGCCCATCAAATTCCTCGGCGTCGGCGAAAAGACCGTCGCGCTGGAGGTCTTCCACCCCGATCGCGTTGCCTCCCGCATCCTCGGCATGGGCGACATCCTGTCGCTGGTCGAGGAAGCGGAGCAAAAGATTGACCGCGACAAGGCCGCTAAACTTGCCGAGAAGCTCAAGAAAGGCAAGGGCTTCGATCTCGAGGATTTTCTCGAGCAGCTTCAGCAGATGAAGAATATGGGCGGTATCGCCAATCTGCTCGACAAGTTGCCGGGTATGGGGCAGTTGCCGGCCGGCGCGCGCGATCAGATCGACGATAAGCAGTTTTTGCGTCTGGAGGCGATCATCAATTCGATGACGCGGCAGGAACGCCAGTTCCCGGAGATCATCAAGGCGTCGCGAAAGCGTCGCATCGCGACCGGGTCGGGCACTCAGGTGCAGGACGTCAACCGTCTGCTGAAACAGTTCGTGCAGATGAAGAAGATGATGAAACACGTTTCAAAGGGTGGCATGGGCCGGATGATGAAGGGGCTCATGGGTCGCCTTCCGATCGGTTGATCAGGCGCCGAATTCGATTTCACTTTTAGCGGCCCTCGGGCCTTACACGGAATCATGTACGAGAACTTTTACAACTTCACCGCTCGCCCTTTTCGCCTGAGTCCGGATCACCGCTTCTATTTCGCGAGCCGGGGTCACGGACGGGCGTTGTCGTATCTCAAGTACGGCGTTTCCCAGGGCGAGGGGTTCATCGTCATCACCGGCGATATCGGCACGGGCAAGACGACACTGGTCAACGCCTTGCTCAAGGAGCTCGACCAGGATCGCGTGCATCCGATCAAGGTCACGAACTCTGTTCTGGACGATTGCGACCTGCTGCGCATGGTGGCCTCATCGCTGAACATCGCCTTCGAGGGCGTCAGCAAGGCCGGTTTGCTCAAGGGCATCGAACACGCCTTGAACGAGTCCGCGCAACGCGGACGGCGGGTGCTGTTGATCATCGACGAAGCGCAAAACCTGCCGATCGTGACGCTGGAAGAACTGCGCATGCTGTCGAATTTCCAGACCATCTCCGTACCTTATCTCCAGACCTTTCTGCTGGGCCAGAAGGAGTTCATTCATACTCTGCGCAAGCCCGGCCTCGAACAGTTGCGCCAGCGCGTGACGGCTTCGTACCACCTTTCCGCCCTTGCGAGCGACGAGATCGAGCCCTACATCGAACATCGCCTGAAGATGGTCGGCTGGACGGGGTTCCCGGAGTTCTCGGCGGACGTCTTTGAAGGCATTTTCGAGGTCACGGGCGGTATTCCGCGCCGAATCAATTCGCTTTGCGAGCGGCTGCTGCTGTTCGGTTTCGTCGAGGGGATCAAGCGGTTCGATCGCGAGGTGCTCGACAAGGTCGTGGACGAATTCAAGGACGAGGTGACCAACCCGGCGGCCAATAACGACGGCTGGCAGCCCACCGTGGCGCTGATGTCGGAGGCGTCGCCCGCGCAAGACTGCATCGAGTCATTCAAGGAGCAGTTGGATGTCATCCAGGAACGCCTCGACGCGCTCGAAGACATCATCCGTCTCGGTATGAATGAACTCAAGAGCGGGGCGCGCTGATCCAACCGGGACCACTTCACCGACCGGTTGTCGTGCGTCTATGAGTGCGGGACCGCGGGCAAAATCCGTCGAAGTCGGCTAGAATAGTCCGACTGCCTATTCCTGGAATGGTGATATGACTTACTGCGTTGCGATCTCGGTCAATGATGGTCTGGTGCTCTGTTCGGATTCCCGAACCAATGCCGGACCGGACATGATCTCCACGCACAGTAAGATGCACATCTTCAAACCCGCTCCCGGACGTTTATTCACCATCCTGACGGCCGGGAATCTCGCCACGACGCAGGCCATCATCAGCCGTATCGAGCACGACCTCGAGGATCCCGACGCCAAGACCAACCTGGCGACCGTCACGAAGATGGTCGAGGCGGCGCGCTATGTCAGCCGGGTCAACCGCGAGGAGCAGGCCCATGCCCAGGCGTCGACGGCCAGCGCCGGTGTCGATACTTCCGCCTCGTTGATCCTCGGCGGCCAGATCGCCGGCGGGCAGCCGGCCATCTACCTGCTTTACGCGGCCGGTAACTTCATCACCGATTCGGACGAGAATCCCTTCCTGCAGATCGGCGAGAGCAAATACGGCAAGCCGATCCTGGATCGTATCCTGACCCGCCAGACGACGCTGGGTGACGCCGCCCGTTGCGTGCTCGTGTCCATGGACTCCACGATCAAGTCGAATGCCACGGTCGGACCGCCGATCGAGGTCCTGATCTACGAAAAGGACAGTTTCGACAGCGATCACTTCGTCCGCCTCGGCGAGGACGATCATTATCTGCACCAGATCCGTCAGCGCTGGAACGAGGCCCTCAAGTCGGCGTTCGCCGAGCTGCCCCAGTTCGAGTGGGAGAAGCGCGGGCACCGGAGTCCCAGCAACGTGCTTTCGATCAACCCCGACGTCCAGAAATAGAATGCATTTTCCGGGCCGGCCGGATCACCGGTCGCGGATGGCCCGGTGCACGAAGCGCAGTTTATCCGCGACGGTCGGCGTGACCACGAAAGGGTAGGCGTCGCGCAGGCCGAGCCCGCGATTGAGTTCGTTGATCGTGACCGACAATCCGTCCCAGATCTTCAACATGTCGTCGATGTCGTTATCGTCCCGAAGGGGCGGTATGACTTGGCGCTCCACGGCTGTTTCCAGCGTATCGGTCATGTGCAGGTAATGGGCGAAGCACTCGGCCCAGTCTTCCAACGGGTGTGAGCTCGCATAGGCGCTGATGTGGTTTTGCTCCCAGCCCGCCGCTGCGCCGTTCTCATAATAAGCCCTGAGCGCTTCGCCGTATGACAGTGCGGGATCGCCGAACAGGGCGGCGAATCCTTCGTTATCCTGTTGCGCCAGCAATTCGAAGTAATAGTGTCCGCTTTCGTGGCGGAGATGGCCGAGCAGGGTGCGATAGCGTTCACTGCTCAGCTCGCGTTGCCAGACCCGTTGTATATCGTCGGCCTCGAGCACGTTGATCGTGATGACGCCCCCTAGGTGGCCCGTCGTGACGAATTCCTCCTCGACGAGGTGGTTGGACCGCTTGTCCTCGAGGAAATCGAAGCACAGGCCGCGCGGATATCCGCCCACAGGGGCCTCGAGCGGCAGGCCGAGACTCAGCAGGCTGAAGATCAGTCGCCGCTTGGCCGCCTCCAGGCGCTGCCAGCGTAACAGGTTCTCGGGCTTGGAGAGGTCGGGGATGGTCCGATTCAGTCGGCAGGCGAGACAAAAGGTGTGGGGGTCTTCGTCCTCGATGACCGCGTTGCACACCCCGTGTTGTTGCCGGTTCGTGCAAAGCCGTACCGTTCGTCCATCGGCCGGGTCCGCGGTGGCGACCCGCCAGAGGTGGTCGTCGACGGGTTCCAGGCTCACCATCTCGCCGCGATCGGGCGCGTAGCCGAGCTCGCGGCCGCATCGCGTGCACAGGTTGTTTTCGAGAAAGACTTCTCCGCCGCAGAGGCAGTAAAACCTTTTCATCGTGCCTATTCGGAGTGAAAGTAGGTATCGTAGATCGCAGTATGCAGCAGGCAGATGTCCTGTTGAAAGTCGTCGATGTAGCGGTGCAGCGAGCTGCGCTTGAGCTTTTTGGTATCGATCGCCTCGAGTTCCGTGACGAGCTTGTCGAGCTGACGGCGCGCGGCTTGCGGCTTGTGGATCTTCCTCAGGCAGTGGCCGATGGCGTCCAGACAATGCTTGATGGAGCGCGGGAACTCGCCGCTGTGCAGCAGGTAGTCCAGCACGGTGGCGCCGTTGATGCCGATAAAGCCTTGTTGGCGATAGGCCTGAAAGGCGTTGAGCGATTTCAGGACGCTGATCCAGCGCACCGTCGCAAAGGCCGGGTTGATCTCCTCTTCCTCGGGTAGCAGCTTGGCGACGGCGACGTCGATGATGCGGCTGCTCATGTCGGCGCGTTCCAGGCAATAGCCCATGTCCAGGAAACGGTAGGCGTCGTCGTGCGGCAGCGTGCTCAGAATGATGCCCGTCATGGTCTGGCATCGCCGGATCAGGCCGCTCATGAAGTCGCCGCGCCGGCGCCGATTGACCGATGCCTTGGCGTTTTCCGTCGAGTAGTGGAAGAGTTCGTTCATCTGCTCCCAGATTTCATAGGGGATCAGGTCGCGGCTGACGCGGGCGTTCTCCCGCGCCATGTTGATGCAGGTGATGATGGCGCTCGGATTGCGCTGGTCGCTGATCAGGAAACGCATGATCGAACGTTCGTCGGCCCGGTCGTCGAACAGTTCCAGGTACTGTTCCTCGGTCCCTGTGACCTTGATGAGCTCGTACCATTCGACCTCGGCGTTGCGCGGCAGGTCGAGCAGCAGATTGGTCATGCTGTTGATGAGGCGCGCCGTGTCCTCGGCCCGTTCCAGATACCGCGCCAGCCAATAGATATTTTCCGCTACCCGAGACAGCATCTACTTGCCCCTCCGCGACTGGATGACCCAGGTGTCCTTGCTCCCGCCGCCCTGGGATGAATTGACCACGAGCGAACCCTCGCGCAAGGCCACCCGGCTTAAGCCCCCCGTCGTCGAATACAGCCGCTTACCTTGTAACGTAAAAGGCCTCAGGTCGACGTGCCGGGGCGCTACGTGACCGCCGTCCACGACCGTCGGCACGGTTGAGATGTTCAGCGTGGGTTGGGCGATGTAGTTGCGCGGGTCCTGCCGGATCAGTTTGGCGAACTGGCTCAGCTGTTTCTTGGTCGCCTTCGGTCCGACCAGTAGCCCGTAGCCGCCGGACTCGTTGGCGGGTTTGACGACCAATTCGGCGAGGTGGTCGAGCACGTACTTGCGGTCTTCGTCGCGCATGCAAAGATAGGTTGGCACGTTCGGGATGATCGGCTCTTCCTTGAGGTAATAGCGAATGAGATCGGGCACGAAGGCGTAGACGACCTTGTCGTCGGCGACGCCGGCCCCCGGCGCGTTGGCGATCGCGACCTTGCCGGCGCGCCAGGCGCGCATCAGGCCGGGTACGCCGAGCGCCGAATCCTTGCGGAAAGTCTCGGGGTCGAGGAAGTCGTCGTCGATCCGTCGATAGATCACGTCCACGCGTTTGAGGCCGTAGATCGTCTTCATCTGCACGCAATTCTGGTCATCGACGACCAGATCGCTGCCCTGGACGAGTTCGGCGCCCATCTGCTGTGCCAGATAGCTGTGCTCAAAATAGGCGGAGTTGTAGATGCCGGGCGTCAGCACGACGACCTCGGGATTGTCTCCCGGACGTGGAGAGATCGCGGCGAGCATTTCGTAGAGCTGGGTCGTGTAGTCGTCGACCGGCAGGATGTCGGTGTCTTTGAACAGTTCGGGGAACACGCGCTTCATGACATGGCGATTCTCCAACATATAAGAGACGCCCGAGGGTACGCGCAGATTGTCTTCAAGCACGTACTGGGTGCCGTCGGCGTCGCGCACGAGATCGCTTCCGCAAATGTGCGCCCAGACCCCGAGCGGCGGAGAAATGCCTTCGCATTGCTTGCGGTAGTTGCGCGATCCGGCAAGCACCTCTTTCGGAAATACGCCGTCCTTGACCACTTTCTGCTCGTGGTAGAGATCGTCGATGAACAGGTTGAGTGCGGTCAGGCGCTGTTTGAGCCCGCGCTCGGTTTGTTCCCACTCGCGTGCGCCGATCATGCGCGGAATCGGGTCGAGCGGCCAGGTGCGGTCGATATTGCTGCCTTCACTGTAGACCGTGAACGAGATGCCCATGGCCTTGATGGCGAGGTCGATCGCCTGCTTGAGTTCGGCGAGTTCCTCTTCGCCCAATCCGGAAAAATAATGACAGAGTTTTCGCGCCACCTGCCGAGGATTTTTGTGCTCGGTAATCAGTTCGTCATATCCGGTCAGCGGTCCGTAGAGTTTGAAATCGATCGGCATGGACGGTCCCAAAAAAGGATGAATGGCGGCGGTTCTCGCCACCTTAACATATCGATCGATGCGGTTGCGAAGGATCGCGCAACCCGCGCCGGATATATTTTTCGATTGTCGCGAAAACAACAATCTCGAGGCTTGCGGCGTTGTCCTCGTGCGCGTGATCGAGAAATTTAACGCGTTGCCGTATAAGAATAAATTCAGCGTGCCGGTGGCGGAAAAAAGAATTTCCGTTATGGTGTATGCAACATTGCGAGTCGTATGTACCGGACGATTCGAAGGTTTCATAAAGAGGGCTTCGCGGTATACGAATGAACTCGATTCGCATGCCCGGGCGACGTCGTTGCCGGGGCGTCGGCCCGCCTCCGGGGCTTCTCCATGGCCAAGCCAAACTCGATCGGGTACACTTGCCCGTTAAAGCGCGCGCGGCGCAAGGCCGCGCGGACAATACGTTCCGGGTGCCTTCAGATGCTGCTGATGATCGACAATTATGATTCCTTCACCTACAACCTCGTGCAGTATTTCGGGGAGTTGGGTGAAGAGGTCGTCGTGGTCCGCAACGATCAGATCGCGGCTGTAGAGATCGAGGGCATGGCTCCGGATCGGATCGTGATCTCTCCGGGGCCGTGCACGCCCAACGAGGCCGGCATTTCGCTTGAGGTCATCGAGCGGTTTGCGGGCAGAATCCCCATCCTCGGCGTGTGCCTCGGCCATCAGAGCATCGGTCAGGCCTTCGGCGGTCGTGTGGTCCACGCCAAGGGCATCATGCACGGCAAGACCTCGTTGATTCATCATCACAACGTCGGTGTGTTTCACGGCTTGCCGTCTCCGTTTCAGGCGACGCGCTATCACTCCCTGGTCGTGGCCCAGAAAGGCCTGCCGGATTGTCTCGAGATCACGGCCTGGACCGAGGATGACAACGGAGGAATGGATGAGATCATGGGGCTGCGTCACAAGGAACTCGACGTCGAGGGCGTCCAATTTCATCCGGAGTCGATCATGACGGAGCACGGGCACGCCTTGCTGAACAACTTTCTGAAAAGGACGGCGACCAAGGCCGAGGGTGCGGCATGAGTGCGGTTCAGATGGCGCTTCAGGCCCTGATCGCGGGTCGGGATCTCGGTCGTGACGAGATGACCACGGTCATGCATCAGATCATGGGCGGAGAGGCCACCCCGGCGCAGATCGGCGGATTCCTGGTCGCCTTGCGCATGAAGGGCGAGACCGTCGAGGAGATCACGGCGGCCGCGGAGGTCATGCGCGCCCTCGCGACGCCGGTCGACGTCGACAAAGCATTCCTCGTCGATACCTGCGGCACCGGAGGCGACGGCGCCCGCACCTTCAATATTTCCACGACCAGCGCCTTCGTGGCGGCCGCCGCCGGCGCCAGGGTCGCCAAGCACGGCAATCGTTCGGTTTCGAGCGCCTCGGGCAGCGCCGATGTCCTCGAGGCCGCGGGCGTTCACCTGGCGCTCACGCCCGGACAGGTGGGCCGTTGCATCGATGAGGTCGGTATCGGTTTCATGTTCGCCCCTCAGCACCATGGCGCGATGAAGCACGCCATCGGTCCGCGTCGCGAGATGGGCGTGCGCACGATCTTCAACGTCCTGGGTCCGCTGACGAACCCGGCCGGCGCACCGGCCCAGGTCATCGGCGTCTTCGACGACGCCTGGCGGCGACCGCTCGCCGAGGTGCTGGAGCGGTTGGGCAGCAGGCAGGCCATGGTGGTCCACGCCGACGACGGCATGGACGAGATCAGCGTCTGCGCGCCCACCCGGGTCAGCGAGCTCAAGGACGGCCGGATAGAGGATTACACGATCGAGCCGGAGGCCTTCGGTCTTGCATGCTATGCCGACGCCTCGGCGATCAAGGCCGAGACGGTTGCTGAAAGCCTCGCGCTCATGAAGGGTGTGCTTAAGGGCGAGATTAAGGGTGCGGCCCGGGACATCGTCCTGCTTAATGCGGGTGCGGCGATCTACGTCTCGGGGCGCGCGGGCAGTCTGGCCGAAGGCGTCGACAAGGCGGTCGCCGCCATCGACAGCGGCGAGGCGGCGGCAAG
>WGNS01000028.1 GCA_016124415.1 Gammaproteobacteria bacterium | reverse complement strand
TCTTGTTCTGCGTACCGTAGGGAAGTAGAGCAAGGTTGTGTACGCAGGACGGTCCCGGCAAAAGGAATAGCTGCCGCGTAGGCGAAGCGTTTTTGCGACAGGATGTGCAAAAACAATACTGAGGTAGCGGCACTACTGTCCTTCGCGAGTTTTGCGGAAACCAAGAAGACGGAAAAGCAGGCGGCGCCGGCCAAATTTACCCGAGTCGTATTGCCGATCTACAGCCAAAAGGTTGCGTTTAAAATTCCGGCCGCCTGGAAGGAAGTGTTCAAGGAGCAGAAGGACGGCGTATACACCATCGAATATGTGCCGGGAAAACAGGATAAGAGTTCCTGGACCCGGATGGTTTCGGTGCAGGGATTTGAAAACCTGGCCGGAAAGGTCACCGCCGTTGCCTTCGTGAACAAACTGCAGGCGAATTTTCAGAACACCTGCGGCAAGGATCTGGTGGCCGAACCGCTCGGCGAGACGGTTATCGACGGATACAAGGCATTCAGTGCCATCCTGGGTTGCAGTAAAATGCCCGGCAAGGATTGGTCCGAGGTCGGATTTTATGCCGCGATTCAGGGCGATAAGGATCTCTATCTGATTCGCAAATCGGCGCGACTGGCCGCCTTCGAACACAAGAAGTCGCCGCTCACCAAGGCGACCACGTCCAAGTTTATCGCAAACATCCTGCCTATCGAATTGTGTAAGGCCGGCGGCCGTCCGGGGCAGTGTCAAAAATAAACTAGGGCCCGTTAACGCTAATTCGATCGCCGCCGTTGCGGCTAAAATGCCGCCAATCTAGGCGCGGGAAGCGTGATTTGGTAGGACCAAATGAGCGCCGAGCAACGACGATTTGAGGAACGCGAACGCGAACGCGAACGCGAACGTGTGTGGGGATATGCAGGCGGTTCGTCGAGGAGGCTCGGGACACCGGTTCGACGGACCGAGCATGCGGTGAAAACGGATTAAAAAAGAGCCGTGCCCATAACGAACGAGCACGGCCCCAAAAAAACGCATGACCTCGGATCAGTCCCGGGCGTTCGCGAGCGCCCGGCGCCGCATCATTCCCAGACCGAGAAGACCGATGCTCAGCAAGGCCGCAACGCTCGGCTCGGGAACCGTATCGAACTCGATGGCGCTGACGTAGAACTCTTCGGCGCGAAGCGCAGTGCCGGTGTAGTAGGCGATGCTCAGCGTATCGTTGGCGGAAAATATGCCGTCGGTGCCGGAGAAGGAGAACAGCCAGCCCAGGCTCGGGTTGTTGGCTGAGCCATGGAAGGTATGGTCAACGCCGCCGATGGTGATCGTATCCTCGGTCAAGCCGTAATCCGGATCATGATTGTTGTTGAACCAGATCTTCGTGATCTGGATGTCTTCGTTGAAGACCAGTTTCAGCGCCTCGCCGATGCCGCTGACGTTGTCGTCGCTGCTCGGGTTGCAGAGGTTGCTTCCGCTGCCGGGATGCTTGCCCAGGACGGCGTTCGAATAGACCTGCCGGCATACGCCCAGCCCCGCGGTGCCTTTGTCCAGATAGGCATAGGCTTCATTGTTGCCGTAAACGCCGAACAGACTGACGTCGACCCCGAAGTCCGCGTTGAGGTTCAGGCGGGGCTGCGCCGCCGGGTCGGACTCCCGCGCCCAAGCGCTTTCACCGTAGGACAAGGGATTGCCCGACGATGCATCCGCGAGGGTTTGAAAATTGACGAAGGTTGGGGTTGCCTGAGCGGCGAACGAGAACGCAACGAGGAGCGCTCCGGAAAACAGCTTTATACCGATCTTCATATATATCACCCTAAACCAATGGTGCCGCTATATCGTGGACGTCGGAGTCCGTAGTGTCGACGATATTATGCATAATCGGTGCCCGAGTTTTTATCTAATTGATATTTAAATATTAAATATTTTCCGGGTTAACGGCGATCGGGTGTATTGTAAAGAAAATCGACAAAATAAGGGGGTTGGGCCTACGCCTTGGAATACAGCGACACCAGATTGCGGCCGCCCCATTTTGCCTCGTACAAGGCCTGATCCGCCAGGTTGCAAAGCTGATCGAGGCTGACCTGATCCTCGAGCAACATGGCGACTCCGATCGATACGGTGATCCTCAAGGCGTTGCCGTTTTCCAGAGAGACCGGCGTGCTTTCGATTTCCGAACGCAGACGTTCGGCGACTTCGAGGGAGTCGTCCATTCCGTTTTCGGGAAGCAGGATCGCGAACTCCTCGCCGCCAAGGCGGCCGGCGATATCGCTTTCTCGGAGCGTCTTGCGGAAGATCTCTCCGATCGTCAGCAGGACCTTGTCGCCGGTTTGATGGCCGTGCCGGTCGTTGATGGATTTGAATTCATCCAAATCGAGCATCAACATCGTGACCGGTTTGCTATAACGCTTCGCGCGTTTCAATTCCTGATCGGCAAGATAAAGGAAGTGGCGACGGTTATTCAGACCCGTCAGCAAATCGGTCCTGGCCTGGTGCGCCAATTCCTGTTCCAGTTCGTAGCGTGCAGTGATGTCGGTCCCCAGTCCGACGATATAGGCGCGACCGTCGATATGCGTCCGGTGGCCGGTAAAATAGTAGGGGATTTTTTGACCCGACTTGATGATGAACCGGGCCTCCGCCGACGATTCGCCGCGATCCAACACTTCCCGGATGCGCTCGCTGATCAGCACCTTGTCCTTATCTTCGAAAAAGTCCACGGCGATCATTTTGTCGAGCTCGGGCTTAGTGTAGCCGGTCACCGCCAAAAACTGCGGATTGACGCGGATGAACCGGCCTTCCTCGTCCAGCATATAGAAGATTCCGGGCAGGCTGTTGATGATGCTTTCCGAAAACTCCTGCTGTTGGACGAGCCGTTCTTCGGCCTTCTTGCGTTCGGTGACGTCTTCTTGCACCGAAACGTAATGGGAGATGCGGCCCTCCTGATCGAGTACGGGCGAGATCGAGACGTAGTCCCAATAGTGTTCACCGTTTTTCCTGCAATTCTTTAACTCGCCATGCCATTCCCTTCCGCCGCGGATCGTGTCCCAGAGGGTGTCGTAGACGGATTGAGGCGTCTCGCTGGATTTGAGGATTCCGGGTGTCTTGCCCGTGAGGTCGTCGATGGTGTAGCCGGTCTGCCTGGTGAATTTCGGGTTGACGTATTCGAATTCACCGGCGGCGTTCGTGATGATGATCGATACCGGGCTGTGTTCCACCGCGCGGGACAGCTTGCGCAATTCCACCTCGCCTTGACGCCGCGCCGCGACTTCCCGATCCAGGGCACGTTTGGCCACCAGCAGATCGTGGGTACGGCTGGCGAGATTCTCGTAGAGACGATCCATGGCCTGAAACAGGGCGCTGGCGGTATTCGCCATATGGTGTTCGACCTGGAGCGTCGCGACGTCTTCCGGTATGCCGGATCGAATCGCCAGGAGCTTTTTCGCCATGCGCATATCGGTCCCGACGATATGGGTCATAAGCCATTTGGAGAGGAAGGTCAGCGCCCGTCCCGTGACTTCCGCCGGATGTTCTCCGGCGTCGCTCCGGGCCTTGGCGATATATTGAGAGAACTCGGCGTGCGCCTTCCTATGTTCCTGTTCGTGTTCCTGCTGACAATGATGGGATTCCATCAAGCGCTCTTCGAACCGGAAGTGGTAGTCGACGTAAGCGGTCAATTCGTCGAAAACCGCGAACAGGGCGGCCTCGAAGAATTCGGTATCCGTTTCGGTAGTCAGAATACGGCCCAGGGTATTGATCAGGCCTACGAGTTTTCGGTGCTGCTCATCGATTTCGGGGATCCCGGTTTCAAACCGGTCGTCCCAGGTGAAGATGTCGGATATGGTGTGCGTCGCGGCGCTATTTTGGGAGTTTTTTGCTGATTCCATATAGATTCTATAAGTGTATTTCGTATTGCTTCTTACTTAATCTCGGCTTTATCTTACCAATGCCGCGGCAAAAATACATGCCCATCATGCGACGTGTTTGTCTTGGGCGCCGCATTTTATGTAAGAGTAACGCTTATTCCGATATTGCTCCACGTCGATTATTCAACGGGAAAATCGGCTACTATGTTCCGCATCGTGGAATGCGCGGGGCGAGCGGATTCCGTCCGAAGGAGGTTGGCATGCGCTATAGCGGAAGTTGTCATTGCGGGGCGATCCGCTTCGAGGTGGAGGCGCCCGAGGTGATCGATGCCGATCACTGCAACTGCTCGATATGTACGAAATCGGGTTTTCTGCACCTGATCGTGCTGCTTGGCAAGTTCAGACTGTTGTCCGGTGAAGAGTACATCTCCACGTACACCTTCAATACCGGTGTGGCCAAGCACACCTTTTGTCGGGTGTGCGGCATCAAGCCTTTTTATACGCCGCGTTCGAATCCCGACGGCATCGACGTCAACGTGAACTGCCTGGATACGCCCCCGGTGGCGGTCCGCATCACGGAATTCGACGGCCGGAACTGGGAGCAACACGCCCATGAGGTCGCGCATAAGAGCAAGGAGTCCTAGGGCCCCAGCAAGATCCGGGTCGCTATTGGCCGACCGTTCCCTCATAGTGACATTGGAATGTCCTTATGGAGGCGAAGCACGAATGTCCGATTACGACCGCATAGCCGATGCAATCGCCTATATCGTCGACAACGTCGAGCGACAGCCGTCGTTGGACGAGGTGGCCGCGCGCGTGGGTTTGAGTCCATACCATTTTCAACGGTTGTTCAGCCGTTGGGCCGGTGTGACGCCGAAACGCTTCCTGCAGGCGCTCACACTGGAGCACGCCAAACGCCTTTTACGCGAATCGGCGACGCTCCTGGAAGTCGCGGATACGGTGGGCTTGAGCAGCGGTTCGCGGCTCTACGATCATTTCGTCTGTCTTGAAGCTGTAACACCCGGTGAGTATAAGTCGGAAGGCGAGGGTATGGTCATCGAATACGGTATTTCGGACACCCCGTTCGGCGAGGCATTGGTCGCGCTGACGCCGCGCGGGATTTGCCGTTTCACTTTCGTAGACGGACGCGGTCCGGATGACGACCTCGACGCGTTGGCCAGGGCATGGCCCCAGGCCCTGGTTCGCGAAAACCGGGCTCGTGCGCGTGATACGGTTGCGGCGATGTTTGCCCGGGAGGGTCCCGCCGACCGGCCCTTGTCCTTGCATGTGTCCGGGACGAATTTCCAGATCAACGTCTGGCGGGCGCTATTGATGATACCGCCCGCCGCCGTGACGACCTACGCCCGCGTGGCGGCGTTTATCGGCCGTCCCGGTGCGGCCCGGGCCGTGGGACAGGCGGTGGGCGCCAATCCCGTCGCGTTTCTGATTCCCTGCCACCGCGTCATTCGGCAAAGCGGCGCGCTCGGCGGATATTATTGGGGTGAAATACGAAAACATGCCATTCAGGCCTGGGAATCCGCCGGGATCTACCGATAATCTTGGGGTTACCATTTATTTAACCCTTGATCACTTTGCCATGTAAGGAGCGCGCGAATGCAGAGCTTTCCTCATCATTACAGGGTCTTGGCCGAAGCCGACGCCACCGGCGACGTCTGTCTTTTCGGTGAAGGACTGGACGCCATTCCGTCGGCGCCGCCGCCGGAATTCGGCGGTCCGGGGGACGAATGGTCGCCCGAGACCCTGCTGACCGCCTCGGTCGCGGGCTGTTTCATCCTGACCTTCAGGGCGATCGCCAGAGCGGCGCGGTTTGAATGGATGTCTCTGGATTGCGAAGTCGAAGGTACGCTCGATCATACCGACGGGCCGACTCGATTCACCGGCTTCGTCGTACATGCGACCCTTTCGGTGCCCGACGGCGCGGATCACGCCAAGGCGCTGCATTTGCTCGAGAAGGCCGAGGAAGGCTGCCTGATCACCAATTCGCTGTGCGGGCCCACGCGCCTTGAGGCGGAAGTAGTGGACAGCTGAGGCGCAAATCCCCTTTATGAGGGCTAGGCAAAGCGTTGGAGCGGACGCGCGCGTTTCCACCAGCGGCGGGCAAGGCGCGGGGTGACGCGGTAGCGTTTGCCGTTCGTCGGGATCAGGTTCAGTTCCGCCAAAACTTTTTTGGATAGCGCGTCCAGAATGGGCAGAAACCAGTTGTTCTCACGCTTGAGCACGGTTTGCCACCGGCTTTCGATGTCGAGCTGATCCATCGCTTCGAAAGCGATCAGGCTCGAACTGTTGAAGGGGGCGGCGCCGAAGGCTTCCGGCAATGCCGCGACCCGCTCGCAGCCCGCCAATCTCGCCAGTCCGCGGACGATGGAATCGTCGCTTGCCGCAGTACTCCATGGCGGGCGTGTGTCCGGGAGCGCTTGCAGGACGCCTCCCCCCCACCGCCAAAGACTGTTGATCGGAAGTTTGCCCTCGGTCGCGCGGCGGCCGTTGAGCGCACAGTCATGCAGCAGAATCTGGGCATCGCTGATGAGCGCGCGCCAGGGTCCGGCGTCCGGTCCGGTGGGCATGTGGTCTCGGATGCCTTGGCCGCTGAGGTCCCGGCCCGATGCGAAGACCGATTCCGGCGGGATGGAGGGGAACAGGTACCAATGATCGGGTTTTGTGATCTCGAGGCGAATGCCCTGCCGGGTGATATCCGCTTCCAGAAGCGCGCGGAGTACGCCGGCCTCGTCGGGCGTGATGTCCATCCCCTGGTGCCGTCCCATGATGATCTGTTCGCGCCCGACCTGGAGATGGATCGGATCGGCGGCCAGGCAGTAGCCGGCCGGGATCCTGCCGGTATCGTCGAGGTATCGTAAGGCTGCGGTCGTCTCAAGTGCGTCGGTCAGTTGCGGCGCGAGGCGCGCGATGCACTCGATGGGGCCGGACCCGGGAAAGGGCTCGATATTCGCCCTGGACAGCAAGGTCGCTAGGGCGCGGGGTGCGTCCGGCAGCGCGCCGCGGCCGATGACGTCAGGGTCGAGCAGGCCGGGGACAATGAGGGTTAGGGATGATTCTGGGTCGCCTGAAGCCAAGGTTTATGAATTCTCTGAATTAATCCCAGCACTCTGAAGCGCTGCTGGTTATCCGGTCCGGTCCGCCCGCGTCGACCACGAATCTGCCGCAACTGTCGCGTGCCTGATCACTGCCGGGCACGGGGGTTGCTATGGCGCGGAATCCGTATGCCGGGTTGACGCCGGTATCGAGCGCGATCCGGTAATAGCCGCGGTCGGACAGCGCCGGAGTCGACCATCCCAGGTCGTCGAGACTGCCCGCGTAGGCGGAGTGCTCTGTCCGGTAGCGCGCCTGCGCGAGCTGAATTCGGAGCAGGCTGGTCGTGGCGTCGATCCTGTGTCCCTTGAGCACCGTGCGGTGGTAACTCGGGTAGGCGGAACCCGCCAGTATGGCGACGATGGCCATGACGACAACGATCTCCATCAGTGTATGCCCGTATACGCCCAGGATCGGCCGTCGTGCGACATCTTCTCCGAGCTCGGGCTCGTAACGGCGGTCCAGCCTGTCGGAAGGCGAATGAACGCTGTCCTCAAGCGCCTTTGGGGGCGCAAGGATCTTCCTTAACCAACTCATATGATCTCTCTCCTTATGCGTGACCACGCCTTTGGCCACACGGTTAGCCTTCTTGCTGTTTCCTTTTGGGCCGTCCGGTCCCCTTCTTGGGATCGATTAATCCACGGCCGACGGGATCATAATACATATCCTGGCGCCTGTGCATACCCCCATGGAGGCATGCCGTTTGATATCAAAAGCGCAGGATATGGGCTATCATCGTCCACAACCGGACAGACTTTAGGGTTTATTCCGGCGCTGTAGCGTTGATGCAATATGCGTATGGGGGGAGACAAGGATGTCCGGTTCCCGCGCTCGACAGTCAGGCCTGACGTTGATCGGCCTGCTGATCGCCTTGAGCGTACTTTCAATACTGATCGGGCTTGCGATGCCCGCGTGGCAGCGACAGTTGGCGCGTCACCGTCTTACCGCAGGGCTTACGGCCCTTCATGGCGCCCTGATTCAGGCTCGCCACGAGGCGATCTTCGCCAATCGTCCCTTGGTCTTCGTCTTTTGCCGCGACGCCGGCGAAAAGGGGTGGTGCTTCGTCGTTACCGATGACTCCGCCTGCGATTGCCGTAGCGGCGACTGTCCGGTGTCGGCCGGCGTGCCGCGTCCGGTTCAGGGGGCGGATTTCCCGGGATTGGATCTGAGCGTGTTGCCCCGCAACGGTATGATCCGATTTTATCCCGCGCGTGGCACGACGAGCGCCGGCAGTATCGTGCTCTCGGTGGGCGATGCCGAGGCCAAGGTCATCGTCAGCAGCCTCGGGCGTGTCCGTATCTGTTCGGCCTCGCTCACGGGGGTTCCGCCGTGTGTATGAGGCGTCGCTGCCGGGCGGAGGGCGGGTTCATGTTGACCGAGCTCATGGTCGCCATGGCGATAGGGCTGTTCCTGATCGCGGGTCTTCTGGCCGTCATGACGCATTGGCTTGGGGTGGACGGCCGTCTGTTGGCCAGGTCGCGGCTGAATCAGGAACTCGGCGGCGTCCTTGCCGTGATGCGCAACGAGATCGGGCGCGCCGGGTTTTGGGGGCGGTCCGGCAACGCGCCGGACGCCGTCAACGGATATCGAGGGATGCTGGCGCCAACCCAAGGTTGTCTGCTCTATCGCTACGATCATCAGGGCGACGACCCCGATGGCGTGCCTTCGCCGGACGACATGTCGGGGTTTCGCTTGAAAAACGGCGTCCTGCAATACCGGAGCCGGACCGGCGCCTGTACGCAGGATGCCTGCGACGGCTGCGAGCTTGGTATCTGGTCCGCGCTGACGGACCCGGCGTTCGTGCGGATCGAGAGGCTCGATTTCGGCCTGGAGCGGCAAACACGGGGCGAGGCGGTCTTTCTCGAGGTGCGCGTCAATATCCGAGGCGCCCTCGTCCACGGCGGCGAGGTACTCGATTTCGGCGCAACGGTCCTGGCGGGGGGTGCTTAGCGGCATGCCGCATCGGCAAAGAGGCGCGGTGAACTATTTGACCGCAGTGATCATGCTGCTGATCTGCACGCTGGTCACGGGCTATACCTTGAGCGATACGGTACTGGAGGCCCGCCTGTCGACGAACGGACTGTCGTCGGAGCAGGTCGCGGCCGTGGCGCGCGCGGGCCTTGCCGAGGGCTTGGCCCGCCTTGCCGACATCGAGCCGTCCCTGCCCGCAGACTTCTCGGGCGGACTGGCCGAACAGGGCATTTATCGGGTCCGCTATGCCTGGCGGCGGCAGGCTGCGCCGCAGGTGCTGGACGTCATTGCGGAAGGCCGCGCCTCGGACACTGATGCATCGGTCCGGACGGTTGTTCAGAGTGCGGTTTTTGTGCCGTGGCTGATCGACGCTCCCCTCGTTCCGGTGATTTCCCGGGACGGGGTCCGGGTCGCTGCCGCCGTGGTGTTGCGAAACGAGGACCCAAACGCGCCTTTGATCTGGTCGGGTGGCAAGGCTATCGTCCCGTCCGGGTTCGGTGGGCGATTGGACGACAGCGACCTGCGTTTGCGCGCGCTGGATACCGCGGGATGGATCGAGGCCGCCTTTTCAACGAGTCCCGCGAGGGTGCGCGAACTGGCCGGCTTGTTGTCGTGCACGGCCTGCGACCTTTCGGTGGTGGATCCTCCGCGCATGTTCATGGTCCATGGCGGTTCGGGGCCGGCGTCCTTGCGGACGTCCGATCCGGATCGCGGACCTGCCGGTCCGCTCATTGCGTTCATCGACGGCGACCTCGAACTCGACTCGCCGCTCGCGTTCGACGGGCTGTTGTTCGTGACCGGCTCGGTCGTCGTCGATCATCCTTCCGTCGCGATCCGGGGCGCCCTGGTCGCCGGCGGCGACGTCGCATTGCGTGCCGGCAGCGTGATGCATGCGCCGGGCGTGTTGGAGGTGCTGCATCGGCGCGGCTACTTCGCGCCCTTGCCGGGCAGCCGGCACGAGCGCGTCGCGGGCGGCTGACGTTCGCCGGTTCAGTTATGCGTTCGCGTCTGTCATAATGCCCGATTGAACGGCTATTGCCGCCGGGTTTTTCGCTTATTTTTCGCGAGGATATTCAATGCGGCGGCCTCACCGAACACGATTGAGGAAAGACCATGAACGCGATTCCCGAGGACCTTCTCCGCACCACCGCCCGGCTCGACGGCGATCTGCGTCGCCCGTTTGCCGGCTCGCGCAAGATCTATGTCGAAGGCGAGCGCGAGGGCGTGCGCGTGCCGATGCGCGAGATCGCCCTGTCGCCGACCCACAGCAAGGCCGGAGAGATCGAAAACCCGGCCGTGACGGTCTACGATACCTCCGGTCCCTATACCGATCCCGATGCGGCCATCGACCTGCGCCTGGGCCTGCCGGCCTTGCGCGAGCAGTGGATCGATGCCCGCGGCGATACCGAGGTGTTGCCGGGGCAGACCTCCGATTACGGCCGTCAGCGCGCCTCGGACCCGGCCCTCGTCGGCCTGCGTTTCGAGCACGTCCGTGCCCCGCGCCGCGCCCGCGCCGGCGCCAACGTGACCCAGATGCATTACGCCCGGCAGGGCATCATCACGCCCGAGATGGAATACATCGCAATCCGCGAAAACATGAAGCGCGCCCGCCTTCAGGAAGCCGGTCTGCTCGAACAGCATCCGGGCGAGTCGTTCGGGGCCGCGATCCCGAAGGAGATCACGCCCGAATTCGTGCGCGACGAGGTCGCGCGCGGCCGCGCCATCATCCCGGCCAACATCAACCACCCCGAAGTCGAACCGATGATCATCGGCCGCAACTTCCTGGTCAAGATCAACGCCAATATCGGCAACTCGGCCGTGACCTCGTCGATCGCCGAGGAGGTCGAGAAGATGGTTTGGGGCATCCGCTGGGGCGCCGACACGGTCATGGACCTCTCGACCGGCAAGCACATCCACGAGACCCGTGAGTGGATCATCCGCAACTCGCCGGCGCCGATCGGCACGGTGCCGATCTATCAGGCGCTGGAAAAGGTCGACGGGCGCGCCGAAGACCTGACCTGGGAGATCGTACGCGACACGCTGATCGAACAGGCCGAGCAGGGCGTCGACTATTTCACGATCCACGCAGGCGTCCGTCTGGCCCATATCCCGCTGACCGCAAAACGCGTCACGGGCATCGTCTCGCGCGGCGGTTCGATCCTCGCCAAGTGGTGTCTGGCGCACCACAAGGAGAACTTCCTCTACACCCATTTCGAGGAAATCTGCGAGATCATGAAGGCCTACGACGTCAGCTTCTCGCTGGGCGACGGCCTGCGTCCGGGCTCGATCGCCGACGCCAACGACGCCGCTCAGTTCGCCGAACTCGAGACCTTGGGCGAGCTGACCCAAATCGCCTGGAAGCACGACGTCCAGACCATGATCGAAGGGCCGGGACACGTCCCGATGCACATGATCAAGGAGAATATGGACCGCCAGCTCGCTTGCTGCGGCGAGGCCCCGTTCTACACGCTCGGCCCACTCACGACCGACATCGCGCCGGGCTACGACCACATCACCTCAGGCATCGGCGCGGCCATGATCGGCTGGTACGGCACGGCCATGCTCTGCTACGTGACACCCAAGGAACATCTCGGTCTTCCCGATCGCGACGACGTGCGCGAAGGCATTATCACCTACAAGATCGCGGCCCACGCCGCCGATCTCGCTAAGGGCCATCCTGGCGCCCAGATCCGCGACAACGCGGTCTCCAAGGCGCGTTTCGAGTTCCGTTGGGAAGACCAGTTCCGACTCGGCCTCGATCCGGACCGGGCGCGCGACTATCACGATGCGACGCTGCCCAAGGAGGGCCACAAGGTCGCGCACTTCTGCTCGATGTGCGGACCGCACTTCTGTTCGATGAAGATCACCCAGGACGTCCGCGAGTATGCCGAGAACAAAGGCATCGGGGATATCAAGGTGGCGGTCGAGCAGGGCATGTCGGAAAAGGCCGCCGAGTTCGCGGCACAGGGAGCGGAAGTCTACGGAGAGGTCTAAGGCCTCTCCGCCCAGGCCATGACGAATCGACGGGACAGCCGCATCCGCGCCTTATATCTGTCTCACGGCGGCGGCCCTTTGCCGCTGCTCGGCGACGAAGGTCATCGCGAGATGGTCGCAAACCTCGAACAGATCGCGCGCGAGATCGAGCGACCGTCGGCGATCCTCGTCGTCAGCGCGCATTGGGAGGAACGCGTCCCGACGCTCACCGCCGGGGCGAACCCGTCCCTGATTTACGACTATTACGGTTTTCCGGACGCGGCCTACACCATCCGGTACCCGGCGCCCGGTGCGCCCGGGATCGCCGAGGATGTCTTCACCGCCCTGGCCGCGCAGGGCTTCGAGCCCCGTATGGACGGCGGACGCGGTTTCGACCACGGCCTCTTCGTCCCTCTGAAGATTATGTACCCCGAGGCGGACATTCCCTGTATTCAGCTTTCATTGCTGAACCATCTGGATGCGGCCGAGCACATCCGGCTCGGGCGGGCCTTGGCCGGTCTCGGGCACGACGGCTTGCTCGTGATCGGTTCGGGATTCTCGTTCCACAACATGAAGGGGTTTTGGGACCATTCGGACGAGGCCCGTAAACGTAACGAGGCCTTCGAGGATTGGCTCATGGAGACCTGCTCCAGTCGGGCATTGAATGAGGCCGAAAGGACCAATCGGTTGGAACGCTGGGCCGACGCGCCGTTCGCGCGTTATTGCCATCCGCGCGAGGAGCATCTGCTGCCGTTGCATGTCTGCTACGGTCTCGCGGGCCGCGCCGGCAGCGCCGCCTACTCGCTGCACATCTTGAACCGCAAAGCGAGCGTCTATCTTTGGTAAGCGTGGGCTAGCCGCCGCTAGCCCACGCGCAGGCCAAGGGCGGAACAGTGATCCTGCGACTCCTGGATCACCGATGAAACCATCTGCAAAAGCTCGTCCGTATTCACCGGTGTTTTGCCCTCGGACGGCTTGATCACGCGATTTCGGATCTGCTCGGCGAGGTCTTCCGCCGGCATATTTTCGATGTCGGGTGTGGTCAGCAGCAACACGCTGAAGCAATCGGCCAGGTAGACCAGCCTGATCATGGTCACGGTTGCGTGATCGACGCCCTGCAGGGATTCGTGATTCGGGTGATGGTGACGCCTGACGATCGTGCTGACGTGTTCCGGCATCATCCACTTCTTGCAGATTTCCCAGCCCAGTTCGCTATGGTCGATCCCGAGCATTTGTTGTTCGGCATCGACGAGCTGCTGTGGCGTCTGCCAACCCGTCTCATCGACGCGGCGGAGCTCCGCCGAGGCGATATCGAATAGGATGAAGCGGCCGATGTCATGCATCAAGCCGGAGAGATAGGCGACATCATGATTGCCGATGCCGTATTTCTGGGCGAGCTTACGGGCGATGATCGCCACCTGGATGGAGTGCAGCCAGAGATTGCGCGCGTCCTTTTCGTTGGGCACGAAGATCTGCATGACGGCCATGGACGTGACGAGCGCCGCGACCTGGTAGGCGCCGATACGGGCGACCGCCGAGTGCAGATCGTTGATCTGGTTGCGGGCCTTGAAGGCCGTCGAGTTGGCGAGGCGAACGATGCGCAGTGCGAAGGCGGGGTCCTGTTCCGCCAGCGGCAGGACCTTTTCGAAGTAATCATCGTCGTCGCGGCCGAAGTTCAGCATGCGGGCGACTACGGCGGGGAGCAAGGGCAGGTCTTCGAGGTGCTCCGATAGGTCCTTGATCTGTCTGTTCATTGCGCAAACCTCATACAATGCATGAACATCCGTATTGCCGGCTTGAGTGGCAATTGGCGAATTAAGTATCTATAGCACCTTGGTTCACGAATCGCTACCGTTACAGAAACATGTCGACCTCTCTATATTTTCCTGAAGGATTGTACGTGTATAGGCGGCCGTGAAGGTCCCGGGCGCGTGGCCATAACGGCGCTTGCGCGGTATTCTGTCCGTTTTATGTCTCCCGCGAATCCGCGTCCGGAGCGGAGTAGCGGCAAAGACACATCCGGGAGAAACAGATGAATATCGACGATCCACGGTTTCGCTCCATGGCCGGGGGCTGCGTGTCGCGGGCCCACTTGTGGTGCGAACTCTTGTACGCCTCCGGCGCGAAAACCATGGCCGAGGTCGGCGTATGGAAGGGCGATTTCGCTCAGCAGGTGTTGCAGAACTGCGGCTTTCTGGAGCGGTATTACATGATCGATCCCTGGGCGAATCTGCCGGATTGGAACAAGCCCATGAACGTCGACGCCCGGGTCTTCGATCACATCTACGACGAGGCCATGGCGAAGACCGATTTCGCCGGAGAACGGCGGGTCGTGCTGCGGGGGCGCACCAAGGACGTCATTGATGAAATTCCGGACGGGTCACTCGATTTCGTCTACGTCGACGGGGACCATACGCTGCGCGGTATCACGATCGACCTTGCGCGCGTGTTGCCCAAGGTCAAGGCCAACGGTTTCATCGCCGGAGACGATTTTACGGCCACCGCCTGGCAGCACGACGTCTCTTTCGAGCCGACGCTCGTGTTTCCCTATGCGGTCTATTTCGCCGAGGCGCACGACCTGCCGATCGTGGCTACCCCTTTCGATCAGTTCGTTATGCAAAAGCGCGCAGGCATCGGCTTCTCGTTCACGGATTTCACGGGGCGGTACGGAGACGTCTCCCTGAGCGGTTTGCTGAACGGACCGGTATAGCTTCGGTTCAGGTCGCCTGCAACAGCCGCATCGGCGGGACGCGTACGATATGGCGGCAGCTCAGGTAGCCGGTGCCGCCGACCAGCACGGCGCCGAGCAGCGGGCCTAGGAGCCAGGTCCAGGGATGCGGCGCGTAGCTCATTTCCATGACCCGTTCCTGGAAATACCAGACCGCGAGTTCGGCCGCGAACGCCGCGATGACGCCGGCCGCCAAGCCGATGGTCGAAAATTCCAGCCAGAGACTGCCCGTGATCAGCCGGCGTTGCGCGCCCAGCGCGCGCAGCAAGGCGTTCTCGCCGATCCGGACGTCGATCGAGGCCTGCACGCCGGCGAGCAGCACCAACAGGGCGCAACCGATGATGAGCCAGAGCACGAGTTCGATGGCCTGGGTGACCTGTCGGACCACGCCGCGCACCTGGGCGATGATGGCGTCCATTTCGACCACCGTGATGGTCGGGAAACGCTGCACGAAGGCGTTCAACACGGTTTTGCGCTCCGGCGGCAGATAGAGGCTCGTGATGAACGTGTGCGCGTACTCGTCGAGCACGGTCGGGGGGAAGATCATGTAGAAGTTGGGGCGCATATTGTCCCAGTCGACCTTGCGCAGACTCGTAACCCGTGACTCCAGTGTTTCCGGTCCGATCTGAAAGGTCAGGCGGTCGCCGAGCCGGATGTCGAGTTCTCCGGCAAGGTGCGTCTCCACCGAGACCTCAGGAGGCGAGGTTTGCGTCCCCGCTTTCCACCAGGAACCGTCGCGGATCGAATTGTCGGCGGGGAGGTCGCCGCTCCAGGTCAGATTCAGCGCGCGGTCCTGGACTTCGTTGTGGCGCTGTTCGCGCTTCATGCGCTCCTCGATCGAGGTCCCGTTGATTTCGGTCAGACGACCCCGGACCATGGGATAGAAGTCGGTTTCGGCGATGCGTTGTTCACCCAGCCAGGCGCGAACGTCGGCGATTTGCTCGGGCAGGATATTGACCAGGAAATGATTGGGCGTCCCCGGAGGCAATTGGCGCTGCCAGTCCTTGAGCAAGGACGTCCGGACGAAGATCAGGATGAGCAGCAACATGATCGCGAGCGCGAACATGACGACCTGCAGGGCATTGCGGAGCGGATGACGCTGCAGCGAGGCCATGGCGAGGCGCAACGCGCCGCCGGCATTGGCCGTGCGCCGTCGGGTCCAGCGCAGCAACTGAAGGACCAAAAAGCCCCCGGCCGCGAGCGTGACGCAGGCGCCCAGCACCAGGCTCAGCGTCAGTTGCAGATTCCGGCTGTGATACCACATGAGCAGCGTCAGGCTGACCAGGCCGACCGCGATCGCGGGCCAGGCGCGGCGGCGCTCGTTGCCGAGATCGCGGCGGAACACGCGGAGCGGCGGGATCGTTCTCAGCGCCAACAGCGGCGGCAAAGCAAAGGCCGCGAGGCAGACCGCGGCGGTCAGTCCGCCCATGGCGAGCGGCCGCCACCCCGGCACCGGCAGGCGGTCGCCGACATAGCTTTCGAGCAGGATCGAAAGGCCCCACTGGACGGCCCAACCCAGTGCCGCGCCCAACGCGAAACCCAGCAGGCCGATGAACAGCAATTGCTGAAGGTAGAGGCCGAACAACCGGCCTTCGCGACCGCCCAGACACTTCATGACCGCCATGGCGTCGTAATGCCGTTCGCTGTAACGCCGAGCCGAGATCGCGATGGCGATACCGGCCAGCGCCACGCCTAGCGTGCTGGCCAGCAATAGGAAACGATCGGCGCGATCGAGCGCGCTCGCGACACGGGGCTGGGTGTCGCGCAGGTTGAGCCAGCGGTAGTCCGGCGTCAGGCGTTTCTTGAGCCAATCGTGATAGGCGGCGAGGCCCTTCTCCGGGCCGGCGAACAGATAGTTGTAGCGCACCCGGCTGCCGGGCTGAATGATGCGCGTCGCGGGTAGATCCGCCAGCGCCATGAGGGCGTGCGGGGCGATGCTGAAGAAGGCGTCGCCGCGGTCGGGTTCCTTGACCAGGATGGCGCCGACGCGCAGCCGCGACTCGCCGATCTCGACGCGGTCGCCGACGTTGACGGACAGCAACGGCAGCATGCGGGCCTCGAGCCAGATCTCGCCCGTTGCCGGACCATGGTCGACGGTCCGCGACGGCCCTCCGGCCGTGTCGCTGATTTCGAGCCGGCCGCGTAAGGGATAGGACGGCGACACCGCTTTGACGCCGGTCAGTTGCATGCGATCGCCTGCGACGAGCATAGAAGCGAATCGGGCCGTCTCGCCTCGGCGCAGGCCGTAGGCTTCCGCCCCCTGCAACCAGTCCTCGGGGGCCGGGTTGGGCGCCATCAGGACGCGATCGGCCGCGATGAAACGATTGCTTTCGGAAACGAGCGCCGACTTAAGTTGCTCCGTGAACGCCGAGATACCGACCACGATGGCCACGGCCAGGGCGAGCGCGGTGGTCAGCAGCCGGAGTTCGCCGGCGGCCCAGTCGCGGGCCAACAGGCGCAGACTCAGCACGGCGCCTCGTCCGGCTGGGCCGGTTGCAACAGGCCGTCCACGAGTTCGAGGCCGTACCGGCAGCGCTCGGCCAGGCGTTGTTCGTGGGTCACGAGCACGAGCGTCGTGCCGGTCTCGCGATTGAGCTCGAACAGGGTATCGATGATGCGCGCGCCGGTTCGGGTGTCGAGGTTCCCGGTCGGCTCGTCGGCGAACAGGACGCTGGGCGAGTTGGCGAAGGCACGGGCGATGGCGACGCGCTGTTGTTCGCCGCCCGAGAGCTGGTTCGGGTAGTGCGTGAGGCGGGGGCCGAGCCCGACGCGGTCCAGGTAGCGTTCGGCGGCCTCTTTGGCGTCGCTCCTACCGCTCAGTTCGAGCGGCAGCATCACGTTTTCAAGCGCGGTCAGACTGCCCAGCAGTTGAAAGGACTGGAACACGAAGCCGACGTGACGCATGCGCAGGTCGGCGCGCTGATCCTCGTTCATGGCCGTGATCTCCTGATCGGCGAGCCATATTCGACCGCTGCTGGGGAGATCGAGCCCGGCCAGCAGGCCGAGCAGGGTGGATTTGCCCGAGCCCGAGGCGCCCGTGATCGCGACCGTGTCTCCCGCCTTGATTTCGAGGGTGATCCCCTTCAGGATGTTCAGGGGGCCTTCGGCGGTATCGACGGTCTTTTCGAGCGCGCTGCAACGCAACATAAGAATCTCCTCGACATGACGTTAAACGCTTGGATCACGAGACTGGACCCGTTTTTGCTGCGAACGACAGGATTCCGGCTATGGATTATAACCGCCCTCCTGCTGCTGCCGCCTTCATCGTGGGCCGAGACGATTCTCGTCGTCGGCGACAGTCTTAGCGCCGGCTACGGCGTCGAGATCGACAATGCCTGGGTGGCGCGTCTTCAAGTGCGGCTGCCCGACGACAAGATCGTCAATGCCAGTATCAGCGGCGAGACGAGCAACGGCGGCCTGTCCAGGTTGCCCCGTCTGTTGCAACGCTACACGCCGGGCATCGTCATCGTCGAACTCGGCGCCAACGACGGTTTGCGCGGCTTTCCGATCCAGCGGCTGCGCGACAATCTGACGGCCATGATCCGGCTCAGCCGCGAGCAAGGCGCCCGGGTCCTGTTGCTCGGCATGCGTCTCCCGCCGAATTACGGATCGCGCTATGCGGAGGCGTTTCACAATGTCTATCTCGATCTCGCCGCCGAGCTGAAGGTCCCGCTCGTGCCCTTCCTGCTCGAGGGCGTTGCAACCCATGACGATCTCATGCAGGGCGACGGCCTACATCCCAATGACCGCGCCCAGGGGATTTTGTTCGATACCGTTTGGGCCGTGCTACGTCCGCTGGTGGAGGCGCGGCGCTGAGGGAACGCCTCAGGCCTCGGCAGCCTTTTCAAACCCCATCCCCTGCCGCAGCAGCCGCATGGTCCAGATCTTGACGCCGTCGTCGATGAAGAACCACATCATCGCGTAGGCCCAGACCCAGAGCGCCGTCTCCCAGCCGATCGCGGTGATGAAGATGCCGTAAACGGCGATCAGGGTGGCGACGATCTCGGTGCCGAAGGTCGCCCAGAACAGGATCGACGACGGCCAGGGCTTTTGCCAGAACCAGCCCTCCGAACGCGTGATGTAGAGCGTGCTGTGGCCGGCCACGATGAGTTTCAGGAACAGGATGCTGCGGATCGTGTCCTCGGGCATGCCGTATTCCTGGAGCAGGAAGAACAGCAGGAAGGACGAGATTACGCCGCTGACGCCGAGGGCCGTCGAGACGGTCAGGAGTTCCTGCATGTTCCAGCGCACGGGCTGCTTGTGGACCCTGGTGTTGTCGTAGGCGATGGCGAGGATCGGGATGTCGTTGAGCAGCGCCAGCAGGATGATCATGAGCGGCGTGATCGGATAGAAGTCGAAGATCACGATCGACAGCGTCATGAACAGGATGATGCGCACGGTCTCGGCGATGCGGAAGGTCGCGTAGCTCTTCATGCGGGCGAACGTGATGCGGGCCTGACGCATGGCTTCGTTGATGACCGACAAGCCCGGCGCGGTCAGGATGATGTCGGCCGCGGCGCGTGCGGCGTCGGTCGCGTTGGAGACGGCGAATCCGCAGTCGGCCTTCTTGAGCGCGGGGGCGTCGTTGACGCCGTCGCCGGTCATGGCGACGATGTGGTCGCCCTTCTGCAGCGTGTCGACGATGCGGTATTTGTCCTCCGGCACGACCTCGGCGAAGATGTCGACCTCCTCGATCATCTCGACGATGGCCGACTCGTGGGTGTGAATGAACTGGCGTTCGAGCACGCGCGTGTCGTAAAGCCCTTTGACCTCATCCATGACCTCGCCGGCGAAACCGCGGGCGGCCTTCAGCGTAACGTCGCCCTTGAGGCGGCGGTACACGGCCGTGGCCAGCACCTCCATGAGGGCCAGGAGCTCGTTGGCGGCCGCGCCGGACAGCTGCGCCGACCGGATGGTCTTGAGTTCCAGTCCCATGAGGCCGCCGATCTCCTTCGCGATCGCGAGGTTGTCGCCCGTGACCATCTTGACCTGGACGCCGTAGCTTTTCATCTCGTCGATGACGGCCTTGGAGTCGTCGCGCGGCGGGTCGTAGAGCGGGATCAATCCGAGCAGTTTGAGCGGCCGATCTCCGTCCTTGCGGCCCACGGCCAGCGTGCGGTATCCCTTGGAGGCCAGCAGTTCGACCGTGGTATTGACGTCATAGGCCTCGTTCTCGTCCAGTTCCGCCATCTCGATCAGTATCTGTGGTGCGCCCTTGACGGCGAGAAAGCGCGTGCCGTCTTTTTCGACCTCGGCCTCTGTGCGTTTGCGGACGGGATCGAAGGGCGTGAACGAGAGCTGCTTGTACGCGCTACGGTCGAGATCGCTCATCGCCTCGTCGACGTGATGAAAGAGCGGCAATTCGATCGGGTCGTTGTTCTCAAGCTTCGACGCCAGCACGGCGGTCAGAAACAGGTCGCGCACGTCGAAGCCGTCCAGCGTGACGGGATCGGCCACGTGCATCTCGTTCTTGGTCAGCGTGCCGGTCTTGTCGGAGCAGAAGATATCGACGCCGGCCAATTCCTCGATCGCGGTGAGCCGCGAGACGATCGCCTTGCGCCTGGCCAGATTGACGGCGCCGACGGCCATCGTGACCGACAGCACGGCCGGCAGCGCGACCGGGATCGCGGCTACCGTCAACACGAGCGCAAAGCGGCTGATCTCGAGAAACGGTTCGTGGCGGAACAGCGCGACCATGATGATCAGGACCACCAGTCCGAGCGTCACCAGGATCAGGAAGTTTCCGATCTTGATGACCATCTTCTGGAAGTGGCTGCGCTCGGTTGATTGCGCCTTGGCCACGAGCGCGACGACGGTCGAGAAGTTGGTGTTCATGCCGGTGTTGACGATCACGGCCAGCACCTCGCCCTGCTTGATGATGGTATTGGCGTAGACGACCTCGTTGATCTTGCGGCTGACCGGCAGCGATTCGCCCGTCAGTGCGGCTTGGTCGACGAGCAGGTAGTCGCCGTCGAGCAGCTGGGCGTCGGCCGGCACGACGTCGCCGATGCGGAGCCGGACGATATCGCCCGGCACGAGCTCGCGCACCGGCACGCGTTTGAAGGCGCCGTTACGCTTGACCGTCGCTTCTTTCGCGAGCCCCTGTTTGAGCGCCTTCAGCGCGTTCAATGCCCGGTGCTCCTGAAAGAAATCGAGCCCGGCGTTGACGAGCAGCATGGTCAGGATGATGAAGAAGTCCTCCCACTTCTGCACCACGGCGGAGAGCAGCGCGGCGATCTCGATCATCCACGGGATCGGCCCCCAAAAGCGCCGGAACAACCGCTTCCAGAGCGGCTCCTCGTGCTCGACGATCTCGTTGGGGCCGTACTGCGAAAGTCGCCGCCCGGCCTCATCGCTCGTCAGTCCGGTTCCACCGTCAACCTCGAGCGCGACGAGCGTCTCATCGACACGGTTTTTCCCATAGATGTCGGTGCCCTTGTTCGTCTTATCCATGATCGTCCTCGAGTATGGTCAGGCGGAACGGTCTCTCTACGATACCTCTTTGGCCGGTTCGAAGGCGACTGGTTCAAAAAACGAATATGACAAGGCGTAGTTTGTCGCAAAGCGCATAGTGACTATGTTTCCGGAAGGCGGTGTGCCCCGGTCGAGCCAGGGCCATGGAGATCAAAACCGGGTCACACCACCCTCAAGGGTAGGTCGGCGCGGTCAGGAACGGGTTGATGAACCAGTTGTCGGGGCCGGTCGGGACGTATTTGAGACCCGTGTAGCTGACGCTTTCGCTCGTGGTTCGGTTGGTGAACGACGTCGTATTCAGGTCGGTCGCGGGAACGACCGGGTTTGTTCCGTAATGTGCGCCGAGCCAGGTCGCCTGCAGGGCGTCGCCGGCGACCCAGGGCAGGTCCGCCTGTGCGCTCGGCAATACGAATGGATCGACGAAATCGGTTCGGGCTGTCTGCTGATAGGCGCCCGTCACGGTGACGGTCTTTAACGCGATCGGTTCAATGAATGGGGTGGCCACGGTGCCGCTCAGCGTGCCGACCTTGGCGTCGAGGGTTATGCGCTTGTCGGCCTCGGACATGCCGCGTTCCAGCGTAAATTGCTGAGCCATCGAGGCGGTAAAGGTGACACCGTATTCCGGGACGGAGAGGCCCTGGTCGATCGCGATCACGGCGTGGGGTTCGATGACGCCCGTTGTCGGGTTCAGCACGGTTCCCTGGTTGGCCCAGCCGGCGTTCAGGACGACGTTCTGGCTGAAATTACCGGCGTCGGTCGGCAGATCGAATCCGGTGCCGGCGTAGAGGTACGAGGTTGAGCCGAGTTGCGCCAGATAGGCATTGGCGGCGATGCCGCTACCGGATCCCGCCTTGATAAAGCTCTCGTTGCTGAAGCCTATGCTCCCGGCGCTGAAATCGGCGAGGTTGGGGTCACCGGTCGCGTTGCCGTCGACAACGATCGTTTGATAATAGACCTCTCCCGCGACCACGACCTTGCGTTGATAAAGACCGTTTTCATTGACGGCGGCCGGGCCACAATAGTCGGCGATCATGTACTGCGAGCCATGGAGAGCGACGCGAAGGCGAGTAGACCGGGATAGGTGCAGCTGGATTTAGATGTCGGAATCCGGAGGGCGGAGCCTGACGGGTGTAGATCATCTAAATTCAGCTATATGCGCCGTAGAGTCATT
>WGNS01000015.1 GCA_016124415.1 Gammaproteobacteria bacterium | reverse complement strand
CTTGTTCTGCGTACCGTAGGGAAGTAGAGCAAGGTTGTGTACGCAGGACGGTCCCGGCAAAAGGAATAGCTGCCGCGTAGGCGAAGCGTTTTTGCGACAGGATGTGCAAAAACAATACTGAGGTAGCGGCACTACTGTTCTGGCGGGAAACGCGCTGCTCGCCCAAAGTCCGGAAGCGGCGGTTGCCGACGCCCGGGGGTATCTCGACTCGGTCCGGAAGCTCCGGGGGACGTTTACCCCGGGGTGGCTCGCGAGTTGGCCTGTTCCGCTCGAAGCCGCCGCGCCGGTTGCCTCGGACCCCATTTTCCTGGTCGGCTTTCCGCGTTCGGGGACGACGCTCCTGGATCAGATTCTCGACAGCCATCCGGCCCTTCAGGTGATCGAGGAGCGCGAGATCGTCGGCGGCATTGCGCGCGGGCTCGAGGGTTATCCGGGGGCGCTTGCCGCACTGTCGCCGGAGCGAATCGGGGATCTGCGTGCGCAGTACATGGCTCAGGCGGCGCGATATCTGGACCCCGCCGGGGGCGATCGTTTCATCGATAAGATGCCGTTGAACATTATCGATCTCGGCCTGATCGTGCGTTTGTTTCCGGGGGCCCGAATTATTTTGGCGTTGCGTCACCCATGTGACTGTTGCCTGTCCTGTTTCATGCAATCCTTCGTGGCCAATGACGCGATGGCCAATTTCCATACGCTCGAGGATGCCGCCGGTTTGTACGCCGAAGTCATGGGGCTTTGGGCGGAATATCGCCGTCTTTTGCCCATGAACGTGCATCGGATCCGCTATGAGGATCTCGTAGGCGACCTCGAAGGCGAGGCCCGCAGATTGCTGGATTTCCTGGAGCTTGAGTGGGACGAACGTGTGCTGGAATACAGTCGCCATGCTCGCGAACGCAAGCAGATTACGACGCCGAGCTATAACCAGGTAACGGAAGCGATTTATACCCGCGCCCGGTATCGGTGGCAGCGCTATGAGGAACAAATGGCGCCGATCATGCCGTTGTTGGCCCCCTATATCGAGGCCTTTGGATACGGCGAGTCGGATTGAGTGCATGTTTACGGTTGGCGGGAGTCCCGATTGGAAGGCCGGATACCGGCGGCGATCGAAGGAATGGAGGCGTTTTTGTCGCACAGCGTAATACATTAACCATTTGAAGAGTGCGTCTTAATGGCGAGCGAGATCCGCAAGCAAAAACAGACCGAATCGGAGTTGCAGCGTTCCTGCGATCTCCTTCAGGCCGTGATCGAAGCGGCGCCGGTTGCCATCATGGGATTGGATCTGGACGGAAACGTGCAAATGGTCTGGAATCCCGCGGCGGAAAAGATGCTCGGTTGGGCGGCCGAGGAGGTCATGGGGCGGCCTCTGCCCAGCGTGCCGGAAGAGAGCCGGGCCGAATTCGAACGTTTCCGGGAGCGCATAGGAGAAGGCCAGGTGATCTCGGGCGTGGAGGTGCGTCGGCAACGACGCGACGGCAGTCCGATCGATTACAGCATCTGGGCTTCGCCATTGCACGATGCTCAGGGACGCATTCTCGGCAACATCGCCGTCCTTGTGGATATCACCGAGCGTAAAGGGATGCAGCGGGCGCTCGCCACACGGGAAAAGGAATACCGCACCCTGCTCGAGAACATTCCCGATCTGATCGTTCGATATGACACCGACTTGCGCCGCATTTACGTCAACGCGGCTTGGGAAAAGGCCAGCGGCCTGTTCGCAGACGAGGTCGTCGACGTACCCGCCGCTGAAATACTCAGCGTTCCGCGTCCCGTCAACGACGATTATGTAGATAAACTCCGTCAGGTGCTGGAGACCGGCGTGCCGCAGGCGTTCGAGTTCTCGTGGGTGAACGCCTTCGGGGCGACGCTGTTGTTGGAATACGTCATCGTCCCGGAGTATGACCGAAGCGGAAAAATCGTCAGCGTGCTGGCGGTCGGTCGCGACCTCACCGAGCGCAAGCAGGCGGAGCAGGACCGCTTGGCCAATCTTCGCTTCATGGAGAGCATGGATCTGGTCAACCGGGCGATACAAGGCGCCCGGGATCTTGAGCAAATGATGAGCGACGTGTTGGCGGTCGTGCTGGATATCTTCACGTGCGATCGCGCCGCTTTGGTGTATCCCTGCGATCCCGACACGGCCACGTGGTATGCGCCGATGGAGCGTAACCGCCCCGAGTATCCCGCGCCCTTGCTTGAGTCCGGGCAGCCCGTACCCATGGAGGCCGAAGTCGCCGAGCTGTTCAGGACGTTTGCAAGCGCACGCGGACCGGTCAGGTTCGATCCGAAATCCGGGTATCCCCTTCCGTTGGCGGTGAGGGAAAAAATGCAAGGTATCAAGTCGCTGTTGGGCATGACTTTATACCCCAAGGTCGGTAGCCCATGGTTGTTCTGTGTCCACCAATGCGACCGTTCCCGCATATGGACTCCCTCGGAGGTGCGGCTTTTCCAGGAAGTCGGCCGGCGATTGACCGACAGCCTGACGAGCCTGTTGACCTACCGCAATCTGCGTGTCAGTGAAGAACGTTTGAATCAGGCCGTCCACGTTTCGCAGACGGGAATCTTCGATCATGATCGGGTCGCCGACATAATCTATTGGTCGCCCGAGCAGCGCGCCATTTTCGGAATCGGGGCCGACGAGGTCGTGACCTACGATCAGTTTTTCCAGCAGGTACATCCGGACGATCGCGACTTCGTTGCCGAGACGATACGGCGCGCACAGGATCCGAAGGGAGACTGCCAGTTCGATCTGCAGCATCGAATTGTTCGCAAAGACGGCGAAGTGCGCTGGGTAATGGCGCGTTCACGGACCTTTTTCGATGGAGAGGGCGAGGTGTGTCGCGCGATACGCACCGTGGGCGCCGTTTCGGATATTACCGAGCGCATGCGCGCCGAGGAAAATATCGCCCATCTTGCCTTCTATGACTCCCTGACCGGGCTCGCCAATCGGCGTTTGTTGCGCGACAGGCTCGGGCGGGCGCTGGTCGCGAGCAGTCGTAAACAGCTGTACGGAGCGCTCTTGTTTATCGATCTCGATCAATTCAAGGCCATCAATGACAGCGTCGGTCACGATTACGGAGACCTGCTGCTCAAGGAAGTCTCCGAACGGTTGCGTAACGTCCTGCGCGAGGCGGACACGATCTCTCGGCCGGGCGGTGACGAGTTCGTCGTGATTCTTGCCGAGATCGGCGACGATCCCGAGCTCGCCGCGGCGCGCGCCAAGACCGTGAGCGAAAAGATCCTAGTGTCCCTGGCGCATCGTTACCATCTGCACGGCAAGGCGTTCGAGGGTTCGGCCAGTATCGGCGTCGCGCTATTTCGCGGTCCGGAAAACGATATCGACGAGTTGCTCAAGCGCTCGGATCTGGCCATGTACGAGGCGAAGAAGGCCGGGCGCGGTGTGGTGCGCTTTTTCGACCCCTACATGCAGGCCGCATTCGAGAAACGCGCCGTGCTCGAAAGCGATATCCGCAAAGCGCTGGCGCTCGGCCAATTCGCTTTGCATTACCAGGTACGGATCGGTCCCGATGATCGCGTTCTCGGCGCGGAGGCGCTATTGCGCTGGTCTCATCCGGGGCGCGGTTTGCTCGAGCCCGCGGAATTCATCGGCGTGTGCGAGGAGAGCGGACTGATCCGGGATATCGACGACTGGGTCCTGGGCGCTGCATGTGGTCGGTTGAAGGCGTGGGAGGGGCACGCCTCCACGCGCGATCTCCGTATTTCGGTCAACGTCAGCGCCGGTCAGTTTCGTAGAAACGATTTCGTGGAACGGGTCGTCGGCATTCTCGAAAAGGCCGATGTCGATCCCGCGCGTTTGGAAATGGAAGTCACCGAAGGCGTGTTTTGGGAAAATTACGAGCAAGCCATCGTGAAGATGGGGGCGCTACGCGATCTTGGCATAGGGTTTGTGCTCGATGCCTTCGGCACGGGCTACTCGTCGCTTTCTCATCTGACGAGGCTGCCGCTCAGTCGGGTCAAAGTCGATCGCAGCTTTGTCGGCTGTATCACGGAGGAAGGAAACGACGAGGTCGTCGTCCGGACCATCATCGCGATGGGACGGACACTGGGCCTCGAGGTCGTCGCGTCCGGTGTCGAGACACGCTTGCAGTACGAGGCCTTGAAGCGTCATGGCTGCGAGCATTTCCAGGGCTATTTTTTCGGGAAACCGATGCCGGTCGGAGAATTCGAGCGGACCTACGCCGATGGCGGAATAACAGGATAGTCGGTTCAGTTCAGGCTTAGGGACAACATCTTCCCGCCCGTTTTTTCTGCAAGCGTACGGTATTCCCAGAGGGTGGTCTGGTTGTCGCGGCCGATCGGCAGGGTATAGACCGGCGCGGGTATCTCGCGGTAATGGATCTCATCGTCGGACGGTTCGTCGCCGAGCAGCAGATAGGCGCCCGGGACGCGCGCCGCCTGTTTGGCCTTGATGAAGGCGTCGCCGATGGTCTCGTTGGCGCCGACGAACGGTGCGCCGGCCATGAGTTTGTCGAACATATCGCCCATCGAGCCGGTATAGGTTTCCGCCTGTTCGTCGGAGAACCAGGTGATGGCGTCGAGGTGTTTGCCCGACCTCAGAACGATGACTCGCAGCAGCGGAATAATGAAGTTCGAGACGCCGTGCATGGAACCGGTGGCGTCGATGACCATATGCAGATCGCGCCCTGGGATGGACTTGAGCCCCTGGATGAAGATATCGAAATCGTGGCGGCCCGCGCCCTTGGCCAGGTGCAGGGTTTCAAGCACCTCGTTGACCTGGGCGTCGGTGCTCATGCCGGCCATGGACCCGAGCTCGCGGCTGAGCCGGTCCTTTTCGCGGCCGGACTGCCGCAGTTTCTCCTGTAGCTCGGCGACCTCCTTCTTGAGCCGGGGCAGTTGGTACTCCTCGGACATCTTGGAGGTGATCAGGATCGTGACGAGCAGGAAGATGAACGTCGCCAGCATGAGCAGGGCGACGTCCGAGAAGCTCTCATGGATGTTCGGTGCTGAATGGGCCTTCTTGCGACGCACGGCGATTTCGCAACAGTGTTTTAAGGGACCTTGTGAATGCCGAATGCGTTAAGTATGCGCATCCAAAGCGGGCGGTTGAGCGAGCGCAGCTGTTGAATCTCCTGACGCAGCTTGATAGCGTTCATGCGCCGCATGTGAATGTTTTCCAATAGGACATGGTTTTCCTCTTTCGTCTCTGCGCGCAGGGCGGCCGACTCCTTGCGAAACATCGCCATGGCCGTTTGAGCGGCCTCGAGCATGGGTTTGAGGTGAGCGATCTGTTCGCCCAGCATCTCGATTTCGGCGCTCAGGAACTTGAGGTCGCGTTCGGCCGAGGAGCGCAGGTCCGCCGAGCAATGCACGAGGCAGGTGTGGACGACCTTGTCGAACAGGGCGTCGTAGCCGTGGTCCGTGATTTGGGCGAAGACGCGCAGCAGGATGCCGCCGAGCACGGCGCCGAGCAGCGTCGTGTAGAAGGCGGTTCCCATGCCCGCCATGGCCTGCCGGAGGCCGGACAGCAACATCTCCTGGTCTTCGCCCAAGGCTTCGAGCGAGCCGGTCAGGCCGGTCAGGGTCAGGGTCAGGCCCATGACGGTGCCGATCAGTCCGAGCGTGATCAGCAGGTTGCCGATGACCTCGGTCGAGTGGCTCATGCGTTGGTAGGTCGATAGCTCGACATTGAGCATCGACTCGACCTCGGGGTCGCCGTTGCATTCGATGGTCGTTTTGAGGCTGCTGAAGAAACGCCCGACGCGGCGCCGATAACGCTTGGGGTCGATGGCCTTGAGGCCTCCGCCGACGGCTTTTTCCTCTATATGATAGGCCGTCATGGTTTCGAAGGTGATCATGAGCGTCAGCAGGAAACTGCCGGCGACGCCGAGCCCGAACAGGCCGAGGATGATCCAGGTGATATGGCTCGTATCGGCCATCACGAAGGTCCAGACGTCGCTGCCCTGGTAGAGCATGGCGTACGTGGTAATGGACATGGCGGCCCAGATCGTCCAGATGATGAGCGTGCGTAAAGGCTTTTGGTTCATGCCCGTCTCTTGGCTGCAGATCCGGAGCGGCCGGATCGGCCCTCGTCCACGGAGTGACTGCGGGTTGTGTGTGGTTATTCGAGCCAGTATAGGCTGGCCCATCTAAATGGTGCAAGAACCCCGAAAAGCCATTTGACCCGGGGCTCGCGAAGAGATAGAATGCCCGCTTTTCGGCGGACCCCGGCCCAAATCGGCGGTTCGTTTTAAACCTAAGTTTGAAGGATTTTAGTGCGATGTATGCTGTTTTCGAGACTGGTGGTAAGCAATATCGGGCAACCGCGGGCGATGTGCTTCGCATTGAGAAGCTGGATGCCGCCGAAGGCGACGCGATTGATTTCGACAAGGTGTTGATGGTCGCCGAGGGCGACGAAGTCAAGGTGGGTCGTCCCTACGTCGAGGGCGGTAAGGTCTCCGCCACCGTCAAGGCCCAAGGTCGCGGCAAGAAGGTCATGATCATCAAGTTCCGCCGTCGTAAGCACTATCGCAAGCAGCAGGGCCATCGGCAGTCCTACACCGAGGTCCGGATCGAGGGCATCACCGCGGGCTAAGGCCCGGCGGTCGCGGATTTGGATTTGATTGATGGCACGGTGTGACGGCGCTTATGTCGGCACCGAGGTCCGAAAAGCACGTTTGAGGTGAGAAATGGCACATAAAAAGGCAGGCGGTAGTAGTCGTAACGGTCGCGATTCAGAGTCGAAACGACTTGGTGTGAAGCGCTTCGGCGGTCAGGTCGTCACGGCCGGCAGCATTCTGGTTCGTCAGCGCGGCACCCACTTCCATCCGGGGGTCAACGTCGGTTGCGGAACCGACCACACCCTGTTCGCCAAGGCCGACGGCACGGTTCTGTTCGAGGTCAAGGGTCCGAAGAAGCGCAAGTTTGTCAGCATCCAGACCGCCTAGACGGGACTGGCTCTGAAATGTAATTCTAGGCCCCGTCTAGCGCGGGGCTTTTTTTTGGGTTGTTAAGATGAAATTTGTCGATGAGGCGCGAATTCAGGTCAAGGCGGGTAACGGCGGGGCCGGCTGCGTCGCTTTTCGTCGCGAGAAATTTATTCCCTTCGGCGGGCCCCATGGCGGCGATGGCGGTGACGGCGGCTGTGTCTACGTCGTGGCCGACGCCGATCTCAACACCCTGGTCGATTACCGTTTTCAGCGTCGTTTCGCGGCGCCGAACGGCCGCCCGGGCGAAGGCTGGAACCGGACCGGCAAGAGCGGTGACGATCTCTTGATCCCCGTGCCCATCGGTACCCAGGTTTGGGACGATGAGACCGAAGAGTTTATCGGCGAGGTACTGGCGGCGGGGGATCGGCTGCTGGTGGCCCAAGGCGGTTTCCACGGCCTCGGCAACGCGCGTTATAAGAGCAGCGTCAACCAGGCGCCCCGGCAGAGCACGCCCGGAACCCCCGGCGACGCGCGCATGATACGGCTGGAACTCAAACTGCTGGCCGACGTCGGCCTGCTGGGACTGCCCAATGCCGGCAAGTCGACGCTGATCCGGGCCATTTCCGCCGCGCGTCCCAAAGTCGCCGACTATCCCTTCACGACGCTCTATCCCAATCTCGGCGTCGTACGTCTCGAGGCCTATCGCAGTTTCGTTGTGGCGGACATCCCCGGGCTCATCGAAGGCGCTGCCGAGGGCCAGGGGCTCGGCACCCGGTTTCTCAAGCATCTGGAGCGCACGCGGTTGCTGTTGCATACCATCGACGTGTCGCCGCCGGATCCGGATCACGAGCCGCTCAAGGCCCTGCGCACGATCGAGGAGGAGCTCGAGCAATACGGCCGGCATCTCATCGAGCGCGAGCGGTGGCTCGTCCTGAACAAACTCGACCTGGTTCCCGAGGGCGAGCGTGACGCGTTCGCCAAAGACCTGATCGGGCGCTTGGGGTGGACCGGTCGCTGGTTTGCGGTCTCTGCGGTCGACGGTTGGGGAACGAAGGCGATGTGCCGAGAGATCGGCGACTATCTGGAAACACTGGGTTCTCCCTTCGAGGAAGAGGACGATGGAAAAAGAGCAGAGACTGACTAGCGCGCGGCGCTGGGTCGTGAAGGTCGGTAGTTCGCTGCTGACCAATCACGGGCGGGGCCTCAACCGCGAGCTGATCTCATCCTGGGTCGAGCAGATCCACAGCCTCACCGAGCAGGGTATCGAGGTCGTATTGGTCTCTTCCGGCGCCGTCTCCGAGGGCGTCCTGCGCCTGGGCTGGAATCGCCGTCCGACGGCGCTGCACGAACTTCAGGCCGCCGCGGCCGTCGGCCAGATGGGGTTGATCAGGCTTTATGAGGACAAGTTCAGCCGGTTCGACACCCACACCGCTCAGATCCTGCTGACCCACGACGACCTCGTCAACAGACAGCGCTATCTGAACGCGCGCAGCACCCTGAAGACTTTGCTCAGGCTCGGTGTCGTGCCCATCGTCAACGAGAATGACACGGTGGCCGTCGAGGAGATCCGTTTGGGCGACAACGACACGTTGGCCGCGCTCGTCGCCAACCTGATCGAAGCCGATCTGCTCGTGCTTTTGACTGATCAGCCCGGCATGTACGACAAGGATCCGCGCAATAACAGCGATGCCGTGCGCATCGACCTCGCCAAGGCCGGCGATCCTGAGCTTGAGCGCATGGCCTCCGGCGGATCGGCCGGTGACTGGGGGCGCGGCGGTATGCTGACCAAGGTCAGGGCGGCGCAGCGCGCCGCCCGTTCCGGCACAGCGACCCTGATCGCGGCCGGCGCCGAACCGGACATTCTGCTCAAGGTGCGTAGCGGAAACGCGGACGGCACCATGATTCTGCCCAGCCAGGCGCCGCTGCTGGCGCGCAAGCGCTGGCTGGCCGGTCAGTTACAGGTTCGCGGCCGCCTCGTCGTCGATGACGGCGCCGTCAAGGCGCTCCGGGACTCGGGTAAGTCGCTGCTGCCCGTCGGTGTGCGCGAGGTTCACGGTGAATTCCTGCGCGGCGATCTCGTTTCCTGCCAGGACGTTTCAGGACGTGAGGTCGCGCGCGGGTTGGTGAATTATCCGGCCGATGAGGCGCGTCAAATCGTGGGACAGCCCAGCCAGGGGATCGAGGCATGTCTCGGGTATATCGACGAACCCGAAATGATTCACCGCGATAATCTGGTGGTGATATAAGGATCGCTTCCGGCGGAACGCAGGCACAAAAATACGGAGCCCGGAAATCTCCGGTCTCTGCGTAATGGGACTTGGGAAGAAGGCAGGCGGACCGGATTCGGTCCGCCTGAAATCCGAACTGAGGTCTTAGCCGACCTGCAGGCCCTTCAGGCCGGCATTAAGGTGAGACTTATGGCGGGCGGCCTTGTTCTTGTGAATGATGCCTTTGCGCGCCATACGGTCAAGAACGGGCACGGCCTGCTGATAGGCGGCGGTGGCCCCTTCTTTGTCACCGGCGGCGATGGCCTTGATGACCTTCTTGGTGGCGGTCCGCATAGCGGAACGCTGACTGGCATTCTGACTGCGGTGCTTCTCGGCTTGCCGGGCCCGCTTTTTGGCTTGTGCTGAGTTTGCCAAGGCTGAACTCCTAAAATCCTGTGTTGCTTACGGTGTGCCCGGAGGCACAATGTCAAAGAACGGCGATTCTGAGGATTTTTTCGGCAAATGTCAATCCGGGGCGTCCATCCCGTCACTTTTTATTTTTATATGCGCGTTGTGGTAAAGTTTCGTCTCTATACCATTCTGAATTTGCTTGGAATGATGTTCGGTCGTTTGAGACTGGGGTAGGCCTTGAATCTCCCAAGCGGATGGATGGTATCCGCGGGCCGTTAAGACGGGGATCATGTGGCTGCTTTAGAATAATAACTCGCGTCGCGGGTCCATGAAGACGGACGGCGGCGCGGCCATTGGGGGATGGTCGTTTGATGAATCAGGGGCTTCTTGGGTGCACGAAGGCGGCTGGGTTGCCTCCGGATATAGGGGGTGACTGCATTTGAACCAAATTCGACTCACGACCTGTCTGGTTCTGTTCCTCTTGTTCCTTGTCCCCGCGGGCGAGGCCCTTGCGGGTATCTTCAATACCAAACACAACCTGGGCAGCACCGGTATCAACGCCGCCAGCAATTTCAGCGGCACTTCGGAAATCTGCGTTTTTTGCCATACGCCGCATGGCGGCGACGCGTCGGCTGCGGTACCGATCTGGAACCGCCACATCGATCGTAGCGGTTTCCAGACCTATGACCAGATGGGTACGACGACGCTCGACGCCAAGATCGAGCCGATCGGTTCCGTTTCCGTGGCGTGCCTGTCCTGCCACGACGGTACTCAGGCCATGGACTCGCTGATCAACGAGCCGGGTTCCGGTGCCGACGTCTTCTCGTTCTCGTCGGGCGTCTGGAGCGGCCAGGCCTCGGGTGTCAACGGCCGTATCGGTCCGGTCACGGTCATCACCAATCTCGGCAAGGATCTCACCAATGACCACCCGATCGGCGTGCAGTTCGCCGGCGGCGGCTATTCGAACTCGAACCCCCGTGGGCCGAGCATCGACCCGGACTTCAATCCGGCCGACACCAAGATCGTCAACACCACGCGCGTCTGGTGGGTCAATACCGCCACCGAAGGTGGCACCTCCGATTTCGAAAAGACGGACATGAAGCTGTACACCCGTGTGGGTACTCGAGGCGCCTTTGCCGGCGAACCTCAGCCCTACGTCGAGTGCGCGTCCTGTCACGACCCTCATGTGGATTACAACCCGACATTTTTGCGTATCGACCCGAGCGGGAGCGCGGTATGTCTGACCTGCCACAACAAATAGCGGTCAGGGCAACCGGGTCGCATGGGGGGCAGTATTCGAAAAAAAGTCCTGGGTGAGCATATCGTCCCGGTTCTGCGCCGGTGCCTTATCCTGGCGCTCTGCCTCTTTTGGGCGGGGAGCAGCGCGGCGGCCGAAGAGGCCGGCGACGCGATGGGACAGGATGCTGCGCAGCAGGAATCCTCCGTCGTCGCCCGGGTGAACGGTACGATCATCACGCGCCGCGAGTTTGTTGACCAGTATTGGTCCGCCGTCAGGCAAAAGTTTTACCATCGCCGTCCGCCGGAAACGGAAATGGCAGCGTTTCGGCATGAACTCCTCAATGGAATGATTGAACGCCGCTTGTTGGAATCCGAGATCGACAGGCGTGGGATCAAGGCCGATGAAGACGCGGTACAGCGCCGTATGAAGCGTGTGACCGCTCGATATGAGGGGAGTGATATATGGGAAAAAGAAGGCAAGCGATTGTCACGGGAACTGCACGATGTGCTCGCGGCGGACGATCGTATTGCGAAACTTCGAGGCGAGATCGAGGCGCAGGCCGCACTACCTGACGCATCCCGGCTCAAGGACTATTACCAAGTGAATATCCGCAAATTCACGACGCCGCCCAGGCTCAGGGTCTCGTTGATCCTGATCAAGGTCGCGCCTTGGGAAAAGACGGCCGTCTGGGATTCCGCCCGTGACGAAGTTGCTTCGTTTCGCGAGATGATCTCGCGCGGGATGGATTTTGCGATCATCGCCAAAGAGCGATCGGATGACGACTCCGCCGTGCACGGAGGCGATTTAGGATATCTGCACGGCGGCATGTTGTCGCCCGAGGCCGAGGGCGTGATCGACGGCCTGAAGGTCGGTGAGGTTTCCGAGCCGGTGCGCCTGCTGCGCGGCTACGCCTTGTTCCGGCTCGACGAGCGCCAGCCCGAGCACGTCAACGCGTTCGCCGACGTCGAGCAGCGCGTGCGCGATATGTGGTTGCATGAGTTCAGGCAAAAGGCCTGGACGGATTTCGTGGGCGGTCTCAGATCTGCTGCCAGGATCGAGATCGACGAAAACGCATTAAACGGATCCGCCCTATGATCGGTGCCGGGTCCGAAAGGCGGGTCCCGTGAAGGGCAAGGCGACACAAGGTTTGTTGCGGCCGGCGGTCTGCGTGTCAGCCATGCTGTTGTGCGGCGGCGCGTGGGGTCTGGACCTTGGCGGCAACCTCGGCTACACCTATCGTTCCTTGACCGGCTCGACCAGTGACGACGCCAGCAGCCATCAGCTCCGCGGCACATTGAACGCGAGCGGTTATATCTGGCAACCCTGGTTCTCGAACGTTCACGGCAGCCTGAACGTGACCAGCGATCATGAGAACGTCGATCGGGCCCAGAGTTCCAATGCGACGATGATCGCGACCGGAGACCTCGACCTCAGCATCATGCCGCAGAGCCGGACGCCGTTCGACCTCAACTTTTCCGCCAGCGACAGTCGAGTCGATGTCTTCGATGTCGCGAGTTCGGTGACCGGCCTCGGCAGCCGGGAGTTCAACACCCGCCGCCTATCGCTCAAACAGACCTACGTCAGCGAGCAGGGCAATCACTTCCAGGCGCGTTACGACAACGAGCATTGGTCTTCGAAGAACGGCGGCACGCTGGACAGCGAGTTGTTCGGTCTCGAAGCGGAACTCCGTATGAACAAGCAGAAGCTGTTCGCCAAAACGAGTTATCAGACTTCCGATCGCTCTTTGCTCGACCAGGGCACCAAGACGACGATCATCAATATCGATCACTTCTACACCCCGAGCCGGGCGCTGCGCGTCGATACCATGCTGAGCCACTTCAACAGCGACAACAACTCCCTGCTGCCGCTCAACGGCACCAACATCAACGGCAACAGCACGACCAACCTATCGCAGGTTTCGTCCTATGTGTTCTGGCGTCCCGCCCAAAGCCGTCTGACGGCGAGCGGCGGCATGCGTCTGTACAATCTGAATACCGATACCGTGACCGGTCACGGCACCGATGCCCTGACGTTGGTGGGCAACGGCGGCCTGTTTTTCCAGATGAACCGCAATCTGCGTTTCGACGGCGACGTTCAGCTTTCGATGATCGACAACGGCGAGCAGAGGACCAATGCCAGTCGGGAAAAAGGAGGGGCGCTCTACCAGTCCGACATCCATTCTCTGCCGTACGGTTTCGAATACCAATGGAATACCGGCGCCGATCTGACGCATCAGGATACCGAGTACGAAAAGCTCACGAATCTTTCCTTGCGCGCCGCCCATGACGCGCAACGCCTGTGGGCGCACCAGGACGGCGGCGCCACACGTCTGAGTCTGAGCCAGGCGCTGAGCTCGACGCAGGGATTCGGCGATATCTCGACCTCGACGCAACGCCTCGATCATTCGGCGAGTGTGTCGTGGGACCGCACCCATTCGGGTGGGACGACCTACCTTCAGGCGACCCTTTCCGACGCCCGCACTTTCGGTGACGGCGCCAACAATCAGCAGTTTCTGAATTTGCAGGCGCAACGGCATCAGGATCTGACGCGGAAGAGCAGTCTTTCGGGAAATTTGACCGTCCAGGCGACCTATCAGGACTTCAACGGACGCAGCAATAATGATACAGTAACGGCCACCGGTCAGGTCAGTTATCGACATGACGATCTCTTCGATGTCCCCCGATTGCGTTTTCTTTCGGATTTGAGGACTTCGAGGGCCGCAGTCGATACCGGCATTGATCGTACGGAATGGGAAAATCGCCTGGACTATGACATCGGCATGCTGAACGTAAGCGGCAGCTGGCGATGGGTTTCGGTGAATGATGAACGTTTCAACCTGATAGACTTGCAGGCTGATAGAAGGTTCTGAACGAGCCGCTGTCGGTGCGGTAGTGTTTCGGGTGAATCGAAAGAAAATAAAAACGTGAAGTTGTGAGGAGAGGGTGTAATATGACAGCACAGACCATGCAGAAGCGAGTATGGGCAGTGATGGCATCGGGACTGCTGCTCGGGCTCCTGATGATGGCCATGCCGCAAACGTCGAAGGCGGAATATGCCGACGTCGTTATCAATAACTATGCCGATGCTGCGGGTATGCGCCCTGCGGTATTTCCGCACTGGTTCCACCGTATTCGTTTCCGCTGCAAGGTTTGCCACGCGGACCTGGGCTTTAAGTTCAAGGCCGGCGGTAACAAGATCACGATGGCCAAGATCATCGACGGCAAGTTCTGCGGCGCCTGCCATAACGGCGAGGTCGCCTGGTCTGTAGAAAACTGCGCGATGTGTCATTCCGGTATCCCCGGTACCCCGACGCACTTCGCCGGCAGCACGTTGCAGCGCCTGGTCGCGCCGGCATACAAGCCGTTGGCGCCGTCCCAGGCTGTTAACCAGCCGGCCAAGAAGTGAGGGAGGGGAGACACATGAAATACGTATTGCGTTTTAGCCTTTCCGCTCTGCTTTTGAGCCTGCTGGCCCTGGTCGCCGTCCCGTCCGTTGTTATGGCTGCGGAAGACGGTGCCAAGCCCCTGCAACTGGCGGCGGTTTCTTCCGCCAACACCTTCAACCGTAATCTGAAGAAGGAAAAGAGCCGCAACCCGCCGCCGCCGGAAGACGGCGTTCATGATACCGAGAACGAGGCAACGTTTACCTTGCAGTCTCCTCGGGAGGCCTTCCAGGGCCTGCCGACGACCGAGTTCGGCAACTACGTCGATTGGGTCAAGGCCATCGACCAGGGTCTGCTGAAGCCGCGTTGGGATCGTCTGGACTCCTCCGAAGAGCCTTTCGTCATGGACCTCGATATCGTGCGTCCGGTCAAGGCTTCCGTGCCCGACGTCGTGTTCCCGCATCGTCAGCACACGGAATGGTTGTTCTGTTCCAACTGCCACCCTGCGATCTTTATCCCGCAGAAGGGCGCCAACCAGATCAACATGTCGGCGATCCTGCTGGGCAAAAAATGTGGTGTTTGCCAAGGCAAAGTGTCGTTCCCGATCACGACCAAGAGCTGTAAGAAGTGCCACTCCAAGCCCAAGCCGGCTGATTGGAAGCCGCCTTTGAGTGAGGCTACCCTCCGCAATCCCTGGAAGTAAGAGGGAACGTCACGCGGACAGGCCGGCCGAGCGATTCGTGCCGGTCCTGTCCGGTGGAGACCGGGGCATCAATGCCGCTATGCATGGTGTCCCCGGCTCATCTCTTTCCGGGACCCCCCGGCCGGCACCCCGGTTGTGTACGAACACTGTTGAGGAGAATCTGTAGAATGTCCAAGCGCTCGAATTCCCGTATTGGCTCTCTTGCGTCGCTCGTTCTCCTTGGCATGGCAGTATCGGGATGTAGTTCCTTGGACGTCATGGAATCGTCGCCGTCCGAAACGCCGGTGGCCGCTTCGGAATCTCCGGCCGAGGTGAAGCCGGCCCCGGTTGCTGCTGAGGCCAATCCGGCAGCCGCTCCCGAATCCACGGTGGTCGTAGCGGCGTCCGAAAATAAGGCTAATGAGATGTCTCATGCGCCGGCAGCCAAGGTCGTCAGTGCGCCCGAACCGGCGCCCGCCGAACCCGCACCTGCACCCGCACCCGTAGTGGCTGAAAAGCCGGCTCCAGCGGTGCCTGCGCCCGCGGCGGCGCCCGCCCCGGTTGTGAAGAAAGCGCCGTCGGCGGATGAGTTCAAAAACCTGCCGCCCAATACCTTTATCGTGCATTCCGTCGACAAGGACGCCACGCATCCTTTCCACAACAAGGGCAGTAAACTCGGATTCAGCGTTAACGGTGTGCAGGGCAAGGCCCTGGTCGTCGAGCGGGGCAAAACCTATACGTTCCAGGTCGACACGAATATCCAGCACGATTTCTACATGGCCACCAAGCCGGTTGGTCGAGGCGGCTTTACGCTGGCCAAGGGCGTCAAGGGTAATTTCCTGTATGAGGGCGAGCTGACCTTTACGCCGGACAGCTCAACGCCGGATGTCGTCTACTACGCCTGCCGCAATCACAACTACATGGGCGGCCCTGTTTTCGTCACCAACGATGCCGCGCATTTCGACTTGGCCAAGGCCGTGGCGGATTGGAAGTCCGGTCTGGCGCTCGGTGAAGGTGCAAGACCCGGGCAAAAGCAAGTCGTGAGCGAGACGCAGGCCAAGCAGAAGATCAGTTTCGCGGCCATGTACATCCGTCAATCGGCCGCCGCTCAACGCATCGAGAACGGATCCGATGCCGGTGCGAAGAAGATGCTGGCGGACGCGCGCGGCGATCTGGATAAGGCCGAGGCCGCGATGAAGGCCAAAGACTACGGCCGTGCCGCCGAGCTTGCGGATGCGGCGATGAAGCTCATGAGCGATGCCGGCCGCCTCGTACCGGCGGAAGACGTTGCCGACAACACGGTCGCGCGGACCCAATACAAGGAGCTTCGCGACGGTATCCTGACCTATAGAAAGTCCTATGAGGGACATCTGAAGCGCATGTCCCGTGCCGGCAGCGACATGAAGGACGTGCCCAAGGTCGATCTGGCCAAGGTCGACGCGAGCATCGAGCGCGCCCAGAAGCTTGCCGAAGCGGAAGACTACGATCAGGCCCGCCGTATCCTGACCGAGACTCAGGGCCAGCTGACGACTGCGCTGACCGCCATGCTCAAGAGCGCCACGCTGTCTTACGAACTCAAATTCGACGAGCCCAAAGACGAGTATGAGTACGAGGTCTCGCGCTTCAAGAGCTATGAAGAGCTGATCCCCTTGGCGATCGAGCAGAAACAGCCGTCCGAGTCCATGCTGAAGCTCATGCAGACTTCCGTGGATCGCGGCAAGGAGATTGCCGAGCAGGCCAAGCCGGTGGCGGCGAAGGGCGACTACAAGACCGCTATTCAGATGATGGAGGGCGCGACCAGTCACATTCAGCGCGCATTGCATCTGCTGGGGATCCGTTAGT
>WGNS01000017.1 GCA_016124415.1 Gammaproteobacteria bacterium | reverse complement strand
TGACTCTACGGCGCATATAGCTGAATTTAGATGATCTACACCCGTCAGGCTCCGCCCTCCGGATTCCGACATCTAAATCCAGCTGCACCTATCCCGGTCTACTCGCCTTCGCGTCGCTCTCCATGGCTCGCAGTAGACGATCTCGACGATGTTTTCGGCGTGGGCGTCGTCCTTGGCGAAGATGAGGGTCTTGGGCACCCACTCGCGGCCGGGGAAGATTTCGCTGAAGAGCTTGTCGCGATAAGTCTGGATGATCTTACGGATCTGGTCCGGGGCGACCACGTCGCGGTCGAGTTGATTGGGGTCGTAACTGAAGTCGTCGTCGAGCTGCTCCCAGCGCTTCTTGCGGGTGTCGCGCTCCTGGATCTGGACCGAGTAGCCGGCCTCCACTTTGGAACCGGCCTCGCTGATCTTGGTACGAATGCGGTAGACGTCGTAATTGACGTTGACGCCGTCGGCCACGGCCATTTCGTGGTTGTATTCCATGACCAGGTTCTGGTTGAAGAAACCGAAGGTCTGCTTGCCGGGCGTGGCGGTGAGGCCGATCAGGTAGGCGTCGAAGTATTCCAGCACCTGCGCCCAGAGGTTATAGATGGAACGGTGGCATTCGTCGGTGACGATGATGTCGAAGGTTTCGATCGGAATTTGTGAATTATATTCAATCGGTTCAGGCTGTTTGAACAGGCCGCCGATTTTGTCCACCGATTCTTCTTCCAGGTCTTCCGCCAGTTCCCGCCCCCTGAGCATGGAATACATGCGCTGGATCGTGCAGATACAGACACGCGCGGTTTGATCGATGGTGTTGCCCTGCAGGCGCTGGACGATGTACTCCTCGGTGAACTTGAAGTTGTTGTAGGGCGAGGCGTATTGCTGAAACTCCTTGAGGGTTTGATCGCCGAGGTTGCCGCGATCGACCAGGAACAGCACTCTTTGGGCGCCGGCGAATTTGATCAGGCGGTAGATGAACGAAATAGCCGTGAAGGTCTTGCCCGATCCGGTTGCCATCTGGATCAGGGCGCGCGGGCGGTTCTCTTTGAGAGACTGTTCGAGATTTTGGATCGCCGTGATCTGGGCGGGCCAGAGACCTTCCTCATGTAGCTGCGGCATGCGCTGCAGGCGGGCGAGGAAAGTCCGGGCGTTTACGTTGTATTCACCCGCCGAGTCTGCAACCTTGCCCTGTGCCTCAGCTTCCACATCCAACAGGGCGGCAAGCGTTTCGGGGCGATGAAAGGCGAAGAGCTGACGCGAACGCGGCGACGGGTCCAGGCCGTTGGTGAAACGGGTTTCGACGCCGGTCGATTGATAGGCGAAGGGCAGCGGGTTATGCCAACGCGGCAGGCCGTCAGGCAGCCCCTTGGTGTATTTGTCGGCCTGAGTCTCGACACCGGAGAGCGTGACACCTTCCTTCTTGGCCTCGATGACGCCGGCCGCTTTGCCATCGACATAGAGCAGATAATCGGCAAAGCCGTGACCGGGCAGCGGGAATTCGCGGATCGCGACACCGCGATGAGCGGAGATATTCGCCTTGTCGACATCGCAGACGCACCAGCCCGCTGCCGTCAGCAAACGGTCGATCGCGTCTCGTGCCTGTTGCTCGGGTTGCGGTCCCAAGTGCCCTCCTTCTCGATAGCCTCGCATTATGGCAGAAAGGGCGGGATAGAGGTATGGAAGTGTACTTGCCCGAGGGTACAGCAAGGCAATAGGGGGCAGAGCCCCAAAACCCAAGCAAATAACTTTCAGTTACCGCCGCCACCGACTCAGTTATCGCCATTCCCCTCATGCCAGGGAGCAAAACCAATTGGACGTTTTTTCTTTGGATCGGGCGGCGTCATGAGTTCGCGGATGGCGTTGATCAGACCGGCGATGGCCTGGTCATGGCTAGAGACCTTGTGCTCCAGCTCGTTCAGCTTGTGCCGGATTTCCGTATGCGCCAGTGCGAGTTCGCGCAGCTGCACGAAGGCGCGTACGACGAAGACGCTGACTTCCACGGCTCGGGGCGAGTTCAACACCGAAGCGGCCATGATGGCGCCGTGTTCGGTGAACACTCGCGGTCGATATCGTCGCCCGCCACGACCGGCTGAGGCATCGTTTGAGGTCGCAATTTGCGACTTCAAAGCCGCAACGTCTTGATTTTCCATTTCAAACGAAAAATCCTTTGGAAAGCGATCGGCATTGCGCCGGACCTGCTCGTTCAATCGTTTGGTCGCTACCCCATACAGCTCAGCCAAGTCGGAGACCAGCATGACGCGCTTCCCGCGCAGCGTATAAATCCGGCCTTCGATCTGCTCAATTGGAATGATGTCCTTTTCCATTTTCATTCGACGCTCCATGTCATTACCCTTACCCATTCGAGCCCCTGATTATCGCCCCAACCCTTCCCGAAACAAAGGGGCAAAGAGTTCGGCAAGGCCTTGTTCGACAATGAATAATAAGCGGAATGACCGCGATGACACACGCACCACCCCAGTGCAATCCCTGTCTCCTTAACTACATTCTGTAAGTCCGGCTTTTAAATAATAACAGCACTAAGAAAAAGGTGATTGCGGTGAACCCCTCACCAAGAACACCTATAACCCATTGGCATCACTAAATTTTATTAGGCCACCCCTTCAACCCCGCTTTCCCTACACCCCCGATTGGCACCCCTTTTGCTGAAAAAGTCCTATAGCGCGCGACGCAGGCTAGATCGCGTCCCAATTACCAATCAAGAGGAAACGCTATGGGCAAATCAGACATCACCTGGGAAGACGAGGCGATTTCGCTGTTGGAGACACTGCCGTCTTTTGACCAACCGGTCGTCAAGAGGGAACTCGAGGCGACTGCCGAGGAGGCCGGAGAGGCGAAGGTGACGACGGCCTTGATGGAGGCAAAAAGAGCCGAGTATGTAGCCTAGGCATGGCCAATCTAAAACTCTACATGACCCCGGGCTCCTGCAGCACCGGCATCCACATCCTGCTCGAAGAACTGGAGTTGGTCTTCGAGGCCCACATCGTCAATCTGCCTGCCGGGAACCAGTACAAGCCCGAATACACGGCGATCAACCCGAAGTCGACGATTCCGACGTTGGTCAAGACCGACGGGACGGCGATTACGGAGTTTCCGGCGATTGCGTATTGGCTGGCGCGCTCGCATCCCAAGGCGAGATTGATGCCGGGCGATGCGGATGGCGATACGCGGGTGATCGAGGCGATGGACTATGTCGTCGGGACGATTCACATGCAGGGCTATACGCGGATCTTTACGACGGATCACTATGCCTTTAACGAATCGGACGCCGAGCGGGTTCGGGCGCAGGGACGGACGATCGTGAAGAAGGGGCTGGCGATTATGGATCGGCAGCTTGGGGAGCAGGAGTATCTGGTGGGTAGTTTTTCGATAGCCGATGCGGCCTTGTTTTATTGCGAGTTCTGGGCGAATCACATTGGGATTGAGATGCCCGAGCGCTGTCGGGCGCATTTCGAGCGGATGTTGAAGCGGCCGGCCGTTCGGCAGGTGTTGACCGAGGAAGGGTACGGGCGTCTGTTTGGATAGGGGCACGGCGCGCCGTGCCCCTACGGAGAAAGGGGAAGTTTGACGGCTCTCTCAAACTCGCCTTGCGACACTGAAAGCTGATTCAACCTTCCTGATTCGTTGCGCGATGATCTGTCGGATGGCGGCGGTTACGTCGATTGCGCCGGTTTGAGGGAATTGGCCGGCGACCAAGGGTGCCTGCTCGTTCAACGCGCGGCTTAGCCTTTCCAGGGTTTGTCTGACCAGCTTGAAACCGATGCCGCAGTCTTTGGCCATGCCTTCCCAGCTTCGCGCGATGACCCACTTGGGTCTGTCCTCCCCGCCTATTTTCATGGCGAGCTTGTCGCTGAGTTCGGGGTAGACGGCGGTGCTCATCAAATCGTAAAACGGGGCCAGCCTGGGGCCTTGCTGCGTCAACAGCAGAGAGATGTTCTTGGCGTGGGCGTCGGCGTTGCCGACGAGGTAGTTGAATACGACCCAGTCGAGCAGTTGGCGCAGGTCGATGACCGGCTGAATGCTCCGCTCCCGGATCAGGTTGAAACAGGCTGCAAGACCGGGACCGCCCTCTTTTTCGTATTTGGTTTCCGGTAGATATCCCAGGGCCTGGCAAAAGTCTTCCTGATGCAGGCGCATCAGATCACCTTCCGGATTGGATTCACGGTCGTAGCGACTGACGAGATAGAGCTGCTGGCCCCGGTTGTCGAACAGGGTGACCTCCGGCACGGCGAGCCCCACGGCTTTGGCCAGCCGCATGCAGTAGGCCTCGTTGAAGACGCTGTCTTGATATTCGCGTATCGTCGGTTTGAGGATGTGACTGCTGGGTTTGCCGCCACCGGGCAGGCTGACGGTACTACCGTCGAAATGGACCGGCAGTTTGTTTTGCACACCGGCGAGCGAGAGGCGTATTTCGCCTTCGCCGGCCAGCATGGGGCGCTTGGGCATTTGCTCGATCAGCGTGCGCAACGCCGCTTCGTCGAGCGGCCGATATTCGCCCTCGACGACAGGACCGGCATCCTCGGGATAGAGACTGACCGCGCCCGCGCACTCGCCGCCAATGGCTTCCAGCAAGGCGTAATCGTTGTTGTCCGAAATCCCGAGTTTGCGCGCGATGGCCTCGCGCAGCCGGGCCTCCGGCAACTGGTTGGCGAAAAACGGCCGGGCGCCGTCATCGTCGTATGGGGCCTTGCGCAGGGGCAATGACAGCGACAGCGGAATGGCGGCGGGATCGGTCAGCCAGGCGAGGTCATATTGGAATACGAAGCGGCGCCGGGTATCCAGTTGTAACCGGCCCACCAAGGCGGCGTTAAGGTAGACGGACAAAGCCATTATTCACCCGACCCGCGCGTTTGGTGTTGCCAGCCGCGGGGACGAAGGTCCAACTCCAGCCCCAACGATTGGATGACCCGCAGCACCTTGCCTAGCTCGGCGGTGGATTTGCCGTTTTCCAGTTCGGAGATAAAACGCACGCCTACGCCGCAGAGCGCAGCAAACTCGGCCTGAGTGGCGCCTTGGGAGTTCCGGGCGGCGCGAACGATATTGCCGAGGTCTTGCACCGAAGTGATTTTCCCGTACGGTATTATTTTAACCATCTGGGCTGCCCCACCATCAAATATTCCCGATCGGGATAATTTAATCCCGATATCGGCGGAACTCAAGCGGAATTTTACCGATCGGGAATATTTGTCCGGGATTCCCGGACGCAGGCTTCACCACCCAACGCCGCGTCAAGACATGCTGTCGCGTCGCGGCTTTCCGAGCACGTTCAGGCACAGGGGCGGATGATGGTAGAAAGTGGGGGCGTTTAGATAAGGGCACGGCGCGCCGTGCCCCTACAGGGACTGGGCGCTTGCCCCTATGCCGAGGCGCGCTGATTGCCGTCGTAGCGATGCAGGGACGGGTTTTCCTGGATGCGGCGAACGAAGGTCTCGAGTTCGTCCGCGGGCAGGGGTTTGCTGACGTAGTAGCCCTGGATCTGGTCGCAGCCGTGTTCGAGGAGGCGCGCGAGCTGGGCCTCGGTCTCGACGCCTTCGGCGATGACTTCGAAGTTCAGGGCATCGGCCATTGAGAGGATGGCGCAGACGATGGCCTCGTCGTCGGCGTTGGCTGTCAGTTCGTTGACGAAGGAACGGTCGATCTTGAGTTTCTGGATCGGGAAGCGTTTCAGGTACGCCAGGCTCGAGTAGCCGGTGCCGAAGTCGTCGATCATGAGCGGGAAACCGGCTTCGGCAAGTTTATCGAGGCTGATGATGGTGCCGCTGATATCGCGCATGACCATGCTCTCGGTCAGTTCGAGCGCGAGATATCGGGGCTCCAGGCCGTTGCGTTCGGCCACCTCCTGGACCTTGGCGCAGAAGTCGCGCTGGTGGAACTGGGCCGCCGAGATGTTGACCGCGATCGGAAAGTCCGGAAGACCCGAGCGCTGCCATTCCCGGTTTTGGCGGCAGGCGGTCTCCAACGCCCAATCGCCGATCAGGTTGATCAGGCCGGTCTCTTCCGCGACCGGGATGAACTTGACCGGCGAGATCCAGCCCATTTCGGCGTGACGCCAGCGCATCAGCGTCTCGACGCTGATCAGTTCCCCCGTCGTCGAGCGCACGATCGGCTGGTAGTGGAGCGTCAGTTCCTTGTTTTCGATGGCCTTGCGGAGTTCGTTTTCCAGCATCAGGCGCTCAGTCACGTGCTCGTTCATGTGCGAGATGTAGAACCTGAAGGCGTTTCGCCCTTCCTGCTTGGCGCGGTACATGGCGGTGTCGGCGTTCTTGACCAACGTATCGAAGTCGCGGCCGTCGTCGGGGTAAACGCTGATGCCGATGCTCGGCGTGACGGCGAGATTGTAGCCGTCTATCGAGAACGGTCCGCTGAGCGCGGTCTGCACCTTGGTGGCCACGATGGATGCCGTCTTGCGTCCGCGCAGCATGGGCAAGACGATCACGAACTCGTCGCCACCGAGCCGGGCGACCGTGTCCTCCTCCCGAAGGCATTTCTTGAAACGCTCCGCCGCGAGCTGAAGCAGGCGGTCGCCGACCGGATGGCCGAGGGAGTCGTTGATGTTCTTGAAACGGTCCAGGTCGATGAACAGGATGGCGATCTCGTAGCCGTTGTGTTCCGCGACCTCGATCATCTCCTCGACGCACCGCCGCAGGTTGTTGCGGTTGGGCAGGCGGGTCAGTTCGTCGTAGTGGGCGAGAAAGCGGATACGGTCTTCGGCGTTCCGCCGCTCCATGATGTCGGCGAAATGGGCGATGTAGTTCTCCACCTCTCCGTTCCTTCCGTAGACGGCGTTGATCGACAAGGATTCGAGGTAGTGTTCGCCATTCTTGCGGCGATTCCATAGTTCGCCGTGCCAGCGGCCGTTGTTGATCAGGCCGTGCCACATGCGCTGGTAGAATTCTTTGGACTGCCGGCCCGAGGACAGGATCCGGGGTGTTTTCCCGATAACCTCTTCCCGGGTGTAGCCGGTAATATCGCAAAAGGCGTCGTTGACCATCAGGATGTTGGTTTCGGCGTCGGTGATCATGACCGCCTCGCGGGTGTTTTCGAACACCTTGGCGGCGATGCGCCGCTGGGCCCGATCGCGCACGAGGGGCCGGAACGCGAAGAAATACAAGGCCGGGCTCAGGAGAAAGACGAGCAACACCGGGTCGAGCAGATTGGCCTCCCATTCATCCCTGAGCCTGAACAACGGCAGGACGAACATCACGAGGGCCTCCGCCAGGAACACCGAAAGGGTGATCTGGACGGCAAATCGAACAGGGGAGGAGCGCGCTAGCCAGCGCTTGAGCTTGTCGTTATCTTTGGTCATAAAGGCCGTGCTCGATAAGATGCGAGGTCTCGAGATATAAATATATAGCGGAAATGCATGTATAAAGAATATGGGAATATTTCTTATATCGTCACGTTTATCCGTCATGAGAGCCCCGAAATGAAGGCAACCATCACACATCCGCGCGAAGACGACGAATTTCTGATTCCGGAAGGCTGCGCGGTGCTTGAAACCTGGAACCGCGCAGAGGACCGCGACGTGTCGATCGCGCGGGCCCGCGTGGCGGCAGGCGTAAGGACTCTGCCGCATTCGCTGGACGGGATCGTCGAGCGCTATCTGATCATCTTGGGGACGGGCATCGCCCATATAGAAGGTTTGGCGCCCGAGGCCGTGGGTCCGGGCGATGCGGTCGTGATCCCGGCCGGGGCCGTGCAATGGATCGAGAACACGGGGGACACGGATCTGGTCTTTTATGCGATCTGTACGCCGCGCTTCCGGATGGAAGCCTATCATGAACGCGATTAGGGGAAAGGTTCGCCCTCGGTACGCGGCTGCCAAACGGGATACTTCTTCATGACATCCAGAAACAAGGGGTTCGCCTCCCAGGCTTTAAGCCAAGACGCGAGGTTGGGCCACGGCGTGCCGTCGAACCAGTCGCGGTCGACGCCGGCGAACTGACGCACGAAGGGGAAGATCGCGACGTCGGCGAACCCGGTCCGACGACCGGTGAGCCCTCCGCCGTCGTGCGTCGCGAGTCGCTGATCCAGGTCGGTCAGAAAGGCGCCGGCCTCGTCGCGATAATGGGCTTGCGGGTGCTCGGGATAACGCTCGAAGTATTTGTAGCGATCCAGCATCGGCTTGAAGTCTTCGTCGTTCCGGCGAATGAGCTCCGGCGCCGCTTCGAGCCCCGTGCCGAGCCAGCCGTCGGTGTCGGACTGGGTGAGCGCCCAGACCATGATGTCGCGGCTTTCGTCGATGACCATGCCGTCCGGGAGCGCCAGCACGGGTACGGTGCCCTTGGGCGAAAGCTCGAGCATCTCGGCCGGTTTGTCGCCCAACAGGACCTCGCGCAGCTCGCAGGCGACGCCGGCCCGGGCGACGGCAATCCGAGCACGGATCGCATAGGGACAGCGCCGGAAGGAATAGAGGACAGGCCGGTGCGGGCTCACTGCTGCGCGGCGGCGGCCTCCTGCACCGCGCCCGAATTCGCGTCCTGATCGCGCCGCGCCTTTTTCCCCACGGACGACGGCTGCACCGCGCCGATGTGGCGCTGATGGCGGGCGGCCGCGATCTTCATCTGGCGCTGACGTTCGCGCAATCCGGCCTTTTTGGCCGCGCTGGTCTTCGCGAAGCAATGCGGACAGGAAACGCCATCCTCATATTGTTCCGATTCACGATCCTCAGGCGACAGCGGCATGCGGCAGGCATGACATTGCTCGTAGATGCCCGGTGAAAGGTCGTGATTGACGGCGACGCGGCCGTCGAAGACGAAACATTCGCCCTGCCACAGACTCTCGTCGGCCGCGACCTCCTCGAAGTAACGCAGGATGCCGCCGTCGAGCTGATAGACGGCCTCGAAGCCCTTATCCAGCAGATAGGCCGAGGCCTTTTCGCAACGGATGCCGCCCGTGCAGAACATGGCCACCCGCTTGTTCTTGGTCGGATCGAGCTCGCGGTCGACGTAGTCCGGGAATTCTCGGAAGGTGTCGATGGCGGGCAGGATGGCGTTCTTGAACGTGCCGATGTCGTACTCGTATGGGTTGCGGGTGTCGAGCAGTATGACCTCGGGGTCGGAAATCAGGGCGTTCCACTCGCGCGCGGAGACACGGGTACCGGTACGCTCCTGCGGCACGATGCCGGGCACGCCCATGGTCACAATTTCCTTCTTGAGCTTGATTTTCATGCGAAAGAACGGCGCCCCTTCCGTCAGCGCTTCCTTGGCCTCCATGCCCTCGAAACGGCCGTCCGCATGGAGCCAGGCGAGCAGCCGGTCGATCCCCGCGCGGGGCCCCGCCACGGTGCCGTTGATGCCTTCGGCGGCCAGCAGCAGCGTGCCGCAGATACCGGCGTCGCGGCAGAGGTCGAGCAGCACGGGACGCAGCTCGCGGTAGTCCTCGAGCGGCACGAATTTATAGAGTGCGAGGACGACGTATTGCCCCGCCTGATCTGGGGCCTGAATGGGAGCCGGGTTCGCTTGGCGCGCGCTTTCTAGCATAAATGGATACCTTGTTGTCGAGAGCTAAGTCCCGTTCATGATACTTGAGGTCCGGGCGCGAGTGAAAATCTCGACGCAGATCCCGACTCCGCAAGCATTCCGCCGCCTCCCGCGCCGTCATGGGATGCCGGTCACACCTCCGCGGACACCCCGCCCTCTATGATCGCGTCATCGCCTATAGATGGGGACCATGCATCCCAGCGCGAGTCGAACCCTTCATAAACTAGGAGCGTCTGCCATGTCATTCTCGGATCTGGTCTCGTTGTGGTCTGACCAACCGATCGTCTCGATGATCATCTGGCTGTTGGTCATCGTGAGTTCACTCTATCTGGCGCGCAAGCCTGCCCACCGGGCCATCCGCAGCGCGGCTACCGAGATCCGCAGCGCCCTGCGCGTCGCGGCGAAGGCGATTTCGAGCACGGAGCGCAAGCTCGTCGACCGCAATCTCGAGGTGCTGATGTCGGCCGGCCGCGACGAGGTCGAAAACGACATCATGCGCGAGTTCCATCGCGTGAACGCAAGCGTGAACCGCGACCTCAGCGCCTTCCCGTCGATCCATCGCCGCCTGACCGAACAGGTCGAGATGATCGACAAGGATTACCAGGACGCGGCCAGCGTACCGCCCGATCCGCCGGGCTGGACCAAGGCCGTCGAGGCCGTGGCCAAGCTGCGCGGCGAGGATTCGAGCATGATCGGCAAGATCCTGACCGACATCCATACGACCGTTTCGAAATCCCAGGCGCAGGCGGCCGAGGACTATCGCAAGGCCAATTCCAAGCGCCACGAATTACTTAGGCGCATGATGCCGCGCTGGCGGACCCTGAATCAGACCATGAAGGAGGTCAACCAGAGCATCGCGACCCTGCAGGAGCGCTCGCTGACCATCGACGAGCAGATGACGCGTTACGAGGAGATCCTGCAGTGCACGCCCAAGGCGCAGAAGGCGCTGTCGTCCTCGTCGATGACTCAGTTCTTCATCGCCGGCATCGTGCTGCTGATCGCTCTGATCGGCGGGGTCATCAACTTCTACCTGATTGCGATGCCGATGTCGGAAATGGTCGGCGGCAACAGCCAGCTCGGCCCCTTCCGCACGTCCGACGTCGCCGCGCTCGTGATCATCATGCTCGAGGTCGCGATGGGGCTGTTCCTGATGGAGTCGTTGCGCGTGACGCACATGTTCCCGGTCATCGGACGCATGGACGATAACCTGCGCCGGCGCATGCTCTGGATCACGCTGTCGATCCTGGTCGTGCTGGCCTGCGTGGAATCCTCGCTCGCCTTCATGCGCGATCTTTTGGCCGTGGACCGCGAGGCCCTGCGCCAGACCTTGTCGGGGACGACGACCGCCCTGCCCGGCATGCGCTGGATCCCGTCGGTCGGCCAGATGGTCATGGGCTTCGTACTGCCGTTCGCACTGACCTTCGCGGCCATCCCGCTGGAGTCCTTCATCCACGCGGCGCGCACGGTCATGGGCGCCGTGCTGGCCGGTCTGCTGCGGGTCACGTCCACTTCGCTGCGCCTGCTCGGCAACGGCTGCTATCACCTGGGGGCGCTACTCGCCCAGGTCTACGATCTGATCATCTTCATCCCGCTGCGCGCCGAGGAGGTCTTGGCCCACCGCAAGCACAAGACCGAGGGAAAAGACGAAAAACCCTTCTCCGATTCGGAGCACTCGAAGCACAGCGGCATTTCCATTTGAGGACACGCACCATGAAGACCCTGTTCAAACACTACCGCCGCGTGCTCGCGTTCGGTCTCCTGATCCCGATGGCCCTGCTGTCGGGTTGCGGCGGGCCCGAAAATCGCGCCCGCGCGGTCTACATGCTGCTCGACACCTCGGGCACGTACACGCAGCAGCTCGACAAGGCCAGCAACATCGTCTCCTACCTGCTCATGCGGCTGGACAGCGGCGACTCGTTGGCCGTGGCCCGGATCGACAGCGGCAGTTTCAGCGAGAAGGACATCATCGAGCGCACGACCTTCGACGAACGCCCTTCGGTCGCCAACAACCAGAAGCGCAAGTTCCGCAGCATCATGGATGAGTTCGTGAAGACGGCCAAGAGCAGCGCCTACACCGACATCAGCGGCGGCATGCTGCAGGCCGTGGAATGGCTCAAGGAGACCGGCGCGGGCGACAAGACCATCCTGATCTTCTCCGATCTCAAGGAGGAACTCGCCAAGGGCCAGATCCGCAAGTTCGAGCTGCAGCTCGACGGCGTCCACGTCGTGGCGCTGAACGTGACCAAGCTCAACAGCGACAACATCGATCCGCGCGAATACCTGACCCGAGTCGACCAATGGGAACGCAAGGTCCTCAAGGGCGGCGGCAGTTGGAAGGTCATCAACGACCTGGAGAAGGTCGACGGCCTGCTGCAAGGCTGATCGCCTGAGGAACGCGGTTCCCGCCGCGCTCCTCTACCAGCGGGTCTTGTCGGCAAGACAGCCGACCCACCCGGGCATCGCCAGGAGCTCGATCAAGCCGTTTACGCCTTGCAGTCGTCGGCTTGATCGAGTTCCGACATGTCCGTTTGCATCCGGCTTCCCGTCTCCCTATAATGGCCGCCGCTGAAGGTGTCCCTTACGGGATGAAACGGGAAGTCGGTGCGTTTTTTCGATTTTGATTCGATAAAGCAATCCCGACACTGCCCCCGCAACGGTAAACGAGTGTAGACCGTCCGACACACCACTGCGTGCATACGCGGGAAGGTGGACGATCCGAGGTTGAAAAAACCTACTTGTGAGTCCGGAGACCGGCCTGCGGCGAACAGCGGGCATTGCGGTGGGCGGTGCGTGGACTGTGACCGTCGCGCGCCTGCCCGGTCCCTTCCTTTCTTCCTCCCCACTCTGCCCATTACATTGATTTAATGCACGCGGGTGAGCGTGTGGGAGCACATTAAGTGAAAAAGTCCATTACCCTTTTGCCCCTCGTTGGGTCTGTCCTGTTGTCTCCGGCCGTCGTCGCCGAAACCAACCCCATGACCATCGTCGTCACCTCGAGCCGCACGGCCGAGAACATCGAAAAGACGCTTGCGCCGGTCACGGTCATCACACGCGCCGATATCGAGGCCGAGCAGAGCCGCTCGCTCCAGGAAGTCCTGAACAAGGTTCCGGGACTCGCGATCGCCAACTCCGGCGGCGCCGGCAAGGTCTCGACCGTGTTCCTGCGCGGCGCCGAGTCCGATCAGGTGCTCGTGTTGGTCGACGGCATCAAGGTCGGTTCGGTCACGTCGGGCACGACGGCCTTCCAGGATATCCCTCTGGGTCTGATCGACCGTATCGAGGTCGTCCGTGGGCCGCGTTCGAGCCTCTACGGCTCCGAGGCCATCGGCGGCGTGATCCAGATCTTTACGCGCCGCGGCGCGGGCCCCGTGCGCCCCCATCTGAGCGTGCGCATGGGCCGCTATGACACGGCGGACGTCGAGACCGGCCTCCAGGGCGGCGACGAAAACGCCTGGTTCAATCTGAGCCTGAGCACCGAACGCACCAACGGCTTCAACAGCTGCGACCCGGCATCGGCGGCGGCTTTCGCGGGCTGCTTTGCGAGCGAGCCGGACAACGACGGCTACACGAATACGGCGGCCGCCTTGCGCGCCGGGTTCAAACCCACGGAACGCCTCGGCGTCGAATTCAACGTGCTGCGCTCGGCCGGCGATTCTCAATTCGACGGCAGCTTCACCAACGAGACCAACACGGTCCAGTTCGTCGGCGGCGCCGTTTTGCGCTTCACGCCCGAGGACGCCCGGTGGGGAGACATCTCCCTGAACGTCGGTCGCGCCGAGGACAAGGCCGACAACCTGCATGACGGCGCCTTCGCGAGCCGTTTCAACAGCACGCGCGACAGCGCGAGCCTGCAGGACGCCATCGCCCTGGCCGAACAACAGCACCTGACTGTCGGTCTCGACTACCAGAAGGACGGAGTCGACAGCGATACGGCCTTCACCGTGACCGAGCGGGAAAACCACGCCGTGTTTGGGCTCTATCAAATCGAGCTCGGCCGCAACGATGTCGGTCTCAGCCTGCGTCACGACGAGAATCAGCAGTTCGGCGGGCATACGACGGGCAACCTGGCCTGGGGCTATCAACTCGAAAAGGGCCCCCGGCTGACCGCGAGCTACGGCACCGCCTTCAAGGCCCCGACCTTCAACGAGCTCTACTATCCGGGCTTCAGCAATCCCGACCTCGGCGTCGAGCAGGCCCGCAGCCTCGAGCTCGGCGCCCGTGATCGCTATACGCTTTGGGGCTGGAGCGCCAATCTGTACGAAACGAGAGTCAGCGACCTGATCACGCTCGATAGCAGCTTCATCCCGCAGAATCTCGCCACGGCGCGGATTCGGGGTCTGGAACTCGAGGCCGGAGCCGGCATCGGACAGTGGCGCGCGCAAGGTCATCTCGACCTGCTCAATGCCAAGAACCTGCAAAGCGGCGGCAACTACGACAAGGCCTTGCCGCGCCGTCCCGACCGCCGTCTGCGCCTGAATCTGGGCTACGATCTCGGTCCCTGGACCTTCGGGGGTGAACTGTTGGCCGAGGACGGACGCTATGACGATGTCGCCAATTCGCGCCGGGTCGCGGGCTACGGCATCGTCAACCTGACCGCGCAACGGAAGCTCAACGATGCCACTACGCTCCAGGCCAGCGTCGAGAACGTGTTCGACAAGGCTTACGAAACCGTGGCCTACTTCAATCAAGCCGGGCGTGGTGTATACTTCACGCTACGCTACGCACCGCAGAACTAAAGGGGGAATCGCTGCATGTTGTCCATTTCCAAACGCCACCAGATCCTGATCGGTATCGCCTTCCTGGCCCTCATGGGCGCCACGCGTGGGCAGCATATCGCGACGCTGACGGCGCTGCCGGACGCATCCTGGGCGCTCTTCCTGATCGCGGGCGCGCTGCTGGCCTCCCCCTGGTGGCTGGCGGCGCTGCTCGGCGGCGCCCTGTTGACGGACATGATCGTCTGGAACACGAGTACGAGCGGAGACTTCTGCATCACGGTCGCCTACGGCTTCCTGCTGCCGGCCTACGCCTCGCTCTGGTTCGGCGGCCGTTGGCTCGGCAAGCATCTGCACGGCCGCGTCAGCGACCTGGGCGCCTACCTGGTTGCGGTCGTCGGTAGCGCAGCAGTCTGCGAAGTGTTTTCGAGCGGCGGGTTCTACTTCTTCTCGGGACGTTTCGCCGATGCGACGCTCGCGGACTTCGCCGGGCGCTTTGTGGAATACTTTCCGGGCAGCCTGATCTCGATGGGCTTTTACGCCGCGATGGCGGCCGTGATCTACGCGATCTTCGTCATCCTGCACCCGGTAAGCCTCACGCAGGGCGAACACCGCCACAGCCACTGATCGACGGGAAGCGAAGATCGAAAAACGGTCGTTCCTTCCCGCCATGCAATATCCTCCGCCCCGTTTTACGGGGCGGAGTCGTTTTGAGCGGTCCGTTATGGCCCCGGCGATTCGGCGGCCTGATCTCCCTGCCCGCCGGCGCCGACCCACTCCCGTACGTTCCTGCCGGCGAGATCGCGCTGGAGCGAGAGCTGCAGCAGGTCGACGGTATCGTTGACGAGGACGTCGTCACTGGCGAGATTCACGCGTTCCCCCCCGGTCAACACCATGACGACCTCGGCGAGCGGAATCGCCTCGAGATCTCGGCCCGGCAGGTAGCAGGAAGGCTCGTCGGCGGTACGGCGCAACAAGCCGGAGTCGCACAAATCGTGCAGCACTTCATCGACCCACTCCGTCTGCCCCGAACTCGCGCCGGTCAGGCCGGTCATGTCCCACAGCGGTCCGCCGCGCAGATGGCTCCTCGCGATCAGGGCCATGAGATGCAAACCCAGCTCGAGACGTCGCCAGGTGGTCAACGGCAGGTCGATATGGCGGTCGAGCGCCGTCGGGTTCTGAATGAAGAACGCCACCTTGGCACCGAGCAACAGGATCAGCCAGCTTAGATAGAGCCAGAGCATGAACAGGATCAGGATCGCGAACGTCGAGTAGATCGCCGTATAACTGCCCGACGACACGATGAAGATGCCGAACAGCCAACCGGTGGTTTCCCAGAGCACGCCGGCGCAAAGTCCGCCGATGATGGCGGCCTTGGCCTTGACCCGCGTATTGGGGATCAATAGGTAGATCAGGATAAAAGCCGTCGCGACCAGAAGAAAAGGCAGCGCCTTGATCATCGCGTTGACGAGCGTGCCCAGGGGCTCGATCGCGAGCAGGCTGCGCGTGAACTCCTGCGACATGAGGCTGGCAGTGACGCCTAGGGCCGAAAAGACCAATAAGGGCCCGACCAGGATCACGCTCAGATAGCCGGTGAAACGCTGTACGAAGGAGCGGCTCTGGCGCACGTGCCAGACCTCGTTGAAGGCCTTTTCGATCTTCTCGATCAGCGAGATCACGGTGTAGATCAAAAGCCCGAGACCCATGGCGCCGAGCACGCCGACATCCATGCGTTCGACGAATCCGACGATATGGCGGCCGATCTCGGCGCCGCGTACGCCCAGGGGTTCGAGCAAGGTCTGCAACGCAGGCAGCAACTGGTTGTGGACGCCGAAGCCCTTGAGCACCGAAAAACTGAAGGCAAGCAGCGGCACCAGCGACAGCAGGGTCGTATAGACCAGGCTCATGGCCCAGAGCGTGAGCCTTCCCGAGGCCACCTCCTCCGCCAGACCGACGATCAGCCGCGCGATAAAGGCAAGCAGACGAGCCCAAGCCGGACGCGCGTCATCGTCGTCGCACCAGACGAAGCCCTCGATTCGCGCCTTAACCTCTCCCAACATCCCACACCCTCATGCTGCGGCGTCCGTCATATGGCGAGTTCGACCCTGGAACGCCCTTGGGGATCGTTATCGACCTGCGGCCGGCAAAGGAAGAGCCGGGCCGGGTCGATCTTATATTGCTCGACCAGGACGCGCTTGACGTATTCGGAGCGCGTCGAGGCCAAGTGTTCTAGGGTATCCTCCGAGATCTCCGGCTCGGCCGCCGGTGCTGGTTGAACCGAGGCCTTCTTCCCCGAGGAGGACTTCTTCTTCTCCTGCTCCTCCGCCGCGGCCTTGGCGGCCACGGCCAGAGCCGCAGCATCGCCCTGGGTCGCGATCCCGCAAACCCTGAGCGTCAGTTCGGGGCGTTCGCCGAGCAGCTTGCCGAGCTTGCCCACATAGGGCGCCGAATCGGGCTCGACATCCGCCTTGCCGTCGGTGAAGACCAGCGGATCCAGGGAGATCTTGGAGGCGGCGTTGAGCGCGAACTTGGCGACCGTGAAGACCGTGGCGTACGGCTGCAAGAGATTGCTCAGATACCCCACGGCTGCTTGCTTAAGGGCGATGCCGAGCAGCTTGTTGATGAGCGGGGCCACGCCGAAATCCGGGGCTGACGTATTGCCGGCGAGCGGCAACGACAGCGTGATCTCGTCGTCATCGTTCTTGAGCACCGACAGGGCGGAAGGCAGCGGCATCGACAACTGGGCCGTCAGCTGATCGATCTTGTCCTGCTCGGCCGGACTGACCTCGATACGCGCGATGCGCATGCCGATCTTGCCGCTGAGTTCGCCCTTGACGGCCTTGACGTCGATGTCGGCGTCGGCTTGGCCGCTGTCGATGAAATAGCCGATGGTCTTGGCGCTGTAACCTGACAAGGTCTGCAGCGGCAGACTGCGCAGGGTGCCGAGCACGCTCGCGTCGGGAAGCTCGGAAAACGGTTTGACCTTGCCGTGGACGTCGATCTTGCTGAACGCCCCGATGCGGCCCTTGATGGACCAGTCCGAAGCGATATCGGGGCGCCCCGAGTCGAGCTTATCGAGCCTGAACCGCTCGACGGACCACTGACTGCGATAGACAGGCTTCACGGACTGGTCGCTGATGTCGATCCGGCTCTCGGTGAGCTCAAAATGCTTCACGCGAATTCGCGGCGAAGAGGTAGCGGCTTGGGCGGAAGACGCAGGCGCCTCTGGCGCGGGCGCGGGAGGCGCGGTCTCGGACGCCACGAGATTGACGCGCCCCTTCGGATCCACCGCGATGCGCGCATGGGGGGCTTTCATCGCGATGCGGTCGATCGAGATATCGCCGTTGGCGGCCTGGCTTGCGCCGGATACCGTGAGTTTGGGGAGATCAAGCAAGGGACCGGATGCGTTTTTTACGGCGAGCCCCGACAGGGCGAGGTCGCCGGACCAGGTGATCACGCCGCCTTTGTCCGCCGGCGTCAGCGCAAAGCGTCCCTTCAGATCGAGCCCGTCATTGCGCACCGTATAACCGCCGAAACCGATCCCGAACCGTTTGAGACCGGCCCCGCCGTCGAAATCGACGCTCGGCCCCTTGTCGGTAAGCGCCAATCGCAATTGGCCGGCAAGCGAGAGCAGGCCGGTCGTACCCTTGAAATCGCTCGGACCAAGGGCCGCGAAATGTCCGCCGTCGAGGTCGTCGATTCCGATATCGGCATCGACGTCAAGCTTCGGGGAGAAGGGTTTCAGGCGGGCATGCAGTTTGTAGGCGCCGTTGTCGATCCTGCCGCTGATCTGAAGTTCGCTGTCGGCGTCGGGCGCCCAACTCGCGGCCCGATCGAGAGAGGCGTTCGCGATCGTCAGATCCGTCTTGACGCCCTGTTGCACGTGGTGAACGGTCAGGTCCTCGATGACGATGCCCTGCCAGCCGACGCCCCACGGCGGTCCGGAAGCAGGCGGCGCGCTCTGATCGTTCCCGCCCGCCGGGATGGGAATGCCGGCAACCTCGACCGCGCCGTCCGGTTCGGTGCGCAACGTCAACTTCACGCCCCTCAGTCGCAGGACCTCGAAATCGATATGGCGGTCGAACAGCGCCTTCAGCGCCAGATCGAGCTCAACCGCACCCACGGATAGGACCGTGCCGCCGTTCCGCACGAGCTTGAGGTTACGGATCGCGAAAGTACCGAACGCGGGATTAAACTCGACGCCGCCCACCTCGACGGTATCGAAACCGGCGCGCGGCAGAAATTCGACCAGGGACAGCCGGATCGCGGAAGGCAAAGCGGCAAAAAAACCGAGCAGAAGGAGCAGAACGACCCATGGCCACTTCCTGCGCCGTTTGGCGGACCGAAGTCCGTTTTCGGAGTCGCCCTGTAGCCCGTCGTTCGCACCCGCCATCGGTCACCTCGCGCATCCACTCGAGGCCACCATTATGACACGTCCGGCTGAGCTACGCCGCCCTTTTCAAGCTACTGACCGTGTGAGGAATTTCCGCCTGCGGCTCGAGAATCCTCCCGGGGCCCGGGGCCGCTCCATCGGCCCCGGTCGGCCCCTCGCAGGATCGTACGTACGCCGTAGTCGGCGGTGTTCAGCCCCGCCCCGCGAAGCGTGCATTCACCGTCGCGGGTGATCCCGTTTCCAGATCGTAGTTCCTACTGAAGAAACTCTGCGCGGACTCCGTCTCATCGAGCCCGAGCGCCAGACCGTCATAATGTTCGTCAAAACTGCTCAGGAACGCAGACAGCTTGGCGTCCGCGCCGGGAACCGGAACGGTTGGAATGTAATAGTCTTTCAGCATTTCTCGATCCCTCCAAATATCATCAGCCCCTCTGATCGGCGGAATCAGGGCCGATTAGCATCTCTGCCGATGCCTCATGGGACAACGGCTTCTCAATAAATGTCGATAAGCTGGAATCTATTTATTGGCCTTGATCGGCCATTCAATGAAGATATTCGGTATCTATTTGCTCTTCGGCAGCCAACCAGTCCGAGAGTTCCTCGCCGTTGACGAATCCCCGATGCTCGGCCAGATAATAGGCGGCCTCGCGGATCATTCTCTCGCGTTGCGTCTCGGATACTCCACCCTTGATCGAAGTGGTCTTTCTCCGTGGCGCTTGCTTCTGATGTGACATCACCATGATCGTTTTACCTCCAGGTTGATGAACGTGAAATACAGTACGGTCAACGTAACCATAGTCCGGGACATCGTTTGAAACCGTAACGAAGTTACAAAACCCTTAAACCCCAGGACGCTTATCAACCTAACCGATTTTTCGGGAGGTTCATGTTACTTGAATTACTGATCCTCTCCCTGCGCGGCGCTCTAATTAACCGAGGAGCACATGATCGCGAGCGACGGCGTCCCGTCCTTCGCGAAGCAATGCATTCACTTCGTCACACAATGGGAGAATGCGCCATGTTGAATATCACCAAGCACAAACCCGCCAAGGAAGCGTCCGTCTCCGCCCACGCTATGGGATTGACCCCCTTCGACGATATGGATCGCTACTTCGCCGACCTCGAACAGAACATCTTCAATCGGGGCTGGTTTCGCCCGTCCTGGCTGTCAACTTCGATGACGGGGACCATGCCCTTCGAGGGCCGTATGCCCCGGGTCGATGTCGTCGATCGCGACGAAGACGTCCTGGTCAGAGCGGAACTTCCGGGCGTGGAGAAAAAGGACCTCGATATCAACGCCTCGGACCATACGATCACGCTCAGCGCGAAATGCGCGCACGAAGAGAAGCAGGAAAAAGGCGACTACTTTCGCCACGAAATCGGCAGCGGAAGCTTCTCGCGCACGATCACGCTTCCCGCGGGCGTCAATATCGACAAGGCCAGGGCGACGTTCAAGGACGGAATTCTGGAACTCGTCCTGCCCAAACTAGAAAAGACCAGCCGCAAGCGGATCGTCGTCGACTGACCGACGCAAACAGAGACTCGGCGCGCAAATGGCGCGCCGCCATTCAGACTTTGTCGGGAGAGACAGATGGCTGATCACGGCTATGAGACCCACAAGCGCGCCCGCAGACCCGCGCTTTTACCCACGTTCGACATGAATTCCGATCATACGGTGTTCGCGCAATGCCCGGATTGCGGCCTGAGCTACTACGACGGCCGCTGGCAAGCCCCGCAGTCGAAAGGCGCCGAGCATTCCTTGCGCTGCCCGGCCTGTTCGCGGATACACGACCATGTTCCGGCAGGCCTGTTGCAGGTCGGCGGCCGGTTCTTCCTGCAACACCGGGACGAGATCCTGGCGTTCATCCTGAACAAGGAATACACGGAACGGCAGGATCACCCGCTCGAACGCATCATGGGCGTCGAGGCCGCCGAGGACGGCGTGACGGTCAGCTTCACCGGTGTGCACCTTGCGCGCGGCACCGAGATAGCGCTGTATCAGACCTATCAGGGAGACCTGGAGATCGCTTACGACGACCGGGATGCGCCGGTGCACGTGTACTGGTACCGATCCTAGTAGACCCTCCCCCAGAGCGACCAGGATGGTAGCCTCTCAATTGAAAGGCCAGGGATGGCCTTTTTTCTTCGCCCGCTGATCTATTGAACGTTAGGGGTAATCCTGACGATAGGGCCGCGGTTCGCCGGAAAAACGATACCACTCTTGCCGTCATGCCAAGCCTCGTGGGACGGTGTCCCCGGGGCAGGCTCGATTGACGTTCCGACCTGTATTCGAATATGATTCGAACATTATTCGGATTATGGGGTTACGATGAATCGGCGGGAAAAACGAGACCAGCGGGAACAGGAAATCATCGAGGTGGCGGTCGGTATGCTTTCCGAAACCGGCTTCCTCGACATGCGTATGTCCGATATCGCCGACGCGACAGGCCATTCGATGGGCACCATCTACAGCCATTTCGAGAGCAAGGAGGATTTGATCGTCGCCTGCGCGCACACCCTGTGCCAGGACGAACTGTTGCTGTTCGAAGACGTCGCCGCCCAACCGATCCCCGACATCGAGAAGATCATCACGCTGGCCCAATGCAGCTGGCTGATCTCACGGCATCATCCCAAGTTGATCGAGATCGATACCCTGTCGTTGATGGCATCGGTCTGGCGTCGGGCAACGGCCTACCGCGCCGAACAACTCAGCCAACAACACTCGGCGCTGGCCACGACCTTTCGCGACATCGTCCTCAAGACCATCGGACACGGCATCAACGGCCACGAAGAACGCAGCGACGAGGAAAAGGGCTGCATGGCGAGCTACCTGACCCACGGCATGTGGGGACTCTGCGTCGGCCTCATGAGCACGACCCAATCCGGCTATGCGAGCACGCTGTGTCCCGCGGACGGAGACCAGGCCTACACCCATTTTTCAAGCAACTACATCCGCTTCCTCAAGGGATACGGTTGGCAGGAAGCCAAGCCGGAAGCGGTATTTGCGGACTGTCTGGATATCGCCCGCGACTGTCTGAATCGCACGACCTGGTTCGGATTGAGCATGTCCGGTACGGACACGCAAATCCGTTCCTGATGAGATCACCCCCATACAACCCTGAATTGAACTCAGCGGAGTCGAGTCCCCCCATGAAGAAAAGTATGACCAAACGCATGATCATCATGCTGCTCGCCGTCGGCCTTCTGTTCGGCGCCATCGTCGGTTATCAGATGTTCGTCGCCAGCATGATGAAGAAATTCATGTCCGGCAACGCCCGCCCACCGGCTACGGTCACGGCCATGGCGGTCAATACGGCGCCCTGGCAGAAACAGCTGTCCGCGGTCGGCACCCTGCGCGCCGTCCAGGGCGTGGACATCAGCAGTGAAGTCGAAGGCGTCATCAAGAAGGTCTACGTCAAATCGGGCGACGACGTCAAAAAGGGCGATCTGCTCCTGGAACTGGACGCCGATCAGGAGATCGCCAAGCTCGCGGCTCTGACCGCCAGCCGCGAGCTGGCCGCGATCAATGACAAGCGTAACCGCGAACAGCTCAAGGCACATACGATCAGCCAAGCCCAGGTCGACGCCTCCGCAGCCGAACTGGATCGCTCCAAGGCCGAGGAAAAGGCCCAGGTCGCAGCCATCGACAAACGCCAGATCCGCGCCCCGTTCGCCGGCCGCCTCGGCGTCGTGACCGTCAATCCCGGCCAGTTCATCAATCGCGCCGAGAAGGTCATGACGCTGCAGAACACGAGCGCGTTGTTCGTCGATTTCAACATGCCGCAGAAGGAACTCAACAAGCTCAAGACCGGGCAGCAGATCAGCATCGACAGCGACACCGGCGTGCATCGCGACGGCAGCGTCAGCGCGCTCAATCCCAAGGTCGACCAAGCGACGCGCAACATCGCCGTCGAGGGCATGATCGGCAATACCGACAACAGCCTGTTGCCCGGCATGTTCGTGAACGTCCACATCGACGTCGGCGCGCCCGAGCAACTCCTGACCCTGCCGCAGACGGCCGTGAGCTACAACCCGTACGGTTCGACCGCGTTCGTCGCCGACGAGACCCAACCGGCCGAAGGCGACGGCAAGCCGACGCTCGTCGCACGCCAAGTCTTCGTCAAGACCGGGCCCCGGCGCGGCGATCAGATCGCGATCCTGGACGGCATCAAGGCGGGCGATATGGTCGTCACGAGCGGACAGCTCAAACTCAAGAACGGCACCCCGCTGATCATCGACAATTCGGTGACGCCTGCCAACGAAATCGCCCCTAAGCCGCAAGAGCAATAAGCCAGGAGCGGTGATCGAATGAAAAACTATACGGATCTCTTCATTCGCCGGCCGGTCCTGGCCACGACGATCAGCCTGCTGATCCTCGTGCTCGGCCTGCAGGCCATTTTCAACATGCCGGTCCGGCAGTATCCGGAGACGCAGAACGCCGTCGTGACCGTGAGCACGGTCTACTACGGCGCCGACGCCCAGAGCGTGGCCGGCTTCATCACCCAGCCCCTCGAGACGGCCATCGCCCAGGCCGAGGGTATCGACTACCTGTCCTCGGTCAGCGTCAACAGCGCCTCGACGATCCGCGCCACCCTGCGCCTGAACTACGACGCGAACCGGGCGCTGACGGACATCAACGCCAAGGTCAATTCGGTCATCAACCAACTGCCCCCCGAGGCCCAGCAGCCGATCATCACCGTCGCCGTGGGCGAGACGGTCGACTCGATGTACATGGGCTTTTCCAGCACGGTGCTGCCCAACAACAACGTGACCGACTACCTGCAGCGCGTCGTCAAGCCGCAGCTCGACGGCATCGAGGGCGTGCAGCGCGCCGAGATCATCGGCGCCCGCAACTTCGCCCTGCGCGCCTGGCTGGACCCGGCCCGCATGGCGGCCTACGGCGTTTCGGCCAGCGAGGTGCGCGCCGCCCTGGCCGCCAACAACTACCTGGCCGCGCTCGGCAGCACCAAGGGCCAGATGGTCAGCGTCGAACTCAACGCGGCCACGAGCCTGCATTCGGTCGACGAGTTCAAACGCCTCGTGATCCGTGACCTCGGCGGCGCCGTAGTCCGTCTCGAGGACGTCGCCAACGTCGAACTCGGCGCAGAAGACTACAATATGACCACGGCCTTCGACGGCGAGAAGTCGGTCTTCATCGGCATCAAGGTCGCGCCCGACGCCAACGTCCTCGACGTCATCGAGCGCGTCCGTCAGGCCTTCCCGGGGATCGTTGCGCAAATGCCCGGCGGGCTCACCGGCAAGATCGTCTACGACGGCACCAAGTTCATCAACAGCTCCATTGACGAGGTCATCAAAACCCTGGGCGAGGCGCTGGGCATCGTGGCCCTCGTGGTCTTCCTGTTCCTCGGCAACTGGCGTGCGGTCGTCGTGCCCCTGATCGCGATTCCGCTGTCCCTGATCGGGGCCTTCTTCATGATGCAGGCCCTCGGTTACACGATCAATCTACTGACGCTGCTGTCGCTCGTGCTCGCGATCGGCCTGGTCGTCGACGACGCCATCATCGTCGTCGAAAACGTCGACCGCCACATGCACGAGGAAGGCAAGCGGCCGCTCGAGGCCGCCCTGCTGGCCGCGCGCGAACTCGGCGGGCCGATCATCGCGATGACGGCCGTGCTGATCGCGGTCTACGTCCCGATCGGTTTCCAGGGCGGCCTGACCGGCGCCCTGTTCACCGAATTCGCGTTCACGCTGGCGGGCGCCGTGACGATCTCCGGCATCATCGCGCTGACGCTGTCGCCGATGATGGCCTCGCGCTTGTTCCGTCCCAATGAGGAACAAAGTGGTCTGCTGCGCTTCGTCGACCGCCAGTTCACCCGCCTGCACGGCAGCTACCAGCGACGCCTGACCGGCACGCTCGAGACCTGGCCGGTCATGGTCGTCATGGGCGCCCTGTTGCTCGCCGGTGTGTTCTATCTGTTCTCGACCTCCAAGTCCGAACTGGCCCCGCAGGAGGACCAGGGCCTCGTTGCCGGACAGGTCGTGGGTGCGCCGAACGCCACGCTCCAGCAGATGAATACCTATGCCGACCAGGCCTATAAACTCGCCCGCGACCTGCCGGAATACGATCAGATGTTCCAGCTGACCGGTTTGCCGACTCCAAACCAGGGCATCGGCGGCGTCCTCTTCACGCCCTGGGACAAGCGTGAGCGTAGCGCCAACGAGTTGCAGCAGGTCCTGCAGCAAAAGTGGAATACGATCGCGGGCGCCCGCGTCGCGGCCTTCCAGTTCCCGCCGCTGCCGGGCTCGGGCGGGCTACCGCTGCAGTTCGTCATCAAGACCACGGAGTCCTTCGACAATCTCAACGAGATCACCCAGAAGGTGCTGGCCAAGGCGCAGGCCAGCGGCATGTTCTTCTTCATCGATACGGATCTCAAGATCGACAAACCGCAGAGCACGCTGGTCGTCGACCGCGACCTGGCCGGCAACCTCGGCCTGTCGCAGCAGGACATCGGCGCGGCGCTCGGTTCGGCGCTGGGCGGCGGCTACGTCAACTACTTCTCGATCGGCGGCCGCTCCTACCGGGTCATGCCGCAGGTGGCCCAGGTCGACCGCCTGAACCCGGAACAGGTGCTCGACTATGAGATCAAGACGCCGAGCGGCAAGATGATCCCGGCTTCGACGGTCGCCTCGATCGAATACGAAGTGGTACCGGAATCGATCAACCGCTTCCAGCAGCTGAACAGCGCGACGCTCATGGGCGTCTACGCCCCCGGTATTTCGCAGCAGCAGGTCATCGACTTCATGACACAAACGCTCCAGGAGGTCGCGCCGGCCGGCTACAGCGTCGACTTCGCGGGTCCGTCGCGTCAATACATGCAGGAATCCGGCGGCTTCGTGATCATGATGGTGTTCGCGATCGTCATCGTCTTCCTGGCGCTCTCCGTCCAGTTCAACAGCTTCCGCGACCCGCTCGTGATCCTCGTCTCCGTGCCGATGGCGCTGTTCGGCGCGCTCCTGTTCATCAACGTGGGCCTCGCCAGCATCAACATCTACACGGAAGTCGGACTCGTCACGCTCATGGGCCTGATCAGCAAACACGGTATCCTGATGGTCCAGTTCGCCAACGAGCTGCAGCTCCAGGGCAAGTCGAAGCGCGAGGCCATCATCGAGGCCTCATCCGTGCGCCTGCGCCCGATCTTGATGACCACGGCGGCCATGGTGCTCGGCGTAATCCCGCTGGTCACGGCCAGCGGCGCGGGCGCGGCCGGACGCTATTCGATGGGCCTGGTCATCTTCACCGGCCTGTCCATCGGCACGCTCTTCACGCTGTTCGTCGTGCCCGCCGTCTATATGCTGGTCGGACAGAATCACGCCAAGAAGAGCGCCGCCCATGCGGAACTCGACGAGATCATCGGCCGCACCGCGTAATCGAAACGCCCTCGCCCGGTGGCCGATTGCCGGGCGAGGGACTTTCAAAGACACATCCGGTGTGTTCGCTTGCATCGAACGACGCGCCGTTTTGCCCCAACCCCGACAATCGCCACCGGCCCAATCCCGCTTTTGGTGCGAATGCGACAGTGCCTCCATCTATACAATTCGTAAGTTCCTATTTATATTCAATGAGTTGACCTTTTGGCACAGGGATTGCTGAGTGAGAACGGTATTTTTTCGACATACGTTATGTAGTGAGGCGCAAAACGATGAAACGAACAAGTTCCGTGCTCGCGAAACAAGGGCGCGATCTCCTGCAACCGGGTGGTGAATTCAGATTGGGACGCCAGGGCGAGGAATTCGTCTCGGAGCGGCGCATCGCACTGCTCGAAGCCATCGACGCCACGGGCTCGATCACGCAGGCCGCGAAGCAGGCCGGTATGAGCTACAAGGGCGCGTGGGAATCGCTCGAACAGATGAACAACCTCGCCGAACATCCGATCATGGAGCGTCAGGCGGGCGGGCGACACGGCGGCGGCACGGTGCTGACCGGACACGGCCGCCATCTCGTCTCCGTCTATCGGAGAGCTTCAGGCTACTACCACCGTTTCCTCGATCTGCTGCGTGACGACATGGTCGACCTGGAGACCTTCTTCACCCTGGACAGGAGACTCGGCATGCAGATCAGCATTCGCAACCAGTTGTTGGGCAAGATCGCGGTCATCAATACCGGGGCCGTGAACACCGAGGTCAAGCTCTCGCTCGGAGAACGGGAAAACATCACGGCCATAGTCACCAACGAGGGGGTCGAACAACTCAATATCGGGCTCGGCGACGACGTCATCGCGATGTTCAAGGAATCGTCGGTATTCCTCGCCGTCGGCGATCACCCGCCCCGGATGTCCGCCCGCAATTGCCTGGAAGGGGAAGTCAGCCGCATCGATATCGGATCGGTCAACGCGGAGGTGGTCCTTGCACTGCCCGGCGGCAAAAGTATGATTAGCATCATCAGTAATGACGGGCTCGCGAGCCTCGGCATCAGCGTCGGCGACCGGATCTGGGCCTGCATCAAGGCCAGTGACGTCATGCTTGCAACCGCCGGATAGCCGGATTCCACGATGAAGAAACTCGCCTTCCTAATCGTGACCTTCGTCTTTTGCGGACCGGCACAGGCGGAGACCGCGACGATCGCCGTGGCCGCCAATTTCACGGACGCGACCCGGGATATCGTGCCCCTGTTCGAAAAGGCGACCGGTCATACCGTCAAGGTCAGCTACGGCTCGACCGGAAAGCTCTATGCCCAGATCGAAAACGGCGCGCCGTTCGATGCCTTTCTCGCGGCCGACATCAATCGCCCGAGCAAGGCGGAACGCGACGGTCTCGCCGTCAATGGGACTCGCTTCACCTACGCCAAGGGCAAGCTGGCCCTGTGGAGCGCAAAGCCCGGGCGCTTCGAGGACGGCGGCGCTTACCTGAAAACGGGCGATTTCGAGCGCGTCGCCATCGCCAATCCGAAGACCGCGCCCTATGGACTTGCCGCCCTACAAGTCTTGGAACATCTGGCGCTCGATCATGAGTTGCAGGGAAAATTGGTGCAAGGCGATTCCATCGCCCAAACGTTTCAATTCGTCGTGTCCGGCAACGCCGAGATCGGCTTCGTCGCCCTCTCCCAGGTACGCGCCTGGAAGGGTGACAAAGGCTCGGCATGGGAAATTCCCGAACCGTATTACGCGCCGATAGAACAGCAGGCCATACTGTTGACCCGCGGCGCCGACAATCCCGCGGCATGGGCCTTTCTCGCATTCCTGAAAGGCGCCGAGGCCAGGACCGTGATTACGCGCTACGGTTACGGGGTGGAATAAGGAATGGATCCCGACTGGCAGGCCGTTACGCTGACGGTCAAGTTGGCGACGCTCACGACCCTGATTCTCTTGGTCGTGGGCACGCCGATCGCCTGGTGGCTGGCGAGAAGTCGCCATTGGATCAAGCGCCCCATCGCCTCCGTGGTCGCGCTGCCGCTCGTGCTGCCGCCTACCGTGCTGGGTTTTTATCTGCTGGTCCTCATGGGACCGAACGGTCCGCTGGGCCATGCGACAACCGCGCTAGGCCTCGGCACGCTGCCGTTCACGTTCGCGGGCCTCGTCGCCGCCTCGGTCTGCTATTCTCTGCCGTTCGTCGTGCAGCCCCTGCAAAACGCCTTTGAGTCCATCGGCGAGCGTCCGCTCGAAGTCGCCGCAACCCTGCGCGCCTCACCGCTCGATTGTTTCCTGACCGTGGCCGCCCCTCTGGCGCGGCCCGGGTTCCTGACCGCGGCGGTGCTGGCGTTCGCGCACACGGTCGGTGAGTTCGGCGTCGTGCTCATGATCGGCGGCAGCATCCCGGGCGAGACCAAGGTCCTGTCGATCGCGATCTACGATCATGTCGAGACACTCGAGTACGGTCACGCCCATTGGCTTGCCGGCGGCATGCTGCTGTTTTCCTTCCTCGTCCTCCTGATCCTCCATCAGGCCAATGGCCGGCTCGACAAATGGGGGCGCTCGTGATCCGCGCCGGTTGCCGAACCCGATTCGGGGATTTCTCCCTGGATGTCGATCTGACGCTCCCCGGACAGGGCGTCACGGCCCTGTTCGGTCGCTCGGGCTCGGGTAAGACGACGCTGCTGCGCTGTATCGCGGGCCTCCAGGAAAACGACGGGGCAATCCATGTGAACGGGGCAATCTGGCAGGAAGGACGGAGACGCCTCCCCGTGCACAAACGCCCCCTCGCCTATGTCTTTCAGGAGGCCAGCCTGTTTCCGCATCTGTCGGTGCGCGGCAATCTCGAATACGGATTTAAGCGGGTTCCGCCAGCGCGCCGACGAGTGGCGTTTGACGATGCCGTGGCCTGGCTCGGGGTGGAAAGACTGCTCGAACGGCGGCCGGACGGGCTCTCGGGCGGCGAGCGCCAGCGCGTCGCGATCGCACGCGCCCTGCTCACGAGCCCCGAACTTCTCCTCATGGACGAACCGCTCTCTGCGCTCGATCACCCGAGCCGGGGCGAGATCATGCCTTACCTGGAGCGCCTGCACGACACGCTGTCGATCCCGGTGCTTTATGTAACGCACTCCCCCGATGAGGTGGCGAGGCTTGCCGATCACGTCGTCCTCATGGAAGGCGGGCGGGCGATCGCCGCCGGCCCCCTGACCGAGACCCTGGCCCGTATCGACCTGCCGATGATCCGCCAGGACGAGGACGCCGGCGTGGTGATCGAGGCGACGGCGGTCGAACACGATGCCGACTGGCATCTGGTCCGCGCCGAGTTCCCGGGCGGTTGCTTGTGGACGCGCGACCCGGGCAGCCGGATCGGACAAAAACTGCGTTTGCGGATCATGGCGCGAGACCTGAGCCTCGCCCTCGAACACCACGGCGACACGAGCATCCTGAACGTACTGCCGGCCGTCGTGACCCAGCTCGCCGACGGCAACCACCCGGCCGTGCGGCTGGTCAGGGTCGAGATCGGCGAAACGCCGTTCCTGGCGCGACTGACCTCCCGCTCCGTCGCCGCGCTCGATCTCAAACCCGGCAAGGAAGTCTGGGTTCAGATCAAATCGGTCGCGATCGTGGACTGAAAATCCATCGCGAAGTTTAAGGACGTCGCCCGAACCGGCCTCACGACATAAATTGACACAAAGCTGTCATTTTCCTTCTGTATCGTAGACCGGTGCAAAAATAATCGGAGCGGATCGTGCAGCGGAAGCATCTTATATTTTTTCTTGTCCTTTTTTCCTGTCTTCAAACGACATCGAATGCATTGGCGGCCTCGTTATCCGTTACCTCAAACGGATCGGACGGTGTGTTTGCGCCGACAACGTCTCTTACGCTCTCTCTTGACCAACAATCGACCTTCAACTTCACCGATATCCAAATCGGCCAGGGCTTGAGCGTAAACTTCAATCAGGGTGGTTTGTCGGTGGGTCTCCTAGGCCTAAACGACATCGTCATTGACGGCACCCTGGACGCCTCTTTGCTGGATCTGACCGTGACGACGCCGGGACGGATCTTCGTAAACGGCAATATAGGCGCAAATACCTTATTGCTCGAGGCAAATGAAATATGGCTCTCAAGCACCGGCATCATCACCACTCAAACAGGCACTACGCTCTCGGCGCCATCAGTCAACATCGATCCGGCCGGAAGCCTCACGGTGCAAAACGCGTCACCGACGCTTAGCCCCGTCCTCACGCCCATTGGCAGTGGCGGCACATCAACCAGTTCGAACCAGCAGCTCTCCCAGGGTGTCTTGATCGTGAACGCGGTTCCGATTCCCGCTGCAGCGTGGCTGTTCGGATCCGCCTTGCTTGCTCTAGGCAGCATCGCGGGACGTCGTCGATCGACCTGCCACAGCTGATGCCCCGAAGGGACTGATAGCTCGCTTTCAAACGCGTCGAGATTCCACGCTATTCGTGCCGCAATGCCTCTATGGGGTCCAAGCGCGCCGCGCGCCGGGCCGGGAAATAACCGAACAGCACGCCGATCGCCGCCGAGAACAGGAAGGCCAACGCGTTGATGCCGGCGCTGAACAGATAGGGCACCTGCATGACGCCGGCAAGCGCGATCGAGGCCACGGTCGCGAGCGCGATGCCGACCAGACCGCCGAGGCTCGAGAGCACGACCGCCTCGATCAGGAACTGCAACAACACCTCGCTTTCGAGCGCGCCGATCGCGAGCCGCGTGCCGATCTCGCGCGTGCGTTCGGTGACCGAGACCAGCATGATGTTCATGATGCCGATGCCGCCGACCAACAGGCTCACGGCCGCGACCGCGCCGAGCAGCATGGTCAGTATCTTGGTCGTGCTGGTCAGCGCCTCCGCGATCTGACGGGTGTCCATGACGCGGAAATCGTCGTTCTCCGAAGACGTGATGTTGCGCCTCTCGCGCAACAGCAGGGTCAGCTGGTCCTTGACCGCATCGATCGACGCGCCGTCGCGCACCGAGACCATGATGCGGTCGATGTCCTGGCTGCCGGCCAAGCGCCGCTGCACCGTACGCAGCGGCATGACGACGGTGTCGTCCTGATCGCGGCCCATGGCCGACTGCCCCTTGGCCTTGAGAAGGCCGATGACCTCGCACGAAAACTGTTTGATGCGGACGTCCGCGCCGACCGGGTTCTGGCCACCGAACAGTTCCTTGCGCACCGTACTGCCGATCACGCAGACGGCCTTGCCGGCGCGCATCTCGGCGTCGTTGAAGATACGGCCCTCGGTGAGTTCCCAGTTCCCGGATTCGAAATACTGGTCGTCGCTGCCGACGACCGAGGTCGACCAGTTTTGCGCCTGATAGACCGCCGTCGCGACCTTGGTCACGACCGGCGCAGCGAGCTTGGCGCCCGCGATCTGGTTGCGGATCGCCTCGACGTCGGCGACCTTGAAATTCGGCGCCCCCGAGGAACCCGGACCGAACCGCTGTCCGGGCAGGATCAGGAGCAGATTGCTGCCCATGCTCGAGATCTGATCGGCGACCGATTTGGTCGCGCCGTTGCCGAGCGTGACCATCGTGACCACCGCCGCCACGCCGATGACGATGCCGAGGATGGTCAGGAAGGAACGCAGCACATTGCGCCGGATCGAGCGCAGGGCCAGCAAAAAGGTGTTCCAGAGCATCAGGCTGCCGCTCCGTTGCGGTGATCGCGCTCGACCCGGCCGTCGAGAAAATGGATCATGCGTCCGGCATACGCCGCCATGTCCGGCTCGTGCGTAACCATGACCACGGTGATCCCGCGATCCCGGTTGAGCGTGGTCAGCAGTTCCATGATCTCCTCGCTGGTCCGCGTATCGAGGTTGCCCGTGGGCTCGTCGGCCAGCAAGACGGTGGGATGGGTGACGATGGCCCGGGCGATCGCCACCCGCTGCTGCTGGCCGCCCGAGAGTTCGCCGGGCGTGTGGTCCTCCCAGCCCTCGAGTCCGACCTGTTTCAAGGCCTCGCGCGCCGCCGCATGGCGAACGCCGGCGGGATGGCGGCGGTAGATCAGCGGCAGCTCGACGTTCTCGAGCGCGCTCGTGCGCGCCAGCAGATTGAAGCCCTGAAAGACGAAGCCGAGGAAATGGCGGCGCAACAGCGCACGCTGATCGCGCGACAATCGTTCGACGCGCACGCCCTGAAACTCGTAGCTGCCGCCGCTCGGCGTATCGAGACAGCCGATGATGTTCATCGCCGTGGACTTGCCGGAACCGCTCGGCCCCATGACCGCGATGAAATCGCCTCGATCGATCGTGAGATCGATGCCCTTCAGGGCCTGAAACGCCGCCTGCCCGCTGCCGTAGGTCTTGGTGATACCGCTCAGCCGGATGATTGTCCGATCGCTCACGGCGAGACGCTCGCGGCCTCGACGATCACGGCATCGCCCTCGCGCAGATCGCCGCCCGTGATTTCGGTGACACGCCCGTTGGTGGCCCCGGTATGCACCTTCACCGGCACCGCCTTGCCCTCCTTCAGGATCCAAACGCGCTTGCCGTCTTTGGCATCTTCCGTCGTCTTGACGCGTTGCTGCGAACGGGGCGGCCTGGGGAACAGGGATCCGACGATGCCGCGACTTTGCTGCGTCGCCTTGCCGTTCGTCGCCGGCGTGAAACGCAACGCGGCGTTCGGGACCAGCAAGGCGTTTTCGCGCGTGACGGACGTGATCTCGGCCGTCGCCGTCATCCCGGGGCGAAGACTCAAATCGGTGTTCTCGACCCGCAGCACGGCGGGATAGGAAATCACGCCGTCGCTGTTCGAGGCATTGAACCCGACGCGCGTAATGACGGCCCCGAAAACCCGGTCCGGCCAGGCATCGACCGTGAACGTGGCGGGCAGCCCGGCCTTGACCTGCCCCACGTCCGCCTCGTCGACGTCCACCTTGAGCTCCATCTTGGACAGGTCCTCGGCCAGCGAAAACAGCGTGACCGCCTGCAGCGAGGCCGCCACGGCTTGCCCCGGATCGACCGAACGCACGAGCACGATGCCGTCGATCGGCGACTTGATGCGGGTCTTGGCAAGATCGGTCTCACCGCTGCGCAAGGCCGCCCTGGCCTCCATCAGATTGGCCTTGGCGCTCGCGAGATTGGCCTTGGCGCGCGCCGCCTCCGCCTCGGCGGTCTCCATCTCGGTTTTGGACGGCACCTTGTGATCGGACAGCCGCGCCACCTCACGATAACGGGCAAGCTTTGCCTGCGTCTCGTCCAGAGTGGCCTGGTTTTGTTGCCGGCTCCCCTCGGCGACCGCGACCGAACCGCGCGCCCTGGCCACCGCGTCCTCGAACTTGGACGGATCGAGCTCTGCGAGCACCTGTCCCTTGGTCACGTGATCGTCCTCGTCGACGTAGACCGCCGCGACGGTGCCGGAGAGTTCGCTGCCGACGTTGACCTGATTGGTGGGTTCGAGATTGCCGGTCGCAGTGACCTTGACGACCAGCGTGCTTCGGACCGCGGCCGCGGTCGAATAACGCGGACCCCGGACCTCGCCACCGTCCCGAAAAAGGAAATAGGCCGCAAACACCATCACAATCAGTACCGCAATAACGACCCATCGCCAGCGGCGCCAGGCCCCGGATGGGGCATGGGTCGACAACAGCACTTCGAGGTCGGTGTTCGCTTGTTCTTGAGGGACGTTATCGTTCATGGGTTCTTCCCGATCCGGGTCGGCTGAGGATTGTTGCGCCAACCGCCGCCGAGGGCCTTGTAGAGCTGGGCCTCGGCGGTGGCGAGATCGCCGCCCGCGGCGGCGACCTGGTCTTCAAGGTCTTGCACGGTGCGCCGCGCGTCGAGCACGGTCAGAAAGTCGACCAAGCCGCCGCTGTAGCGCTGTTCCGCCAACGGCAACGTCTGCCCGGCGCTGTCGGCGGCCACCTTCAGGCGATCCAGGCGTTCGCCCGTATTGCGGACCGCGACCAAAGCGTTTTCGACGTCTTCTAGCGCGGTCAACACGGCGGAACGGTATGCGAGGCGCGCCTGCTCGAGCTTGGCGTCCTCGATCTCGATGCCCGCCTGGATGCGATTCCAATGAAAAATCGGCGCCGTGATCGAACCGAGCAACGAGGACACGCCGGTGCCGGTGTCACCGAGCGCCGACAGGCTCAGGGCCTCGAGACCGATCGAACCCGAGAGCCGGAAACTCGGATAACGCGCGGCCTCGGCCTCGCCCAGACGCGCGGTTTGTGCGGCAAGGCGGCGCTCCGCGGCGCGCACATCGGGGCGTTGGCGCAGCGTGTCGGCCGGGATGCCGACCGCGATATCCCGGCTCATATGCGGTATCCCGCCGGCGGAAGCCAGACGGGATCCGAGTTCGGACGGCGTGCGATTCAACAGTACGGCAAGGCGGTTCCCGGCCTGATCGGCCGAGGTCTTCAAGGCGGGCAATCCGGCGCGCGCGCGTTCCAGTTCGGTCCTGGCCTGAGCGATATCGAGCTCCGATGCAAGACCGGCCTGCAAGCGCCAGCGGGCCAGATCGAAACTCTCGTTCAGCGCGGCGATATTGGCCTCCGCGATCACCAGACGTCGTTCGGCGCGGCGTAAATCCACATAATTCACGACGACCTCGGCGATCAACGATACCCGGGCGTCGCGCAGATTCTCGAGACTGGCGCCGAGATCGGCATCGGCCGCCTCGACGCCGCGCCGCAAGCCGCCGAAGACATCGGCCTCCCAGCTCGCGTCGAAGCCGACGCTGAACAGATCGCTGGAACCGGAACTCCTTTTCGTCTTCGAGGCGGATGCCGTCGCGTCGAGCGTGGGTCCGAGCGTCGCCCCAGCAGCCTTGCGTTGCGCCCTGACCTCGCGCAGCTTCGCCTCCGCCGTCGCGAGATCGACATTGGCCGCCAGGGCATCGGTCACGAGACCGTCGAGCGTGGAGTCGCCGAATTGCCGCCACCACGCGGCGAGTACGGCCGGGTCCCCGGACGTTGGCGCGCCTTGATCGGACCATCGCGCGGCGGCATCGGGTTCGGGAGGATGGTAATCGGGTCCGGGCATCGCGCAACCGGTCAAAACGAGCGCCGAAAAAACGAGAACAGCGGCCATCGACGACCGATGTCCGATGCCGAACTCCGACGCGCTTGTTCGCAACCGATCCACTTCGATCCGACGCTCCGCCAAAGGATTTCAGGAAGGTACGATCAAGATACCAGCTTTGCCACCCCCTCTTCGAGACGGCTCAGTGTAAAAATAGGTAAGGATTTGTCAGGTCGAAACGAGCGTTGTTTCCGCGAGCGCGCAAAACGTGTTCAGTATTTTTGCCGGTCGGGAATGACGCCCCGCACCCCGCCGCGAGGATCGTTCATATCGCCCGCGTATCTGGGGATCAGGTGGATGTGCAAATGCGGTACGGTCTGGCCGGCGGCGGCGCCGACATTGATGCCGATATTGTAGCCGTCCGGCCGGAATTCCCGATCGATCCAAAGCTTCGCCTCCTCGACCAGCGACCACAGCGCGAGACGCTCGTCGGCGGTGATCTCGAAATAGGAGGCCACATGCCGATCGGGGATGATCAGGGTATGCCCGGGCGCGACGGGAAAGCGGTCATAGATCGCGAAGGCCAGTCCGTTTCTAAGCGGCTGCTCCGCCACGGCGACGTCACAAAACGGGCAAGCGGTCATTTCTCCATCCTTCCGGGAACATACCTGTCGAGGAACCAATATAGCATTCCGGACGTGAAGACGGACAAAGAGAGACGGCCCGACCGTTTCCATCGCAGCAACAGTAGTGCCGCTACCTCAGTATTGTTTTTGCACATCCTGTCGCAAAAACGCTTCGCCTACGCGGCAGCTATTCCTTTTGCCGGGACCGTCCTGCGTACACAACCTTGCTCTACTTCCCTACGGTACGCAGAACAAGA
>WGNS01000091.1 GCA_016124415.1 Gammaproteobacteria bacterium | reverse complement strand
TGACTCTACGGCGCATATAGCTGAATTTAGATGATCTACACCCGTCAGGCTCCGCCCTCCGGATTCCGACATCTAAATCCAGCTGCACCTATCCCGGTCTACTCGCCTTCGCGTCGCTCTCCATGGCTCGCAGTAAGCGCCGACGTCCTGCGGTATTGCACGGTCGCCTGCTCGGCATCGACGGCGAGATTCAAAAGGCCGACGGCGTCCTGCACCTGATCGCGACAAACGTGGAAGACCACGACGCCCTACTCGGCCGCCTGCCGACGCGCTCACGGGACTTTCACTGAGTAGGAATCGACGGACGAGCAGCTTTTTCAACAGCCTACGATCATCTCGGGCAAGGGCGACCAACCGTCGCCCAATGAGGTCGTGAAGAAATCAAGGCGTCGATCGATAAAACCCCGGAGGAACGCGAAGAGATTCGTCGCCGATTGCCGGATCAAGGCGTGATCTTTCCCTCGCCACCCAAACGCTCATCAGGTCTTGCCAGCGGTCGCCGCGGCGGAATGCCGGCGGCGCAACCGGTCGGTCAGGTGTTCCATCGCGACGTAGAAAGCCGGCGTGATATACAAGGTCAACATCTGCGAAAACAGCAAACCGCCCACCACGGCGATGCCCAGGGGTCTGCGCGACTCGGATCCCAAACCGCTGCTCAGGGCGATCGGCAGCGTGCCGAATACCGCGGCCAGAGTGGTCATCATGATCGGCCGGAAACGCACCAGACAGGCCTGAATGATCGCATCGCGCGCCGAGGCGCGTTGTTCGCGGCGGATCTGAACCGCAAAATCGACCATGATGATGCCGTTCTTCTTGACCAGACCAACCAGCAGGATCAATCCGACAAAGCTGAACAGGTTGAGCTCCTCGCCGAAGAAGATCAAGGTTAGCAATGCGCCCAGCATGGCCAGCGGCAGGGCCGTCAGGATCGTGATCGGGTGAATAAAATGCTCGTAGAGGACCGCCAGGACCATATAGATCACGAGCACCGTGATGGCCATGAGCAAAGGCATACCGACCAGCGACTCGCGGAACGTCTCCGCAGACCCCGTGAAACCGGACGTGATTTCGGCGGGCAAACCGTTGCGCGCCAAATCGTCGATTTGGCGCGTGATCTCGCCCAGCGAGGTTCCCGGAGCCAAGTTGAACGAAAAACTGACGGAAGGCAGCTGGCCGTAGTGACTGACCGAAAGCGGCCCCACGCCGGGCGCGATATCGGCCACCGCCCGCAACGGTACCTGGCGACCGTCGGCGGCCGGGACGTACAAGGCGTTCAAGGCATCGATACTGGTTTGATACTTGGGCGCCAGTTCCATGATGACCTGGTACTCGTCGCTGGCGCCGTAGATCGTACTGACCTGGCCGCCGCCGTAAGCGCTGTAGAGCGTGGACTGAATCTGTTCGGCGCTGACGCCGAGCGCGGAGGCTACGTCGCGCTGGATCGTGACGTTGATCTGCGGATTGCTGAGTTCCAGGCTACTGCTGACGTCTTGCACGCCCGGCACTGCGCCCAGAAGGGGTTCGAACTCGGTGGCGGCCTTGTCCAGTTCATCGAGGTCCGTCCCCTGCAGGACATATTGATACTGGCCGCTGCCGCCGAGACTGCCGATGCGGATGGCCGGCGGATTCTGGAAAAAGACCTGCATTTCGTGCACCGGCGCCACGGCCTTGCGCAGTTGCTGCAAGACCTCGTCCGCGCTGACCCGGCGTTCTTCCTGCGGGTTGAGCCGGATGAACATGCGACCGATATTGCCTCCGGCAACACCGCCTCCGCCCTGCCCCGCGCTGGACATGGCCGCGGCCACGTTGGGGTTCTGCATTACGAGCGTCGCGACCCGGTCCTGAAGCTTGCGCAACTGGTCGAACGTGACCCCCTCAGGCGCCTTGGTCGAAGCGACGATCATGCCCGTATCCTCGCTCGGGATGAAGCCCTTCGGAATGACGCTGAACAGATAAAACGTCAGAACGAGAATCATGGCCCCGGCCGCCAGCATCGTCGGCCAATGATCGACCGACCAGGCGAGCGTGCGCCCGTAGGCATCGCGGATGCGGTCGAAGGCGCGTTCGAGGACGTAATAGAGCCGGGTATGGCGTTCGTTCTCGGGCAGGAAACGGCTGCTCAACATCGGCGTAAAGGTCAGCGAGACCAGGCCGGAGATCAAGATGGCGATCGTGACGGTAAGGCCGAATTCGTTGAACAACCGCCCCACCAAACCGCCCATGAACATAATCGGGATGAACACGGCCACCAGCGACAACGTCATGGAGACCACCGTAAAACCGATCTCGCGCGTGCCGATCAGCGCCGCTTGCATGGGCTTTTCGCCCTTTTCCCGGTAGCGCACGATATTCTCGAGCACGACGATGGCGTCGTCGACGACGAAGGCCACGGCCAGTGTGATCCCCATCAGCGAGAGGTTATCGAGACTGAAGCCGAAGACCTTCATGAGTGCGAAGGTGCCGATCAGCGAAGTCGGCAAGGCCATGGCGCTGATCAAGGTCGCACGCGGGTTGCGCAGGAACAGGAAGATGACGCCTACGACGAGAACGATGGCCACGATCAGCGTGAACTTCACCTCGTGGATCGAGCCGTTGATGTAGTCGGCGCGGTCATGCAGCACGCGCAACGTAGCGTCGCCCGGCGCCTGCATGGTCAATGCCGCCAAACGGTCCCGTACCGCCCGAGACACCTCCACGGTATTAGCGCCGGGCTGGCGCTTGACGGCCAACACGATGGCCGGACGCAAGCCCTTGTCCTCGGAGGTGTTGTCGAAGAAGGTCGTGAGCTGCTTGTCCTGTTCGATGCTGTCCCGGGCCTCCCCCACGTCGCCGAGATGGACCGGCGCGCCGTTGCGATAGGCGATCACGAGACGCTTGTAGGCGGCGGCATCCTGAAGCTGTCCCTCGGCCTGCACCGTGTAGCTCTGTGTGCTGCCGCTCAGGACGCCGGTCGGCAGATTGCTGTTGCCGGCCCGAATGGCCGCCTCTACCTGGCTCAGCGAGAGATTGCGCGCCGCCAGCGCGTAGGGGTTCATCTGCAGGCGCACGGCGTACTTGTGTGAACCGAAGACCAACACCTGGGCGACGCCGGGGATCGTCGAGATCTGTTGTGCAACCCGGGTCTCGGCATACTCGTCGAGTTGGGTCAGGGGCAGCTGCTTGGCCGACAGCGCCAGGTAGATGATGGCGAAATCGGCCGGGTTGACCTTACGCAGACTGGGCGGCGCCGGCATATTGTCGGGCAAACGCCGGATGCTCTGCGAGATCGCGGTCTGCACGTCCTGGGCGGCGGCGTCGATATCCCGGTCGAGATCGAACTGCAGCGTGATACGGGTGCTGCCCGTACTGCTGACCGAATCCATGGAACTCACACCCGGGATGGCACTGAACTGGCGTTCCAAGGGCGTGGCCACGGCCGCGGCCATCGTCTGGGGATCGGCGCCGGGCAGATTGGCCGTGACACTGACGGTCGGAAAGTCTACGTTGGGCAGTTCGCTCACAGGCAGCGTGCCGTAGGCCGCGATGCCGAAGATGATCAGCGCCGTCATGAGCATGGTTGTCATGACCGGCCGGCGGATGAACGGACCCGAGATATTCATGACTACTGTCCCACCGCCTCGTTCGCCGACTCCCCGATGGGGACCACCTTGACGCCGGGACGCAAGTTGCGCGGCGCCCGGCGAACGACGGTCTCTCCGCCTTCGAGCCCGCTCGTCACGACGGCCAGGTCCTCGACCTGGCGGTCGATAAGGACGGTCCGGATGGCCGCCCCGCCGTTCTCGACCACATAAACGAAATTGCCGTTCTGCCCGGTCTGAACCGCGCTCTGGGGGATTACGACGGCATTGGCCTGCACGGTCAATCGCGTGCGCACGCCGACGTATTGCCCCGGCCAAAGCGCTTCGTCATCGTTGGTCAAGCGCGCCTTGAGCAATACGGTGCCTGTGTCGGTGTTGACGTTGTTGTCGACGAATACCAGCTCGCCTTCGCCCAGTGCGCCGCTGCCGTCCTCGTGCGTGATGAAGACCCTGATGCCGCCCTTGGCCCGATAGCTGCGCAACGTGGCCAAGTCCTGTTGAGGGATGTTGTAGTAAACCAAGATAGGACGCAGCTGATTGATCGATACCAGCGCGGCGGCGTCGCCCGGGGCAACGAGGTCGCCCACCTTCGCGCCGAGACTCCCCGTACGCCCGGCGATCGGTGCCTGGATCGCGGTGTAGGCGAGATTGATCTCGGCCTGTTTCAACGCGGCCCGCGCCTTGTCGACCGCGATGCGGGCATTATCGTATTCCTGCGTCGTGACGTATTCCTTGCCGGCCAACGGCGCCAGGCGTTTCGCCTGCTCCTTGGCGTAGGCCAGCTCGGCCTTCGCCGCGCTCAGTGTCGTCTCATAGGGAACGGGGTCGATCAAGAACAGCCGCTGACTGTTCTTCACCTCCGCCCCTTCGGTGAAATAGATCGCCCGCAACTGACCGCTGACCTGGGGTCGAATCTGAACGCTGTGCTCGGAGCGAACCTGCCCCACCGCGCGCAGGAACACGGGCATCGGCTGAACGCGTGCGGTAGCGAGTTCGACGGCCAGCGGTTTGGCCGCACGACCTTCGTGTCGCGGTTCGTCTCCGGCGAGCCGCCACGCGGCTAACGCGCCCAGCGCGACGACGGTGACGACGATGATCAACAGAGGAAGAAACTTGCGCATCACGGTAACTCCGTCGTTTCGGCAGGCGGCTTGAGACCGCCTACGGCATGCCCCAGGGCGGCGCGCCCCGCGGCCCAATCCAGCCTAGCCTGAACCTGCTGAACGCGGGCGTTGGCCAATGTCGTCTGGGCGCTCAGCAAATCGAGAATCGTCGCGAGCCCGCCCTTGTAACGGGCCTGAGTGACTTCCGCCGCCTGCCGGGCGCTTTTCAACTGAGCCGTGCTGCTGTCCAGCATCGCGACGGCGGTGCGCAGGTTCTGATAGGCCTGCCAGACCTGCAGTTCGATCTGACTCCTCAGGTCCTCGACGTTGGCCCTGGCGCTGTCGAGTTCCGCCTCGGCCCGATGGACGGCCGCACGGTCGGCATAACCGGCGAAGAGCGGAACCCTGAGACTCAAGAGCGCGCTGAACTGGGAGCTGTCGCCGATATTGCGAACTTGTGTATGACCGGCATTGGCGCTGAGATTGAGCGTCGGCAGACCGCTGCCGCGAGTGGTCGCGAGCAGGGCCTGGGCGGCCTGCTCGCGCGCCCTGGCGGCCAGCAGTTCGGGACGAAGTGCCGGGCCTCCGCAAGTAACTCGGCAACGCCTTGGGCGGGCATCTCCACGGTTCCCGTCAGCGCCAAGGGCACCAGCGACAAAACCGAATCGGGCGACTGCCCGACAGCGACCGCCAGTTGGCCCTGTGCCGCGGCCAATTGGCCCTCGCTTTGCTGCAGGACCAGGCGCGCGCCGGCCCGAGCCGCCTCGGACTGATAGACGTCGCCTACCGTTGCGAGCCCGGAAGCGCGGCGTTCCTCGGCGGCCACCCGGTTGGTCTCGGCGTCACGCAGACTCTGGCGGTTGACCTCCACCACTGCCTGCAGCCCGACAACCTGATAATAGATCTGCTCGACCTCCAAGAGCACGTCCTGGACGGTCTGATCCTGGCTCAGATGCGCCGCCGCCAAGTCGAACTCAGCCTGATCCAATGTCCCCTTGCGGGTACCGAAGTCCCAAAGCAGATAGCTCAAGCTGACGCTCGCGCCATAGCGGGTCTGAGTACTCGACGGTTGACCCGAGAAATTCAGGGCGCGACTGCGTTGCGCGTTCAGGGTGGCGTCGATCTGAGGCCAGTAGCCGGCCCGGGCCAGCGCTACCCCGGCATCGGAAGCGCGGATCGCCGCCCACGCGAGCCGGGTCTTGGGGTTCTTGCTCAAGGCCAAATCGGTCAACTGAACCAGGGTTAGTCCGCGGCCGTCGGAAGGCGGCCGTATTTCGTCGGAAGACCCGCCGGTGACGGCATGAACGTCGGCGCACAACAGGACCAGCAAGCCCGACAGGCAAAGGCGAAGCGCAAAATTCATCGTGATGGTAGGCGATCCCTGAGTGGCATCCGGTTTCGTTACACCAAGATTTTATCTTCAGCCCGCCACGCCTGTCCCGCAAGTGTATGTAAAATTATGTAAATTCAAGCTTGCGCAAACACCCGCGGCGTACCGTTCACCGCGACAACCGGCTAGCCGATCAGGAGCTTGATACCAAGGAGGATCGTCACGATCTCGAAGGCCCTTTTGACGAGCTTATTGCCGCGCACGATGGCCAAATGCGCGCCGGCGTAACCGCCGATCAGGGAGCCCAGGATCAACGCCGGCAACCAGTCCCAGCGAATCGCCCCCTGGAGGCCCAGGGTTACGGCTCCCGTACCGTTCCAGAACAGGCCCACGAGGATCAGCGTATAGGCCACGGCCACGCGGTATTCCAAGCCGTACCATCGCACCAGCCACATGGTCACGAACAAGCCCGTACCCGAGGTCAACGAGCCGTTCAGAGCGCCGATCAGAAACAGTACCGCCCCGCCGAGCCAATAGCGCAAACCGGAACGATGGCGCTCCTCCGCCGTCGTGCCGAGGTCGGGCCTCACGACCGAGTAGATACCGAGACCCAGCGTCAGGAAACCCAAAGCGATCTGAGCGGCCCGTTCCGGGACCTGCAGGATGATCGATGCCCCAAGCACGACGCCCGGCAACCCGCACGAAAGGATGAACAAGGCCAGGCGGCGCTCGACGAGACCGCTGCGCATGAAACGCAAGGTCGCACCGACACCGAGAGCGACGCTGGCGACCTTATGGGTCGCCAGCGCGATCGCGAACGGAAGACCGAGAAAAATCAGGGCCGGCAGTTGCAAGAGCCCCGCACCGCCGCCGGCCAGGGCCGACAGCAGGTTGGCCAGGGCCGAGATCACAAACAGCAGTCCCTGCTCGAGCGGAGACACGGTCAGGAAGGCCGCAAAGGGTTTGCGACGCTAACGCGAGGACGCCAGACGGCCCTGGACATAGGCGCCGAGCGCCATCGCGGCCACCACGATCAGGAGCGACCAGTTTCCGGCGCCCAAGCCCGCGATCGCGGGCCCGGGGCAAACGCCGCAGATCCCCCAGCCGATGCCGAACAGGGCGGATCCGACCAAGGTCCGCTTCATCGTCTCCGTCGGGCGTTGGCCGAACGCCGCGGCGAACACGGGCTTGGCCATCAGACGCGGTGCGAGCTGATAGGCGATCAGCGTCACGCCGACCGCACCGCCCAGTACGAGCAGCAGCCCGAAGTCGTCGAAACGCAGAAAATCGAGAACGACCTCGGGTTTGATCATGGTCGACAGCGCAAGCCCGAAACCAAACAAGGCCCCGCTCACGACCGTGAAGATTGCATTCATGCGATCGTTCATCACGCACCTCCCAAGGCTTCGACGACCTGCGCGGTCACGATCGCGCAGCCGAGAAACACCAGCACGGCCCAGAGCGAGGTCGCGCTCAAGGAAGCCAATCCGCAGATACCGTGCCCCGAAGTACATCCGTTACCGAGACGCGCCCCGTACCCCCCGATAAAACCGCCAAGGGCCAACTGCCACCAGGGGATTTCCGTGGTCACGGGATCGCTTTGGGTGAGAAACAGCCACAAAGCCGCACCGATGATCAGGCCCAATGCATAGTGCAGGCGCCATCCTCGGCTGGAGGTCAGATTCGCTTGCTGGAAAAACGGCAGCCGGGAGACATACGACCAGGTTGCGGAAAAAACGCCGCTCATGCCGCCGATCCGGCCCGTGAAGATGAACAATACGCTGACGCCGGCGCCGATCGCGAGCCCGCCGAGCAGGTAGTGCCAAATCCCGGCGGGAAAAATTGCGGAAAGATCCATCGTGGAACACCCTCAAAAATACGATGACCCACGTGGACTATTCAGGGTACCGCTAGACAAAACCGTTAGGACATCTATATAAACGGCCCGGGCGGAAAGCCCCGTCCGGGCCGCGTTAATACCTTATTGACGAATACCCTCGATCGAGAGATACAACTCGACGTTCTCGCCCGCGGGCCCCAGTATCTTGGCCTTTTTCAAATCATAGTCCGACAAATGCAGCGTGGTCGTTCCTTCGAAACCGCGACGATAACCGCCCCAGGGATCCGGCCCCGTACCAACCTGGTCGACGTCGATCGTGACTTCCTTTTTGACGCCATGCAGGGTCAGCGCACCCTTCAGTATGGCCTTGCCGTTGCCCTTGTCGCTATAGGAGGTCGTCGTAAAGGTCGCCTTCGGATACTTTTCGACGTCGAAAAAGTCATCGCTGCGCAGGTGCTTGTCGCGTTCGGCATGATTCGTGTCGATCGAATTCATGGCGATGCTGATATCCACCTTGTTGGCCGAAGGATTAGCCTCATCGTACTCGAAGCTGCCGCTGAAATCGTCGAAGCGCCCCAGCAACCAGCTATACCCCAGATGTTTGATCTTGAACGTGATGAAGGCGTGATGCTTGTCCGTGTCGATGACGTAACGCTCGGTGGCCTGGACCGGAAGCGCCAACGACAACAGGCCCGCCAACATGGCGGGTACGATGAATTTCCTCATTTGGGTTCTCCTTCTTGTTCCATGATTAGGTGGATGTTCCATTGCGGGGGCCTGACGAGGCCTTGCGCCCGATCATACGCAATAAGGTATCGTCTTTGTCAACAAAATGATGTTTGTAGGCGGCCAGCGCATGGAGCACGGCCAATACGACGAGGATCCATGCAGACAGCCAATGGATCCAGCCGGCAAGATCCTCCTGGGGGCCGCTCAAGCGCATGACGGAAGGGACCTCGATCAGGCCGAACACATCCACCCCTTCCCCCTTCGCAGTGGGGATCAGATAACCCGTGATCAACACCACCGTCATCAGGAGGTAATGGCTGTTGTGCATCCAACGCGCCGCCTGTTGCTCCCATGGGCGGCCCTGAGGTTCCGGGCGAAGGTTCGCCAAGCGCCACGGTATACGCACAAGCAGCATCAGCAACACCATCATGCCGAGCGCCTTATGCAGGTCCGGCCCTTTGTGATACCAGGCGTCGTAGTAATCCAGATCGGTCATGTACAAACCCAGACCGAACAGAAAAAAAATCCCCAATGCCATGACCCAATGCAGGGCGATCGCGACCAGACCGTAACCCGTTCTGGTGTTCAAGATCGAGACCATTTCCATCCTCCCAAAATTGCCGTTCCGGTTGATCGAATCATTCGCCGGCAAGCCTCGTGTCACAAAAGTTTCTCAAAAGTTTCATGAAGTTGTCATCAACCAGTGCGATCCTTGGCCGAAGAAAAAGACAGTATGCAGGTTATGGGTACATTGAAGGCAATCGCTCATTTTGATCTCGCCGCGTTCCGTTGGATCAGCGCCCGCCGTTTCTTCATCAAAATGATCTTCGCAAGCCGAGTCCTGTCCCATCTGGGCAACGGCCCGTATTATCTCGCGATCGGCCTGGCGCTATTCTGGTTTGAATCCGCCTATGGCAACAAGTTCCTGACCACGGGACTGATCGCCTTCGCCATTGAACTCCCGTTGTACCTGCTCATCAAGAACTCTATCAAACGCGACCGCCCGTTCGTCGTGGACACCGATCTGACGCCGTGGCTGACGCCGTCGGACCAGTTCAGTTTTCCTTCCGGTCACACCGCCGCGGCTTTCGTCATGGCCATGCTGGTTCACACCTACTATCCGGCATTCGACCTGTTCGCCTACCTGCTCGCGTCCATGATCGGCGCGGCGCGAATCATTCTCGGCGTGCACTTCCCGACGGACACCCTGGCCGGCGCCGCGCTCGGCACGATGAGCGCCTTGATCGCCCTAAGCATAGTCCATTAGTAGCGAGTACCCGTTAAAAAATGAAGATCCTCTACGGAGTTCAGGCAACCGGAAACGGTCACATCACGCGCGCGCGCACCATGGCCCCCGTTCTGGCCGCTGCGGACATCGAGGTCGACTACCTGTTTTCCGGCCGCCGCCGCGAAGAGCTGTTCAGCATGGACCCGTTCGGTGATTTTCGTTGCCTGCCGGGACTGACCTTCGCGATCAAAGCCGGGCGGATTCAGTATTTGAAAACCGCGATGAATAACAGTATCACGGGTTTTATCCGCGACGTGCGCACGCTGGATCTATCGCCGTACGATCTGGTGCTGACCGACTTCGAACCGGTGACGGCCTGGTCCGCGCGCCTGCAAAAGAAACCGTCCATCGCGATCGGCCATCAGTACGCGTTTTTTCACGACATCCCCAAAGCCAAAAACAATCCGCTGGCGAGCGCGATCATTCGCTACTTCGCGCCTGCCGAAACTCAGATCGGATTGCATTGGGACCACTTCGATTCCCCGATCCTGCCGCCCATGATCGAGCGCCCGCGATTCGCGCCGACGCTCGAGAAGGGCTGTGTGCTGATCTATCTGCCCTTCGAGGATACGAACGAAGTCATCAACTTTCTGAAACCGTTTTCGGATTATCGTTTCTGGGTCTATTGCGCGACAGACGAACCAAAAGAAATCGGCAGTATCACCCTGAAGCCATTTTCCAGGGAGACTTTCCAACAAGATCTGGCATGCTGCGAGGGCGTCATCTCGAACTCGGGTTTCGAACTCGCGAGCGAGGCGCTGCAATACGGCAAGAAGATCCTGGTCAAGCCGTTGAAAGGACAGATGGAACAGTGGTCCAACGCAGCCGCATTGACCCGCCTCGGCATCGGCATGCAGATGAATGATTTCGATCCGGCGATCGTCGCGTCCTGGATGAAACTCTCCAGCCCCAAGCCGCTACTCTATCCCGATGTGGCCGCCACACTGACGAACTGGATCCAGACCGGACGAACCGACTCGGTGGATACTTTGTCGAGGCTACTGTGGGCGGACTTGAGTCCGCGTTTCGATCCGGATGCGGATTTGCTCGCGAGCGCGGAATAATCCGCCCAAGCATTTGTGGGGTCCGAAACGGGACCCCATCAATAATCCCCTTCAAATTTTCATACGCGAATATTCGAAATCAGATCCTGGGAACCAGGATCATCCCCCAGGTCATGACGACGTTAAGCAGGGCAACGAAGACTGCGGCCGAGCCTATGTCCTTGGCGCGCCCGGAGAGAAGATGATGCTCTTCTCCGACCCGGTCCACGGTCGCCTCGATTCCGGAATTCAACAACTCGGTCACAAGCACGATCAGCAAACTACCTACCAACAAAACGCGCTCGATCGGCGTTTGACCGAGATAGATGCCCAACGGGGTGAGAATGAGGAAAAGCGTCGTTTCGATCCTGAATGCCTCTTCGAAACGCCAGGCGTCGCGTAAACCCGCCATGGAAAATCCGAACGCTTTAATGACATGTTGCACACCGCGAATATGGTTATAACGCAAAACGGAATCCCCACCTGGGTATCCCCTGACATCCTCTTGGGGACACGCATTGATTGACGTCTCAAACCTCCCTCATAGAGGCGCTTTTTGAAGGCGCATTATCAACTATTTCAAAAATCCGAACAACAGTAGTGCCGCTACCTCAGTATTGTTTTTGCACATCCTGTCGCAAAAACGCTTCGCCTACGCGGCAGCTATTCCTTTTGCCGGGACCGTCCTGCGTACACAACCTTGCTCTACTTCCCTACGGTACGCAGAACAAGA
>WGNS01000047.1 GCA_016124415.1 Gammaproteobacteria bacterium | reverse complement strand
TCTTGTTCTGCGTACCGTAGGGAAGTAGAGCAAGGTTGTGTACGCAGGACGGTCCCGGCAAAAGGAATAGCTGCCGCGTAGGCGAAGCGTTTTTGCGACAGGATGTGCAAAAACAATACTGAGGTAGCGGCACTACTTCCGTGCGCCCGTCGTGCCCGAGGCCGAGGAGGTGCAAGGGCTGACGGAGGGCATGGCGGTGCTGGAGGCCCTGTTGTCCGAGTTGTACGGATACGACGGCAAGCTCAAACCGCCCATCGACCTTCAGTCGCTGGACGAGGCCAACCGCGAACTCGTGGACCAGGTCCTCGGCGAGGGCGACGTCAGTGTCGTGATCGACGGAATGGCGCGTACACTGATCCAGGAATCGGTGCTGGCCGGGGTCTGGCGCGTGCGGAGTACGGACGACGAGGGCAATATGCTCAGCGATCATATCGAGGTCGCCTCGATCCCGTGGGCCGTGCGTGCGCGCAGTTTCGACAAGGCAGCGGCGAAGATCGCGTCCGCCAACGAGGCCTTGCCCGAGGGCGGCACGCACGCCATCAACCTGAGCCTGCTGCCGCAGACCGAGCAGGACCTGGCGTTTCTGCACGAAAAGCTCGGTCCCGGCAAGGTCGTGATCCTGTCGCGCGGTTACGGCAACTGCCGCATCACGAGCACGGGCACCGACAAGGTCTGGTGGGTGCAGTATTTCAATTCCCAGGACAGCATGATCCTCAATACGCTTGAGATCACCGCCGTGCCCGAGGTGGCATGCGCCGCGCCCGAGGACATCGCCGACAGCGCGCAGCGCCTGAACGAGATTCTGGATGTTTATCGGGTGGAGGCCTGACCGTGAGCCACTTCTTCGCCGGGGCTTACGGCGGCGACGCCTCGTCGCTGCCCGCCGACGCCCGGCTGGAGTGCCGGATCTGCTGGTACGTCTACGACCCGGCACTCGGCGACGACTACTGGCAGATCCCGCCCGGCACGCCGTTTTCCGCCTTGCCCGACGACTGGAGCTGCCCGAACTGCGACAGCGACAAGGCCGGTTTTTTGCTGCTGGACGAGGCGCGAGATGACTGAGGCCGGGGCAAGGCTCGCGCAGGTCTTCGCGACGATCCACCGTGAACGCATGCGCGGCTTGCCCGTGGTCAATGCGGCGCTTGAAGTCGCGACCGTCGGGTTTGACGAAGGGCCGCATGAACGCCTCGGCGTGCTGATCACGCCCTGGTGCATGAACCTCGTATTGCTGCCCCCTGAAGATGGCGGTGTCGACGCCGAGGCCGGCGATTGGGCCGCCTTGAAACCGGGCGCCAAACAGGCCCATGTCTTGCCTTCGGGGACGTACGAATTCGTCGTCGCCGACGAGCCGGGAGTGGGGCGTTTTCAAAGCTGTTCGCTGTTTTCGCCCATGTTCGAATTCGGCGATCAGGCCACGGCGGTCGCGACGGCCAAAGCTGTTCTGCTCGCGATCATGGATAAGGCGTATAGTGAACCCATGTCGGCGGGCCAATCCCTGACCCGCGACCCCGACAAGCCGACGCTTGCCGAGCGCGCACGAGGCCCATTGTCTCGGCGCGACTTTCTGCGCGGGGAGGCGTTTCGATGAACAAAGAAACTAGGAAAAGCGAAGGGAAGGTGGAAGGCGGTTTGGTATTCGATCTTTATCGCGACGGTCCACGGGTCGCCGACGTCACGGTGCGTTCCGAACGCCCCTTGAAGCTCGTCGACGTCCTGCGCGGCAAGTCCGCCGACGAAGGCCTTGTGCTCTTGGGTTTGATGTATCGCATCTGCGGCGTGGCGCACCGTTACGCCGCCCTGACGGCCTGGTGCCGCGCGCTCGACGTCGAGATGTCCTATGCCGTGCGCCGGGCGCAACGCCTGCTCGTGCATCTGGAAACGATACGCGAACACCTCTGGCAGGTGCTCGTGGTGTGGCCGGAGCTGTTGGGCGTGAAGCAACCGAAGGACCGGGACCTGACGCTGCTTTCGACCATGATGAACGAGGCCGAGCGGGCCTTGTTCGGCGAGGGCTACGGCATGGCGCCGGCGGCGCGATTGAACGTCGACGGTGAACGGCTCCAGGGCGTGATCGACCGGTTGCAGGCGCTGATTGAACGCCAGGTCTGCGATATGCCCATCGAGCAATGGCGCGGCATCTCCTCCCCGGAGTGGCTGCGGGTTTGGGCCCAGACCGGACAGACGCCGGCGGCGCATATGATTCGCCACCTGTACGAGGAGAACTTGCTGGACGTGGGGGCCGAGCGGGAAGGGCTGGCGCATTTGGCCCCGATGTCCGGGCACGCGCTCAATCTGCTGTTCGACGTGCCGGCGTTCTACACCCGCGCCCGCGACGAATTCATCGCCCGACCGACTTGGCGCGGCCAGTGCCGCGAGACGAACACATACACCCGGCAGACCCTGCATGAACTCGTGGTGGCCGTGCGCGAAGACTACGGCAACGGCCTCCTGACCCGTTTGACGGCGCGCCTCGTGGAATTGGTCAGCCTGGAGCGGACGATCTCGACCGAGGCGGCGATCGTTATGGGTTCCGCCTGCGAGACGGGAGCCGTCGAGGAGGACGACGGCGTACAAGATGCGGACGGAGGCGAGCTCGCGGAAAAGAGCGGGCAGGGCGCCGCCATGATCGATGCCGCGCGCGGCCACCTGATTCATTGGCTGAAAGTGAAGCGGGGCAAAATCGCGGATTACGCCATTGTGGCGCCCACGGAGTGGAATTTTCATCCCGACGGCGTAGCCGTGCGGGGTCTGAAGACGTTGGAGGCGAACGACGAGGCGCATTTGCGCCGCCAGGCGACGCTCTGGATCCACGCCATCGACCCCTGTGTCGCCTATGAATTGCGGGTGCATTGATGCACGAGATGTCGCTTTGCGAAGGCATATTGCGCGTGATCGAGGAAGAGGCCGAGGCGCAGAGCTACCACAGGGTCAAGACCGTATGGCTTGAGGTCGGCGCCTTGGCCGGGGTCGAGGTCGAGGCGTTGCGCTTCGGTTTCGACGTGGTCATGAAGGACTCCATCGCGAAGGGCGCGCGACTCGCGATCATCGAGGTGCCGGGACAGGCCTGGTGCATGTTGTGCATGAAGACCGTGGCGATCGCGCAGCGTTTCGACCCTTGTCCCGAGTGCGGCGGTTTCCAGCTCCAGGTCACCGGGGGCGAGGAGATGCGGATCAAGGAATTAGAGGTGGAATAATGGGGGCGTCCATATATGTGTACTGATTGCGGATGTGGAACCGATAGCGTGACGATCGACGGGCATCGCCATCATGTCCACGACCCCCACATCAGCGACGGCCGCAAGGTGCGGATCGAGGTCGACATCCTGGCCAAGAACGATGAGTACGCGGCGCGCAATCGCGGCTTTTTCGCCGGGCGCGGCATCCTGGCCCTGAACCTCGTGTCGAGTCCCGGTTCGGGCAAGACGACGTTGCTGACGCGCACGGTCGACGACTTGAAATCGTCCGTTTCGGTGGCAGTGATCGAGGGCGACCAGCAGACCGCCAACGATGCCGAGCGCATTCGCGCCACCGGCGTGCCGGCCGTGCAGATCAACACCGGCAAGGGCTGTCATCTCGACGCCCACATGGTCGGCCACGCGCTCGAAAGGCTCGCGCCGCAGACCGATAGCCTCCTGTTCATCGAGAACGTCGGCAATCTTGTCTGTCCCGCCGAGTTCGATTTGGGGGAGGCCGCCAAGGTCGCGATCCTCTCAGTGACCGAGGGCGAGGACAAGCCGATCAAGTATCCCGATATGTTCCATGCCGCCGACGTCATGCTGCTCAACAAGATCGATCTGTTGCCTTATCTCGATTTCGACGTCGAGAAGTGCCTCGGCTATGCGCTGCGCGTGAATCCTGATATCCAGATCATCCCGATTTCCGCCACCCGGGGAGACGGCCTCGACGATTGGTACCGCTGGATCGCGGGGCGTCGTGCCGGTCTGAAGAGAACTAAGGAGGTCTGAACCATGTGTCTCGCGATTCCGGCGGAAGTCATTTCGATCGAGGGCGATAACGCCCAAGTCTCCTTGGGCGGCGTCAAAAAGACCGTGTCGCTGGCGTTGGTCGATGACGTCGCGGTCGGCGACTACGTGCTGATCCACGTCGGCTACGCGCTCAACAAGATCAGCCCCGAAGAGGCGCAAAAGACGCTCGACCTGTTCGCCGAAGCGGGTTTGCTGGGAGGAGAGGCGTCATGAAATACATCGATGAATTCCGCGACCAGCGGCAGGCGCGCGCCATCGCCAAGGCCATCGCCCGCGAGGCTATCCCTAGCCGCCGTTACCGTTTGATGGAATTCTGCGGCGGGCATACGCATGCAATTTTCCGTTACGGCGTACAAGGACTCATGCCGGATAACGTCGAATTCGTGCACGGCCCGGGCTGTCCGGTCTGCGTACTGCCGATCGGGCGTCTGGACGAGGCCATGCAGATGGTCGAACGGCACGGCGTGATCCTCTGCACCTACGGCGACATGATGCGCGTGCCCGGCGGCAAGCGGCGCAGTCTCACGCAGGTCAAGGCCGACGGCGCCGACATCCGCATGATCTATTCGACCCAGGACGCGCTCAAGGTTGCGCGCGACAACCCGGACCGCCAGGTCGTGTTCTTCGCGATCGGCTTTGAGACCACGACGCCGCCCACGGCCGTCGCGATCAAACAAGCCGATGCGGAAGGCCTCAAAAACTTTTCCGTGTTCTGCAATCACGTGCTGACGCCGGCCGCCTTGGGCGCAATTTTGAATGCCGAGACGCCGGTCGACATTGACGGCTTCTTGGGCCCTTCGCACGTCAGCACCGTGATAGGCAGCGCGGCATATGAACCCTTCGCGGGACAATACGGAAAGCCCATCGTGATCGCCGGCTTCGAGCCGCTCGACGTCATGCAGTCGGCCCTCATGGCCATCCGTATGATCAACGAAGGCCGCTGTGAGGTGGACAACGAATACACACGGGCCGTCACGCGCGAAGGCAACACCAAGGCGCAGGCCGCGGTCGACGAGGTCTTCGAGCTGCGCGACGCCTTCGAGTGGCGCGGGCTCGGGTCGATCCCGAAGAGCGCGTTGCGGATCCGCTCGGAATTCGCCGCGTTCGATGCCGAGAAACGCTTTCCGGTCGAGGCGCAGCCGGTATCTGATGTGAAGGGCTGCGCCTGTCCCGAGATCCTGCGCGGCCAGAAGAAACCGCTCGACTGCAAACTGTTCGGCACGGTCTGCACGCCGGAGAACCCGATGGGTTCGTGCATGGTGTCCTCCGAAGGCGCGTGCGCGGCGTATTGGAGCTACGGACGCCACCAACACGTTTCGAAGCAGGGTGCCGCCTGATGAAGCTCAATCTCAAAACCGGAAAAGTGGACATGAGCCACGGCAGCGGCGGCCGGGCCATGGCCAATCTGATTCAGGAGTTGTTCGTCAAACACCTCGACAATGAATTCCTGAGACAGGGCAACGATTCGGCGGCCTTCGAGATGGCTGCCGGACGCACGGTCATGGCGACCGACGGTCACGTGATCTCGCCGCTGTTCTTCCCGGGCGGCGACATCGGCAGTCTCGCCGTGCACGGCACGATCAACGACGTCGCCATGATGGGTGCGAAGCCGCTCTATCTTTCGGCCGGATTCATCCTCGAAGAGGGCTTCCCGCTTGCCGATCTCGATCGCATCGTCGAGAGCATGGCGCGGGCCGCGGCGGCGGCGGGTGTCGCGATCGTCACGGGCGACACCAAGGTCGTCGAGCAGGGTAAGGGCGACGGCGTCTTTATCACGACCACGGGCATCGGCATCGTGCCCGAGGGCGTCGAGGTCTCGGGCGACCGCGCCCGGGTCGGCGATGTTATCCTGATCAGCGGCAGCATGGGCGATCACGGCATCGCGATCCTGTCGAAGCGCGAGAACCTCGAGTTCGACACCACCATCGAATCGGATTCGGCGGCGCTCAACGGCCTGGTTGCCGACATGGTCGCGGCAGTGCCGCAGATCCGTTGCCTGCGCGATCCGACGCGCGGGGGCTTGGCGACGACGCTGAACGAACTCGCCACCCAGTCCGGCGTGGGCATGCAGTTGAACGAGTCGGCCATCCCCGTCAAACCGCAGGTCGCGGCGGCCTGCGAGCTGTTGGGGATCGACCCGCTCTACGTCGCCAACGAAGGCAAGCTGATCGTGATCTGCGCGGAACGCGACGCCGAGACCCTGCTCGGCGTCATGCGCGATCACCCGCTCGGTCGCGAGGCGGCCTGGATCGGCCGGGTCGTGGAAGACCGCCATTGTCTCGTCCAAATGGAAACGCGCTTCGGCGGCCAGCGCCTGGTCGATTGGCTCGCGGGCGAGCAACTGCCTCGCATTTGTTGACGGAGGGGTGTGATGAGTACACAGCCAACCATTTTGATCGTGGACGACGAGGTGCGCGGCCTCGAGTCGCTGACGCGCATCCTCAACGAGGAGTTCGACGTGAAGACCGCCGTCGATACCGCGTCGGCCGAGAAGATCCTTGAGCGCGAGTGGGTGCAGATCATCCTGTGCGACCAGCGCATGCCGGACATGACCGGCGTAGAGTTTTTGAAGAAGGTGCGCGAGCAATGGCCCGAGGTGGTCCGCATGATCATCTCCGGCTACACCGATTCCGAGGACATCATCAGCGCCGTCAACGACGCCGGCGTCTATCAATACATCACCAAGCCCTGGCGGCCCGACACGCTGATCCTCACGCTCAAGAACGCGGCCCGGATGTTCCAATTGCAGCGCGAGAACGAGCTTTTGAACATCGAGCTCAAGGTCGCGCCCCAACAACTCGAACAGAAGATCGCGCAGCAGCGCAAGGGCCTGCGCAAGCAGTTTCAGGACAAGGACGGCCTGGTGCGCGCCGACGACAGTCCGCTCAACGAGGTCTACGACCGTCTCAGGGCGATCGCCGGCTACGACATCTCCGTGCTGATCTACGGCGAGTCGGGCACCGGTAAGGAACTGGCCGCGCGCGCCCTGCATTACAACAGTCCGCGTTGGGACAAGCCCTTCGTGGTCGAGAACTGCGGCGCGATGCCGGACTAATTGCTGGAGAGCGAGATGTTCGGCTACAAGCGCGGCGCCTTCACGGGCGCCGTCGAGGACCGCATCGGCCTGTTCGAGCGCGCCAGCGGCGGCACGGTCTTCCTGGACGAGATCGGCGAGGTCTCGCCGGCGTTCCAGGTCAAGCTGTTGCGCGTGTTGCAGGAGGGCGAGATCCGTCCCTTGGGCAGCAACCGCACGCGCAGGGTGGACCTGCGCGTCATCGCCGCGACCAACCGGAACCTGGAGGACGAGGTGCGCGCGGGCCGGTTCCGCGAGGACCTTTACTATCGGCTTGCCGGTATGACGATCACCATGCCGCCGCTGCGTGACCGCATCGGCGACATCCCGGTGTTGGCCCGCGCCCTGCTCGACAAGGCCATGGCCCATCTCGGCAAGCGGGTCGACGGGTTCACCGACGAGGCCCTGGCCTGCATTCAGGCCTATCACTGGCCGGGCAACGTGCGCGAGCTCACGAACGAGATTCAGCAGATGCTGGTCATGTGCAAGGAACCGCTGCTCGGCGCCGAGCTGCTGTCGCCGCGCGTGCTGCGCGCCGCGCCGGTCGAGGACGAGGCGGAGCTCGATTTGCTCAGCGGTCTCGATGGTTCGCTCAAGGAACGCGTCGAATCCCTGGAGGCGCGCATCCTGCGCGAGACTCTGATCCGCCACCGCTGGAACAAGAGCCGCGCCGCCAAGGAGCTGGGTCTGTCCCGCGTCGGCCTGCGCAGCAAGCTGGAACGCTACGGGCTCGAAAAGGAAGGTTACGTGCCCGAAGGCGCGACCCTGAACTGAGCGGTATCGCGACAAGGATTGCAGCACGATGGCGGTCAACAAGAAACGCTTGATCGAAGAGGCTGGGGTGGCGGAAACCCTGGGGCAGTCGATCATGTCCGAAAACGCCTGGATCGAAGTCATCCGCAAGATGGACGAGGTCTACGCGGACCTGGTCCGTCATCAGCTCGAACTCGAAACCAAGAACGCCGAACTCGAGGAGGCGCACCGCTTCATCCGTAGCGTGCTGACCTCCATGAACGACGTGCTGATCGTCTGCAACGACAAGGGCGCCGTGACTCAGGTCAATTCCGCCCTGCTCGAACTCAGCGGCCGCGATGAATCCGCCATCATGGGCAAGACCGTGAACGAGCTGTTCGCGCTGGAATCGCGGGAGCGGATCAGCAACCAGTTGCACGAAGGTTGCCGTGACGCCATCAGCGATTGCGAGGTCCAGCTCACGACGCCGGGCGGCGCCGTGCCGCTGGCGTTGAATTGTTCGCCGCACTTCGATCACGAAGGGCGTCAGCAGGGCATGGTCCTGCTCGGGCGGCCGATCGGCGAGCTGCGCCAGGCCTACGACGCGCTGCACAAGGCGCACCGCGAATTGCAACAGGCCCAGCAGCAGCTCGTGCAGTCGGAGAAGATGGCGTCGCTCGGTCGCCTGGTCGCGGGCGTCGCGCACGAGTTGAACAACCCCATCAGTTTCGTGTTCGGCAATATGCACGCCCTGCAACGCTACGGCGCCCGGCTCACGCGCTATCTCAATGCCATCGACGAAGGCACGGATCCGGCGGCGCTCGCGGACCTGCGCGACGAGTTGAAGATCGATCACATCATCGACGACATGGAGTCGCTGATCGACGGCACGCTCGAAGGCGCGGAGCGCGTCAGCGATATCGTGCAGGACCTCAGGCGCTACAGCGGTGCGCAGTCCGAGGCGGTGAGCCGTTTCGATCTGATCCAGTTGATCGAGACCTCGGTGCATTGGGTCCTGCGCGCGGAGCGGCAGAACGTCGAGGTGCGTTATCAAATGCCGCCGAAACTTGAGATCCGGAGCCGCAAGGGCCATCTGCAACAGATCCTCGTCAATCTGATTCAAAACGCCGTCGACGTCATGGAAGATCAGCCGGGCGCGCGTCTCGAAATCGTTTGCCGGGACGAGGCAGAGGAGGTTTTCCTGTCGGTGCGCGATAACGGTCCGGGCATCGCCGACGAGACGCTTTCCAAGGTCTTCGAGCCGTTTTTTACGACCAAGCCGGTCGGCAAGGGCACGGGCCTTGGCCTCTCGATCAGCTACGGTTTGGCGCAGAAGATCGGTGGTGCGCTTTGCGCAGGCAATCATCCCGAGGGTGGCGCGCTGTTCACCCTGACCCTTCCCAAGGAGATGGAGGCGCACCATGGCTAAGACCTTGTTGTGGCTGCAATCGGGCGGGTGCGGCGGATGCAGCATGTCGCTGCTGAACGCCGAGGCGCCGGGTTTGGTCACGAGCCTTAGGGCCTCCGGTATCGAGCTGTTGTGGCATCCGGCGCTGAGCGAGGCAAGCGGCGGCGAGTTTCTGGAGCTGCTGCACCGCATCGCCGACGGCAAGCAGCCATTGGACATTCTGTGTCTCGAAGGCGCCGTCATGCGCGGCCCCAACGGCACCGGCCGTTATCATCTTTTGGCCGGCAGCGGCGAGTCGATGATGCAGTGGATCGCGAAACTCGCGAGCCGGGCCGCGCACGTCGTCGCGGTCGGCAGTTGCGCGGCCTTCGGCGGCATCACGCGCGGCGGCGGCAACGCGGTCGAGGCCTGCGGCCTGCAATACGATGAGGCCGAGCGGGGCGGATTGCTGGGGGAGCACTATCGCGATACGTCGGGTCTGCCGGTCGTCAATATCGCGGGTTGTCCCACGCATCCCAATTGGGTTACTGAGACCTTGTCGCGGTTGGCGGCAGGCGAACTCGACGCTGGAGATCTGGATGCCTTGGGGCGGCCGCGCAGCTATGCCGATCATCTCGTGCATCACGGTTGCCCGCGCAACGAATTTTACGAATACAAGGCCAGCGCCGCGCAGCATTCGCAGCTCGGGTGTCTCATGGAAAACCTGGGCTGCGTCGGCACCCAGGCCCATGCCGATTGCAATATCCGCTTGTGGAACGGCGAGGGGTCGTGCCTGCGCGGCGGGTTTGCCTGCATCGATTGCACCGCGCCCGGTTTCGAGGAGCCGGGCCGCGTTTTCACCGAAACGCCCAAAGTGGCCGGCATTCCGGTCGGTTTGCCCACCGACATGCCCAAGGCCTGGTTCGTTGCGCTGGCCTCGCTGTCGAAGGCCGCGACCCCGAAACGTTTGAAGGACAATGCCGCCGCCGATCACATCGTGACGTCGCCGAGTCGTACGAGCAAAGGGCGGGTGATCAAGTGACGGTGATGAAATGACGCGCCGCATCGTCGGACCGTTCAATCGCGTCGAGGGCGATCTCGAGGTCAAGATCGATATCGAGCGCGGCCGCGTCACGAACGCCTGGGTTACCTCGCCGCTCTATCGCGGTTTCGAGCGCATGCTGGTCGGCAAGGACCCGCGCGACGCGCTCGTCTATGCGCCGCGCATCTGCGGCATCTGCTCCGTATCGCAATCCGTGGCGGCGGCCACGGCCTTGCGGCAGGCCCAGGGTATCGCGATGGCGCCCAACGGCGAGCGCGTGACGAATCTGGTTGCGGCCTGCGAAAACCTCGCCGATCATCTGACGCATTTCTATCTCTTTTTCATGCCCGATTTCGCGCGCAAGGTTTACGCGAGAAAGGGCTGGTACGCCGATACGGAACGGCGCTTCAAGGCCGTCAGCGGCACCGCGACGCAACAGCTCTTGCCGGCCCGTGCGCAGTTCATGCATCTCATGGGCATGCTGGCGGGCAAGTGGCCGCACAGCCTCGCGCTGCAGCCGGGCGGCACGACGCGCGCGATCGATGCGGGCGAGAAACCGCGCCTCATGAGTCTCCTGTTCGCGATGCGCGAATTTCTCGAAACAAACCTGTTCGGCGTTCCACTCGAAGCGATCACGGCCATCACAACGCCGGCGCAGTTGCATGAATATGCCGATGCGGCGACCGGCGATTTCCCCCGGTTTTTGAAAATCGCCGACAACCTGAAATTGCAAACCATCGGCCGCGCCGCGGATCGGTTTATGAGTTACGGCGCTTATGAAACAGCAGGGGAGACGGAAGGAGGACGCACGTTCAAACAAGGCGTTTGGGACGGCGGCGTTCAGGCGCTCGACGGCGATGCGATCCGCGAGGACGTCAGCCATTCCTGGCTCAACGGCGGCCATGCGCCGCTGCATCCGCGCGAAGGCATTACCTTGCCTTCCGGCGACGGCGACAAGGGTTATACCTGGTGCAAGGCCCCGCGCCTGGACGGCAAGGTGGTGGAAGTCGGCGCGTTCGCCCGTCAGCTCATCGACGGTCAGGCCTTGATGCGGGCGCTCGTCGAAGAAAGCGGCGGCAATGTGCGCAACCGCGTCGTCGGCAGATTGTTCGAGGTCGCGCGGCTGCTTCCGCTCATGGAACGGTGGTTCAAGGAGATCCGGTCCGGAGAACCGTTTTGTGTCGAAGTCCCCGTCCCCGAAAGCGGCTTCGGCGTCGGCATGGTCGAAGCGGCGCGCGGCAGTCTCGGCCACTGGCTCGACATCCGCGACGGAAGAATCCACAACTACCAGATCGTCGCGCCCACGACCTGGAATTTCTCCCCACGAGACGCGAACGAACAACCCGGCGCCTTAGAACAGGCGCTCGTCAACGCGCCCGTCAAGGAAGGCGAAACCGACCCGGTTTCAGTACAGCACATCGTGCGGTCGTTTGATCCGTGTATGGTGTGTACGGTGCATTAGTGGAGCCCGCCTCAAATCGACGGCGCCTTTTCGTTCATTTTTACCTTGTCTCGTCCGCGCTCGCTACGTTTTTGAGGCGTGGTTCTGCTGCTATCGTCGAACGTCCGGTTTTCGCGTTGGCCTTCATGTGGAATATCCCCCAACGTGACCACTCAATCGCTTCCGCTATGAATGGGTGTTATCTGGCGCTTGAGCGTCACTTCCCAGCCGGAAACCATTTCATAAAGTAGGTTGGGCTGAGGAACGAAGCCCAACGATTTCTCTGGCGAATGATGTTGGGCTTCGTTCCTCAGCCCAACCTACGGCCTAGCGCCCGTTGCCTGGTGACCGAAAACGGCCAGAAGCTGCCGTTCTTCCGGGCATCACAGACTCTGTCTGCCAGAGTGAAGCGGACGTTAACGCTAGCAATAGAGCTATAGGGAACCTCTAAAAACCCATGCTGATCTGAGATAATATCGCATTGATAAAAAACGGGTATAGGACATGCAACCGGGATTTTTTGACCACGCAGAGCGTCTTGATCTATTGGAAAAGCTGGGAGACCCATTGCCCAAGCT
>WGNS01000076.1 GCA_016124415.1 Gammaproteobacteria bacterium | reverse complement strand
GCCGCGGTGACGCCGGAAGGGCGTCCTGCGTTCGCAAAGCGCTCACGGGCCTCTGCCACGTCTTGCTCTATTTGGACGCGCAGAGCCTCGACACCGTCAAAGCGCTTTTCGTCGCGCAGGCGGTCGAGGAACTGGATTTCGACATAGCGCCCGTAAATGTCGTCCTCGAAATCGAGCAGGTGCACCTCGAGGCTCTGTTTCGTGCCGTCCACGGTCGGCCGCACGCCCACATTGGCAACCCCGTTCAGGGGCTCGTCGCCAAGACCGATGACCCGGACCGTGAACACGCCCGCAAGCGGTAACTGCATGGCGCCGGAGGCCGCGCAACAACGGCCGTGCCAGTGCAGATTCGCGGTCGGAAAACCGAGGACGCGGCCGCGCTGGTCGCCGCGGACGACGCGACCGCTGACGGAATACGGTCGCCCCAACAGTTCCGCTGCAGCGCGCGTATCTCCATGTTTCAGCGTCTCGCGAATACGCGTGCTGCTGACGCGTGCGCCGTCCGATTCGTAGGTCGGCAGGCGCAGGACCTCAAAGCCGAACCGGGCACCCGCCGCGTGCAGGTGATTGATATCGCCCTGGCGGCCCTTGCCGAATCGAAAATCATCGCCCACGATCAAACTGCCTACCCCGATACCCTCGACCAGCACCTCGCGCACGAAGTCGTCCGCGCTGATGTCCGCAAAGACATGATTGAAGGGCAGAATCAGAACGCGATCGACGCCGTAATCGGCCAGCGCGAGGACCTTATCGCGCAAGCGGGAAAGGCGCACCGGTGTGTGGCCGCGCATGAAGAAGTCGCGCGGATGCGGCTCGAAGGTCATGACCAGCGAGGGCAAACCCAGCTCGGCGGATTTCTTGCGCAACAGCGACAGGATCGACTGATGCCCGAGATGGACGCCGTCGAAATTGCCGATCGTCGCAACGCAACCGCGATGCTCGGGACGCAGATTGTGCCGACCTCTGATAAGTTCCATGGGTTCGATTAGGAAATGGTCAATGAATTCAGTGGAACATTATAGACTACGAGGAATGCTTGTCACTGCCCGGCGCTGAAATCAAGTGCGCCGGACGCACGCCCAACGCAAACATGACGACGACGAAGACCGAAACCGCTGCGGCGATCCATCCGGCCAGATGCAGCGTGCGGGTCGACCACCCCATGACCAGCCAGGCATCGGTTGAGTCGGGCCCAAGCATCAACAAGGCCGACATGGCGGCGACGCCGGCGCCGACCTTGAGAAGCCAGCCGAACCAGCCCGCGCCGGGACGAAATCCCGTCTCGCGATAGAGGCCGCGATAAAGCAAACCGGCGTTGAGATAAGCCGAGATCGACGTCGCCAGCGCCAGGCCGGCATGCGGCCCGGCGAAATCGAGATAGACCAGCGGCACGACGAACAAGACGTTCATGACCATATTGCTCGTCATGGCGATGATGCCGACGCGCACGGGCGTTCGCGTATCCTGGCGCGCGAAGAACCCCGACGATAACACCTTGACGAGTACGAAGCCCGGCAGACCGAGCGCGTAGGCCATGAGACTCAAACGCGACATGGCCATATCGTGGGCCGAAAAGGCCCCGTACTGGAACAGCGCGGTCAACATCGGCCCGGCAAGCAGACACAAGCCCATGGCGGCGGGCACGGTAATCAATATGACCAGACGCAAGGCCCAATCGAGCGTCGCCGTATACCGTTCATGCGACGCCGAGGCATGGTCGCGCGACAGGCTGGGCAGAATGACGGTCGCGAGCGCGATCCCGAACACACCGAGCGGAAACTCCATGAGCCGGTCCGAGAAATACAGCCAGGACACGCTGCCCGTAACCAGGAAGGACGCGATCAGCGTATCGACGAGCAGATTGACCTGCGCCACCGAGGAGCCGAAGATGGCCGGCAACATGAGCTTTTTGATCCGCATGACTCCCGGATCGTCGCGACGCCAGTGCGGACGCACCAAGAATCCCATGCGCGCCAAAGGGACGAGTTGGAATCCCAGTTGCAAAATGCCCGCCAATAGAACCGCCCAGGCCAGCGCCATGACCGGACGGTCGAGCCCCGGAGCGAACCACAAAGTCGCGCCGATCAGACAGAGATTGAGCAGGACCGGTGTAAAGGCCGGCACGGCGAAATGTCCGTAGCTGTTCAGGACGCCGGCCACGAGGGCGGTCAGAGAGATAAACATTAAATAGGGAAAGGTGATCCGGACCATGTCCGCCGCCATGGCGAACTTGACGGGCTCGTCCAGAAAACCCGGCGCGAAAATGCTGACGAGCAAAGGCGCCGCCAACACACCGACCAGGGTAACGAGCAACAATATCCCGCCAAGCATGCCGCTGACGGCGCCGATCAATTCCCTGACGGTCTCCGGATCGCGGGTCGCGCGGTAATCGGACAGCACCGGGACGAAGGCCTGGGAAAAAGCCCCCTCGGCGAACAGGCGTCGCATGAAGTTGGGTATCTTGAACGCAACGAAGAAGGCGTCGGCCCCTACCCCCGCACCGATGACGCGCGCGATGACGATATCGCGCACGAGCCCAAGCACGCGCGAAATCAGCGTCATGCCGCCCACGGTCACGGTCGACTTGAGCAGTCGACCGCTCATACCCGACTTCCTCCGCCATGGAATGCGGAGCGAAGGTTACCGGACGCGCCGATGCGATCGGCAACGGAAAGTTCGCAAAACGGCTTTAACAAGCGCCTCGATAGGGGTATGATCATGTGTTTCCGCGGGTGGCGGCCAAAAAAAGATAAAAACAACAATAATAATATTGCGCCCTTTAAAGCTTGCTGAAAAACTGCCGCTCGCTGGCAGGCGACACTATCAATCAACGAACCATAACGCAAACGATGCAGATCGGACCTTATCGTCTTAAGAATCCGCTGTTCCTCGCGCCCATGGCCGGGATCACGGATCGCCCCTTCCGGACCTTGTGCCGGCGGATGGGCGCCGGTATGGCGGTCTCCGAAATGGTGTCGTCCAATTCATTGCTCTGGGGCAGTGAAAAAACCCGTCGCCGCGCCGACCACCGCGGCGAACCCGAACCACGCTCGGTCCAGATCGCCGGCGCAGATCCGCGCATGATGGCCGACGCCGCACGCTACAACGTCGATCACGGCGCCCAGATCATCGACATCAACATGGGCTGCCCGGCCAAGAAGATCTGCAACGTCATGGCGGGCTCCGCCCTGCTGCAAAACGAAAACCTCGTCACCGAAATCCTGCAAGCCGTCGTCGGCGCCGTCAACGTCCCGGTCACACTGAAGATCCGCACGGGCTGGGACACCGAAAACCGCAACGGCGTCCGAATCGCCAAGATCGCCGAAGACTGCGGCATCCAACTGTTGGCCGTGCATGGCCGTACCCGCGCCTGCGCCTATCGGGGCGAGGCTGAGTACGAGACGATCGCGACCATCAAGGCGGCCATCGGTATCCCCGTGATCGCCAATGGCGATATCACCTCGCCGGAGAAGGCGCGCACCGTTCTCGATCACACCGGCGCCGACGGCATCATGATCGGCCGTGGCGCGCAAGGCAGGCCTTGGCTGTTCGGCCAGATCGACCACTACCTGAAGACCGGCGAGCTGTTGCCCGACCCCACACCGGCGGAAAGACACGCGATCGTCATCGAACATCTCGATGCCCTTTACGAATTCTACGGCGAGCATGTCGGCATCCGCATGGCGCGCAAACATATCGCTTGGTACAGCAAAGGCCTCCAGGGCGCCGCTGCCTTCCGACAGGCCATGAACCGCTTCGAGACCGTTGCCGAACAGCGCCAGTTTACCGACGAATTCTTTACCGGCGCCCAGGAAGACCTGGAGGCGGCGGCATGATGGTCGAGCTTCAGAAGGAAACCGAACAGGCCATATCGTCCGACAAACCGGGCTTCGTCGAAAGACGCAAGGAGCCGCTTTGCAGTTGCGTCGAATCGTCGATGAAGCGCTATTTCGCCGACATCGAAGACACCCCGGTCAGCAACCTCTATGAAATGGTCATCAGCGAAGTCGAACTGCCGTTGCTCCGCACCGTCATGGAACATACCCGAGGCAACCAGTCCAAGGCCGCCGAGCTACTCGGGATAAACCGAAGTACGCTACGTAAGAAGCTGGCCAAGTACCAGCTAGACTGAACATTCCCAATACTCCTCCGGCTCCACCCTCCTTTTTCATTCATTTATATTGACGACGAGAGTTTTTTCGATGCCCCAAAGTTCTCCCCAGATTAAACGCGCCCTGATCAGCGTCTCCGACAAGACCGGTATTCTCGAATTCGCGAAGGCCCTCGCAGGCTTCGGGGTCGAGATCCTGAGCACCGGCGGCACCGCGACCCTGCTTCGCGACGCCGGCGTCCCTGTCAAGGACGTTTCCGAATACACGGGCTTCCCGGAACTCATGGACGGCCGCGTCAAGACCTTGCATCCCAAGATCCACGGCGGCCTGCTCGGACGCCGCGGCCAGGACGATGCCGTCATGGCGGAGCACGGCATCCTCGGCATCGACCTCGTCGCGGTCAATCTCTATCCGTTCGAGGCCACCGTCGCCCGCCCCGATTGTGATCTGCCGACGGCCATCGAGAACATCGATATCGGCGGTCCTTCGATGCTGCGCGCCGCGGCCAAAAACCATGCCGCGGTGACCGTCGTCGTCGACGCCGCCAATTATCCCTTGATCATCGAGGAGATGAAGGCCAACGGCGGTGTGAACGATGCCCTGCGTTTCGACCTCGCCGTCCAGGCCTTCGAGCACACGGCCCGCTACGACGGAATGATCGCCAACTATTTGGGCGCCCTGGTTTCGGGCGACAAGGAGCGTTTCCCGCGTACCTACAATCATCAGTTCCAAAAGGTCAGCGGCCTACGCTACGGTGAGAACCCGCACCAGGAAGCCGCCTTCTACCGCGACCCGGCGACCACGGAACCCTGCGTCGCGACGGCCGAACAGATCCAGGGTAAGGAACTGTCCTTCAACAACATCGCCGACGCCGACACGGCGCTCGAATGCGTCCGCGAATATGAAGGTCCGGCCTGCGTCATCGTCAAGCACGCCAACCCTTGCGGCGTGGCCCTGGCCGATTCGCCGCTAACGGCGTACGACCGCGCGTATCAGACCGACCCGACCTCGGCGTTCGGCGGCATCATCGCCTTCAACCGTCCGCTCGATGCCGAAACCGCCAAGGCCATCATCGACCGCCAGTTCGTCGAGGTCATCATCGTACCCGCGGTCAGCGACGGCTGTCGCGAGATCCTGGCCGCGAAGCCCAATGTCCGCGTGCTCGTCACGGGCGATTGGACCGGCACGGCTGCGCGCGCCGAGTTTGATTACAAGCGCGTGCGCGGCGGCCTGCTCGTTCAGGACCGCGACGAGGGCCGGATCACGGCCGCCGATCTCAAGATCGTGACCAAACGCAAGCCCACGCAAGCCGAGATCGACGACCTGCTCTTTACCTGGACGGTCGCCAAGCACGTCAAGTCGAACGCCATCGTCTACGGCCGCGACGGCCAGACCATCGGCGTCGGCGCGGGCCAGATGAGCCGCGTCTACAGCGCCCGCATCGCCGCCATTAAGGCCGCCGACGCCGGTCTCGAGGTGCGTGGTTCGGTCATGGCCTCGGATGCCTTCTTCCCGTTCCGCGACGGTCTCGACAGCGCGGCCGAAGTCGGCGTCCGCGCCGTCATCCAGCCGGGTGGATCGATCCGCGACGATGAGGTCATTGCCGCCGCCGACGAACACGACATCGCGATGGTCTTTACAGGGATGCGACACTTCCGGCACTAAAGCTTACAGGATCGCACGGGCACGGCACGCCGTGCCCCTATCCGTAGGTTGGGCTGAGGAACGAAGCCCAACGCTATGCCGAGTGACAAGGATACGTTGGGCTTCGTCCCTCAGCCCAACCTACAACAGCGCCGTACCGCGAACAAAACCGCAAGTATCAGCAATACGGGATAATCCAAGGCCGCCAGCCCGTGGCGGGTGTCGGTACGGTTGGCGTTGAAGGAATAGATCGCGATCAGTGCGCTCGCCGAATTGCCAGCGTTATCGATCACGTAGACGCTGACCGGCGCGCCGCTGGCAAGATGGATCGGGCCGGTGTATTCCGTTGTCGCCGGCACCAGCGAGACACCGTCGCTCGCGGGCACGGTCCCGTCCGAAGGCTTGGTGCCGTCCAGCGTGTAGTACATGGCCTTACATCCGCTGCCGCCCTGGTCATCGCAGGTCAAGGTAACGTCGATCGGCCCGGAATAGGTCGCGCCGAGCGGATCCGCGGTCACGACGGGCGGATTCTGGTCAAGCGTATAGACGTCGGTGTGTGTCGCTTCCTGATTGCCCGTATTGTCGACTGAAAAATACTTCAGCGTAACCGTGCCGTCGGCCGCCGAATCGCTCAGATAACCCGTCAGGTCGATGGCCTTGAGGTACTGATGCGCCAGATCGGCGACGGGCTCGCTGCCGTCACCGCTGAAATAGATCGCAGCGCAACCGGAACCGTCGAGTTCATCCTTACAAGTCAGCGTCACGGCGGTGATCGTGGCTCTGCCGTACGTATCAGCCGGAAGCGATACCGTGGTTACCGGCGCCTTTCCGTCTATGTAAAAATGTGCCGTGGTCGCGGCCTCCTCTCGGCCGTAGGCATCCACGCCGGAATAACGTATCGTCGTCGAAGCGGCGGCAATATGGATCGAAGCGGAATAGACGATCGCCGTCGCGGAGGTCCGTGGATCACTGCCGTCCGTGGTGTAGCGAATCGAAGCGCAGGGGTTGCCCGCGTTGTCGGCGCAGCTCATCGTGAGATCTCTCGCCGTGGGGTATCCACCTGCCACCGGCGACAAGGTCGTGACGGGCGGTGCGACGTCGAACACCGCCATTCCGCTCCGAACATCGCCGCCGATCATGCTGAAATCTCCTCCGACGAACAGGGACGCGTCGTTTGAGCTGACCTCGAGCGCGCCGATTTGCGTGATCGTGGAAGACCCTCCCGGGTTCCAGGGCATCACGGCGCCGGCAGCAGCATCGACGACCGCGATCTGAGAACGGGCGGTCGCGTTGACACTCGAAAATGTGCCGCCGATGAAGACTACCTCACCGTCCCGGCTCACGGCCAATGTGTCAACCGGCGCGTCGGTCGCGGGTGCCCAGCTCGAAAGTATCGCGGGGCTGACGGTCGACACCCGGGCCAGACGAGATCTCGTCTGGGCGCCGGTATCGGCGGCGATCGTTGTAAAGTCGCCACCGACGTATAGGTCCGCGCCATCGGGACTGATTCTGAGCTGACGTACGGTAGCGTCGGCATCGGCCTGCCACGGGGTAGCCAGACCGTTGCTGAGATTGATTGCGGCAAGGCGGGCCCGCGACCGGCCGGCAACCCGTGTGAAGTCGCCGCCCACGAACAGGGTACCGCCGTCGGAGGTCACGGCCATCGTTCTAACCGGCGCATCGGTGTCCGCGCTCCAGGGCATCAATTGCCCAAGCGAGGTCGTCAACGCCGCCAGATGCGCCCGTCCGCCACCGCCGGCGTTTAGAAAATCGCCGCCGATGTAGAGCGTCGTGCCGTCGGGAGACAAGGCCATTGTGCGCACGACCCCGTCGACGACCGGCGCCCAAGACGTCAGTGCGCCGTTCGCGGCGTCTACGGCGGCGACATTGGAGCGTGCGGCACCTACGAACCGGCTGAAATCGCCGCCGACAAACAGCGTCCGGCTATCCTTTGACAGCACGAGCGCGTTTATGGAAACGATCGCATCGGCCACCTGGGTGGGACGCCAGTTCGGCAGGATCCCGCCGGAAACCGAATCCAATCCTGCTAGGCGGTGCCGGATGTCGGGCACTGCGCTGCCGACGGTCGTAAATTGGTTAAAAAGGCCACCCACGTAAATCCTGGAGGAACTGAACGCGAAGCTGTTTACGGCTGCGTCGCTGTAGGAAAACGCTGTGTTAGGCGTATCGTTGGCAGCGGCCGTAGACGCGGCGAACAACAATCCCAATCCGAAGAACAACCGCCTCATGGCCGTCCCCGTTCGCCATGCGAAAAACATCGGCGACGACCGGCCGCCCAAACCAGCAGCAGACAGACTAGAGGCCCGAAGCCGCCCACACCGGCGCCGATGCGATTGCGGACATATTCGTCGCGATTGACGTCCTCCTTGTTGCCGTACGCATCAACGGCGAAATACTGCAGCGTGACGGCGCCCGACAAAGTGAACGGTCCGGTGTAGCGCGCCGAGGCGGTGGTCGGCAAGCTACCGTCGGTCGTATAGAAGATGTCGGTACAACCCGAACCCGAAACGCCCAGGCTGTCCTTGTCGTGGCAGGACAGCGTCACCGTGACCTCGGTGCCGAAATAGACCTCTGTGCCCGGCGAGGCGGTCGAAGTGGGCGGCACGAGGTCGATCAAATATTGGGCCTGATGCTCGGCCTCGCGATTACCCAGACGATCGACCGAGAAGTAACGCACGGTCATATCGCCGCTTAAGGGGATCGAATCCGTGTAAACCAGATTCGGCGCGATCCTGGGTGCACTGCCGTCGGTCGTCACATACGTCGCTGCGCAGCCGGACCCGAACCCATCGTCGCAGGTCAGAACGATGTCGGCCTGGGTCGTTTTGTTGTAGATGCCGCCCGGCAGCGATATGGTTGTGGCCGGCGGCGCCGTCTCACTGGCTGGGAGAGGAAAGTCGGCGACTCGAGGGCGCGTCCTACCCGACTCGGAAAGGAACCCGCCGACTGCGTAGATACGTGAACTATCGTTCGCGGTCTGCAGATATCCGACAGGCCCATCGAGCACGGGGAGCCAAGTGGTATCTACCGCCCCGTCAAACGACGAAAGTGAAACGAGATAGGGCGCCACCGATAATCCGCTATGGAGAAACCCGCCGCCCACGTAGACCCGGGTACCGTCTCCCGACAACGATAAGGCATCGACGGAACCGTCCAAAGCCGGAGTCCAGTCGGTCAATAACGCGGCGGAACCCTGCGCGAACGCTACTAGACCATTATTTGGGGCACCAGCAACCTGGGTGAAACTGCCGCCGACGTAGACGCGGCCGAGAACCGGATCGGGGAGGATGGAGAGGACTTCGCCGTCGTCGATCTGTGGCCGCCAGTTGGTCAGCAACAGCTGGTTGAGATCCAGCATCGCAGCACGGTATCGCGCCTGCCCGACCACATTCGTAAATGCGCCGCCGACGTAAAGCGAATTTTCTGATCGAACCAGGGTCCGAACCCCGCCGTCCAGGCCGGGCTTCCACTCGACCGGGATACCGTTGGCCGTTCGTATCTGCGCCAAATACGTCCGAGGCTGTCCCCCGATTTGCGTGAAATCCCCGCCGACGAACAGACTGGTGCCGTCGGAAGACTGTTCCAGCGCGGCCACCCGCGCGTCCGCACCCGCCGCCCAGTCCAGACTGATACCACTATTGGTATTGAGCGCTGCCAGATGGAGACGAGCGTGGCCGGCGGCAGCGGTAAAGTCTCCGCCGATATAGAGTGTTTGCGCATCCGGCGACAATTCCATTGCGCGGACCACATCGTTCACCGAAGGCGCCCAGCTCAGCAACTCACCGGTCGACTGATCCAATACGGCGAGATTGTCCCTGGGCTCGCCACCCAGGGAAGAAAAGGCTCCTCCGCAATAGATCACTCCGTTCGGGTAGGCCGCGTTGGTTTGCCTCGCCAACGTCAGCACTGCCGAAGATGCACCCGGATCCCAGGCGTTGACGACTCCTGTCCCGGCGTCTACGGCAGCCAAATCGCGACGATACAGTAAATCGACATGCCGAAAATCACCGCCCAGATACACGGTCGACACCGTTGGCACAATCGCGTTGACGGAACCATCGATGTCTGGTGCCCAGGTAAGCAAGTTCCCGGCGGCATCCAAGGCTGCGATATGATTGCGCGTCTGAGTCCCCAGTTGAGTGAATAACCCGCCCAGGTAAACCGTTGATCCAAACGTTGCAACGGTCATGACGGACCCGTTCGCATCCGGGTCCCACGGCAGCACGACCCCGCTCGTGTCCACTGCGGCCGCACGATTACGGGGCTGTCCGCCGACCTGAGTAAAGGTACCGCCGAAATAAAGCCCCGTGCCCGAAGCGGCTATTGAATTCACGCTTCCGTCGGCATCGGGATTCCACGCCTGCACGACGCCGGCGCTGTCCACTGCCGCTAGGCGATTGCGCGCCTGTCCCCCGACTTGAGTGAAACTGCCACCGATATAGAGCACTCCCCCGATCGCGGTCATGGAAACTACGGCGTTATCCGCATCCGGCGCCCATGCCTGCAGAACCCCGCTCGCATCCAAAGCCGCCAGGTGATTCCGCGGCTGGCCGTTGACCTGGGTAAAAAGTCCTCCGGCGTATAGCACGCCGCCATCCAACACGAGACTGTACACAAATCCGTTCGTGGCCGGCATCCAATTGAGATCCAACGCACCGCTGCTGTCGATGTGCGCCAAATTCCCGGTCGCCACCCCATCGATCGACGAGAAAGCACCGCCGATATACCAACCACCCGAGCCGTCTCCGACCGCGGTCCAGACCGAGCCGACGATATGCGCGCCGTTCAGGTTGGGACGATCCGAGGTAGGCAGCGCCGTGTCAGCGGGGATCAGCGCCCCCGACCCGGTCGGAGGACCTACATACGAAAAGGCCCCGGCAATATAGATCTTGCCGCCGCTGACGTTCCTGTCTCCGCCGACATACAAGACGCCGCCGCTATGGTTGCCGTTGATCTGCCAGGAGAGCGCCCGGATCACGGCGCTGCCCGACCATCCCGGGTTCCAGCTCGTGGCGCCGCCGGACACGGTATCGATCGCCGCGATGTGCGTACGTGCGGAAGTCCCCATGTGCGTGAATGAACCGCCGGCGAACAAGCTGCTTCCGGCAACGGCCAAGGCGTAGACCGGGCCGTCGGCGCCCGGATCCCAGGACGTGACCGTGGTCGATGCGATATCGATGGCGCCAAGACTTCCACGCGACAACCCGTCCAACAGTGTGAAGTCGCCGCCGACGTACAATGATGACCCGCTGATGAGCAAGGTTCGGACGATCTGATCGGTATCCCTGACCCATCCTGATACCTGCGTCCCATCCGTCATCGAAATCGCGGCCAGATTACTGTGCGCTCCGCCCCCGGCCTGGGTGAAACTGCCGCCGACGTACAGCGTATTGCCAAGCGATGTATCCTCGTGCAATGCGAGCGCCGAGACCGCACCGTCGACGTTGGGATCCCAGGTCGAAATCTCGGCCGTGAACTTGTCGACCGCGCCGAGATGATTTCTCGTCGTCCCGACCAGTTGCGTAAACTGGCCGCCCACGACGAGACTGCCGCCCGATATGACCAGCGCCGAGACGGCGCCGTCGGCATCCGGCCCCCAGGTCTCGCTGACCTGTCCCGTCGCGGAAGCGATCAAGGCCAAATGGTTACGCGACAGATCATTGGCCGTCGTGAAGGCGCCGCCGATGTAGAGCAGGCCGTCCTGCAGGACCATGGCGTACACGGGCCCATCCAATGCGACCTGCCACGTCGTATCCAATGCCCCCGACGCATCGAAATGGGCGATATATTTCTTCGGAGTACCGTTGATCTGGTCAAAATCACCGCCCACGTACCAACCGCCGGACGCATCGGAAACGACGGAATAGACAGTGCCCCCGATACGCGAATAGCGATAGTCGAGTGTGGCTTGCGTGGGTGCTGTCGGGTCGGCATTGACGCCGATACCGGCGCCCGGCGGCGGAAGTTCAACAGCATGGTAGACGTCGCCGTCGGGCGCCCAGAAATTCGTCAGCGGCGACAAAGCGGCGGACGCGGGCGCCGCGAGTGCCAGCAGTCCGAATATAACGATTGCAAGGGCTAAAAATCGACGTTCGTCAGGAAAAATCACGAGGACCTTGTTGGCGTTGACTTCGATCGGGAATGACTTCCCGGATTATAGCGCCGGCGCGGGCTTATGCCCATTTTTCCCCGCTTACGTGTTTGACTTACTAGTGACTAGTGACAAGTTACAAGTGACAAGTTGCAAGATCGTTTGTCACTTGAAACTTGAAACTTGAAACTTGGAACTTGGAACTTGGAACTTGGAACTTGGAACTTGGAACTGACTCCAACTAACGCGTATTGGGTAGCTGCAGAAGACTGGCCTTGATATCCAGCGCTTCGAGTAGGCCCAATTCGACGTATTCATCCCCCTGTTTGATGTGCGTGAGCCTCAAAACGATGAAATCCTCGCCCTTACGGATCGCCTTGGCCTGGAGGGTAAAGGACTTGCCCAGGTCGTCGAAATCGATGTTGACGTAGATCCTTTGCCTGGCCACGGGCGGAATCTCCATGTCCGGGTCGTCGAAGGACAGGCGTAGCGAGTTTTCCGAATAATCAACCAGCACGCAACGGCGCGCCTTGTTCTCGTCGGCGAGGCGGATGGTCACGGGCAAATGGGTTCTGATGCGGTAGTGCTGGCGCTGATCGACCATGCGCAGAGTCTGCGGCTCCACTTCGAGCACGATCACGGAATGGTTGGCGTAATAGCCGTCGCGCAGCGTGACCCGTTTCCTGACCATGGTGTCGATATGAGGCAGTCCGTGGTTGGCGTACAGAGACATCAGCGTGATCCGGTCGCCGCGTTGAAGCTGACCACCGTTGCGCACCCGAACTCGGGTGTCGTAATCCAAGACGTTCTCGAGATTGCCGATGTCGGGCAGGATAATGCAGAAGCGCCGAATATCGGGGATCGCCCGTTCTTTCCAATCCTCGTCGATCAGGAGGGCGGCCTGTTTGCCGCTGGTGTCGAGGCAGATGTCGCGCTGGGCATAGACGAGATGATTGTTGATGCCGTACGCGATGATGAGCGAATCCATGGTGACCTCGGGACGGTAATCCGGCGCGTACCGGATCTTGCCGCCGATCTGGAAGTGCTCCATGACGGCAGCCACCTGTTCCACAGCCAGCAACGGGCCGCTCTCCTCCCGCGTATCGGTCTTGGACTTGCCTGTGATGTAACCGAACATGATTCCCCCTGCCTCTCGCAAACGATTTCAACACCACCGCCCGGAGCCCTTCATCGGACTGCGCGGTGGACGAAAGCAACATCTCATAGCCTAGGTATCGGCAATTTCGGGAATTTCTATGGTGTCGCGGGACGATCGCCTTCAGCGTCGGTACCATCGCGTGCGCAGGACGTTGAATACCTTGTCCGGATAGCGGTCCCCGCTCACGTCGCCGTTGTAGCGCCCGAGCGCGCGACGCAGGTCGCCGTGCTCGCGATCGAGGTAATAGCGCAGGATCGCGCAACCCATCCGCAGATTGGTATCGATCTCTTGAAGACTGTCTTCGGAGTGTCCGATCTCCTTGAGCCAGAACGGCATGATTTGCATGAGGCCCTGGGCGCCGACGGAGGATACGGCCCAGCGATCGAAACCGCTTTCGACGTCGATCACGGCCATGACGAGCTCCGGAGGAAGATCGACCCGACTGGCCTCGCGATGGATCACGCGCAGAAGACTGAGGCGCGAAACGCGATCCGGCACCCGTTCGCTCAGACGTTGCGACATGTCGCTGAGCCAGACCTCCGCATCGAAACGGTCCACGAAACCGGCGTCCTCGACGGCTGCCAGCACGCGGGCGCGCAATTCGGGATCAACGAGGCACCCGGCGCAAACGCCGGCGCGTTTCGTCGTGGCCTGCGCCACCGAAGCGCCCGCCACCGCCAAACAGGTGGTCAGCAGGAGCGCGACTAGACGACGCTCAGCCCTTGCCGTCCATCCGTTCACGGAGGCGATCCAGGAGACCGTCGAGCGGGAGCTCCTCGCTTTCGCCGGCCGTGCGGTGTTTATACTCGATGACGCCGGCGTCCAATCCTTTCTCGGACAACACCAGGCGATGAGGAATACCGATCAGTTCGACATTGGCGAACATGGAACCCGGACGTTCGTTGCGGTCGTCGAACACGCAATCGATACCGGCGTCGAGCAGGTTTTGATAGAGCCCCTCGACGTATTCGCGCAAGCGCTGCGACTTGTGCATATTGATCGGCAACAGAGCGACCTCGAACGGCGCCATCGCCTCGGGCCAAACGATGCCGCGGTCGTCGTGATGCTGCTCGATGGCGGCGGCGACGACGCGAGACACGCCGATACCGTAACAACCCATAGTCATGATGACGGCGCGCCCCGATTCGTCCAGACAGCTCGCCGACATGGTGCTCGAATACTTGTCGCCGAGCTGGAAGATATGGCCGACCTCGATGCCGCGGCGCAGGACAAGCCGGCCGTTACCGTCGGGACTCGGATCGCCGGCCACGACGTCGCGCAGGTCGACACTCTCGGATTCGGGCAGGTCCCTGCCCCAATTGACGCCGGTCAGATGCTCGCCGTCGACATTGGCGCCGCAAACGAAATCCGCGACCCGCGCCGCCGCATGATCGACGAGCACCGGCACGGCGAGACTGACCGGACCGATCGAGCCTTGTCGGCAACCGGCTGCCTCAAGGATCTCCTCCGCCGTCGCCATCGTGAGCGGGCTTGCGACCTGTTCGAGCTTGGCGGCCTTGATCTCGTTGAGTGCGTGATCACCGCGCAGGACCAGAGCGACGATAGGGTCTTGTGCACCCTTGACCAACAGCGTCTTGAGACACCGTGACGGATCGACACCCAGAAATTCGGAGACCTCGGCAATGGATTCCTTGCCGGGTGTCGCAACGCGTTCCAAGATCTTCGCGGGCGCAGGACGCGCTTCAGTCGCGGGCAGCGTCGGCGCCAGCTCGACGTTGGCTGCGTAATCTCCGGTATCGGAACAGGCGATCACGTCCTCGCCGGCGTCGGCCAGCACATGGAATTCATGGGACAACTTGCCGCCGATCGCGCCGCTGTCGGCCAGCACGGGCCGGAAATCGAGGCCGAGACGCGTGAAGATGCGCGAATAGCAGTCGTACATGACCTCGTAGGTCTCTTGCAAACTGGCATGATCAAGATGGAAGGAATAGGCGTCCTTCATAAGAAATTCGCGCGCCCGCATGATGCCGAAACGCGGCCGAATCTCGTCACGGAACTTGGTCTGAATCTGATAGAAGGTTGCGGGCAACTGGCGGTAGCTGCGCACCTCGCCGCGGATCAGATCGGTGATGATCTCCTCGTGGGTCGGCCCGAAACAGAACGAACGGTCGTGACGATCCCGGATCCGCAGCAACTCGGGACCATATTGCTCCCAGCGACCGGATTCCTCCCACAGTTCGGCGGGCTGAACGGCCGGCATCAGGACCTCCTGAGCGCCGGCGCGGTTCATCTCTTGGCGAACGACCGCCTCGACCTTGCGCAGCACCCTGAGACCCAGCGGCAACCAAGTGTACAAACCCGCCGACAACCGCCGGATCATACCGGCGCGCAGCATCAGCTGATGACTCACGACCTCCGCGTCGGCGGGGGTCTCCTTAAGCGTGGGAAGCAAGAAACGGGAAAGACGCATGTTTGTTATATCCGCAAAAAGGCTGGTTTTATTGAGTGAATAGTAGTCAGAGAAGCGCGCCCAAGGGATGTAGCGCAAGGCGGAAAGTAGTGCCGCTACCTCAGTATTGTTTTTGCACATCCTGTCGCAAAAACGCTTCGCCTACGCGGCAGCTATTCCTTTTGCCGGGACCGTCCTGCGTACACAACCTTGCTCTACTTCCCTACGGTACGCAGAACAAG
>WGNS01000025.1 GCA_016124415.1 Gammaproteobacteria bacterium | reverse complement strand
CTACAAGCTACTGGCTGACGTTGTCCAGGGAGTGAAATTCAAGGATGGCGAACGGGTGAATATGGATCTGTCACAGGGTACAGCGGAATCGGCTGTACACCAGATTTGACTATAGCTCCAAGTGCTAGGGTTCTTGTCACTTGCCCCCAACAACATTTGTGATATTTTGAACGCTTGTTGTTAGCGACTTGCCAATGAAGAAGGTTTTTCTGATGCGCCTTTCGATAGAAATTACTCCGGAACAGCACCAACGACTTAAAGCCGCTGCCGCGCTGCAAGGCAAATCCATCAAGGATTATGTGCTCGAACGTACATTGCCTGATCTTGAGCGGCACGGGGCGCTACGGGAGCTGGAGACATTTTTGAAACCTCGTCTCGAGGAGGCCAAGAAAGGTTCGTATTCCTCAAAATCGATAGAAGGAATCTTTGATGAGGTGGAACGGGAGGGCAGCCGGAAGTAATGGGGTCCTACGAACTTTCCAAGGATGCGGAGCGGGATCTGCGCGAAATCGCGCATTACACCTTGAATCGATGGGGCAGGGAAATGCTTCGGCAATACCGCGATGGGTTGAAAGTTACGTTTGAGGCGATTGCCTCAAACGATGTTCCAAGGCGGTCTTTCTCAAAAACGCTCCCCGAATTGCTGGTGACCAAGTACGGGCGCCACTACATCTTTTACGTCACCGATAGCCTACCCAAGCCCGTTATCATCGGAGTCATCCACGAAAGCCGCGATATTGTTAACCGCCTTGACGAGCGGTTGGGATGAGCGAGGGCGTGCCGTTACCCGTCACTCCGGTTCCAAACACAGCTTGAGCTGTTCCTCCCACGTCGGCGTCAGCATGCCGAAGGTTTCCGCCAGTTTGGTGTTGTCCAGCACGCCGTAGGCCGGGCGCTGAGCCGGGGTCGGGTATTCGCTGGACGGGATCGGCCGGATGTTGCCGACTTTGGGGATCAGGTGGTAGTCGCGGGCGTGATCGGCGATCTTGCAGGCGAAGCCGTACCAACTCGTCGAGCCGTGGGCGGTCAGATTGTAGATTCCGCTACGACCGTCGAGGTCGAAGCCGTCGGGGCTTTGCATCGAGGCCATGATCTGCGCCGTCGTCTCGGCGATGATCCGGCACCAGGTCGGCGAACCGATCTGATCGTCGACGATGCTGATCTCGTCGCGGTCGGCCAAGAGGCGCAGGATGGTGCGGACGAAGTTGGCGCCGCGACGGCCATAAACCCAACTCGTGCGGAAGATCAGATGCGAGCCGCCCACATCCTGAACCGCGCGGTCGCCCATGAGCTTGGTGTCCCCGTAGCTGTTGATCGGATTCGGGGCGTCGTCCTCGGTGTAGGGCGCATCTTTTTTTCCGTCGAAGACATAGTCCGTCGAATAGTGGATCAGCGTGGCGCCGATGCGTTTGGCTTCTTTGGCGAGGATGCCGGGGGCGACGCCGTTGATGGCCTTCGCCATCTGGTAGTCGTCCTCCGCCTTGTCGACGGCGGTATAGGCTGCAGCGTTGATGATGAGATGCGGCTCGTGCATCCGGACGATGGCTCGGATGAGATCCGGCTGGGCAAGGTCGAGCGCCGGCTTGTCCGCCGATACGACCGTGCCGAGCAGCGAAAGCGAACGTCGGAGTTCCCAACCAACCTGGCCGTTACGGCCCAACAGGAGTATTTTTCTCGTCATCGTTTTGGTCCGAATGTGCGTATGGAACGACTGGTGACTTCCGTGCCGGCCTTGAATGATTCAATGAATTTTAGCAGCATCCGGAGTGCTGCGGAAATCGCGTGTCCGCTTTCCGCGCGCATGGTCAGGTGAGGGCAATTCTTGCCGATATGCGTTACTATCCAACGTCATATCGTTTCGACAGTCAGGGCAAGGGGATTTGATGAAAAACGCGCGGGTCACGTTTATCGGTGGTGGAAACATGGCGGAAAGCCTGGTCGGCGGCCTGATTAAGGATGCCTTTTCCGGGCAGGCGATCACGGTGTCGGATCCCGACCCCAAGCGACGACAGGACCTGGCCGCGAAGTATCCGATCAACGTTACCGATATGAACCGGGACGCCGTGGCCGGCAGCGATGTCGTGGTGCTGGCCGTGAAGCCGCAGATGATCCGCGGCGTCGCGCTCGAAATCGCCGAGGCCGTTGCCAAGGACGCGCCTTTGATCATCTCGATCGCCGCTGGCGTCAGGGTCGGATCGCTGGAGCATTGGCTCGGCGCCGAGACCGCGATCGTTCGGTCGATGCCGAACACGCCCGCCCTGGTGGGCAGCGGCGCGACCGCGCTGTTTGCCAACGCCAACGTCAGCGCCGATCAGCGCGACTTGGCCGAGTCCATCATGCGCGCGGTCGGTCTTGCGCTTTGGATCGATGCCGAAGATGGAATGGACGCGGTGACGGCCCTTTCGGGCAGCGGCCCGGCCTATCTGTTTCTGGTCATGGAGGCCATGGAGTCCGCCGGACGCGACCTGGGGTTGTCCGCCGAAGCGGCCCGCTTGCTGACCTTGCAAACCGCGCTCGGCGCGGCGCGGATCGCGATCGAGAGTAAAGAAGACGTTGCCGCTTTGCGGGCCCGTGTGACCTCGCCCGGCGGCACCACGGAGCGCGCCTTGCGTATCCTCAACGAGGGGGATCTCAAGGGGTTGTTCCAAAAGGCCTTGAACGGCGCCCATGATCGAGCCCGAGAGCTTTCCGCCATCCTCGACGAGAATAACGACAAATGAATGATCCGTATCTGACCAATGCCTCGGTCTACCTGATCGACACCGTCTTCGGTCTTTACCTGCTGTTCATCATGCTGCGATTCCTGTTGCAGCTGGCCCGGGCCAACTTTTACAACCCGCTGAGCCAGTTCCTGGTCAAGGTCACGAATCCGGTGCTGGTGCCTTTGCGCCGGGTCATTCCCGGACTGTTCGGCATCGATATGGCCTCCGTGGTCCTATTGTTTGGGGTCCAGTTGCTCGCGCTCGTTCTGACGCATGTCGCGGCGGGCGTATCGACCCATTTCCCGGGCGTGCTCGTCATGGCGGTTGGGGAGCTCATTTCCCTGGCGCTGAATTGTTATCTGATCAGCGTCATCGCCCAGATCATCCTGAGCTGGGTGGGGCCGGGCGGTCGTCATCCGATCGCCGAGGTGCTCTACAGTCTCAACGAGCCGGTTTTGCGACCGGCGCGGCGTATTCTGCCGGTTATGGGGGGGATGGATTTTTCTCCCATGGTCGTGGTCATATTGATACAGTTGATCAAGATTCTCGTTGTCGCACCGATTACGGATCTCGGTCGCGTACTTTAGGCAAGGAATTCCTTTGTACTTAATGGGCTAAGCCGGCATTAATGCCGGTGATCCGCGTCAGGGAGTATAATCCCCCGATGTCACATCGCTTCATTCGCGTTTCCATGCGCTTGCTGGGACTGCTCTTTTTCTGCCTCTCGAGCGTCGTCCACGCATCCACCGACGGTTGGATCAGCGCCACCCCTTTGCCCGCGGATGTGGTCATCAACGATATGGATTGCCGTCCCGACGGTCTTTGCGTGGCTGTTGGCCTCGGCGGTTCGATCCTGACCAGTTCCACCAACGGTGTAACCTGGGTCCGTCAGGACTCTCACACCATGCATCGTCTTTACGACATTACCTACGCCGGGCCGACGCAGGGTTTTTGGGTCGTCGGCGAAGGCGGCGTCATCATGCACGGCAGCAACGACGGCTTGTCCTGGACGCACGTGGATAGCGGTTCGCGCAAGGCCTTGTTCAGCATCGCTTACGGCAAGTTCGGTTCCGGCGCCGAGATCCTCGTCGCCGTCGGCCAACAGGGTGTCATTCTGGTCAGTCAGGATCTCGGTGTGACCTGGGCGCGTCCGGACAACGCGAACCTGCCGGGTATTTATCCTTCTTTCGGGGCGGTGGGGTTTTTCACCGACCGTTTCATCGCCGTGGGCAGTTCGGCCGCGATCCTTCAGAGTTTTGACGGATTGACCTGGAGCGAGGTTTTCGACGACCTGGGTCAGCGGCTGTACGCCCCGACCACGGGCGCCGATCTCAATGAGGTGACGGTAGGCAATGTCACCGGCGTCGGTACGCGTTACGTCGCGATCGGCGAGGGCGGCGTGGTCTTGACCAGCGACGATGGCGGCACTCGTTGGACGACCCGTGTTCCGAAAACCACGGCGGATCAGGAACTGCTGGCGATCACGTGGGACGGCGTTCAGTTTATCGCGGTCGGCGTCGGCGGCCGTATGGCGACGAGTACCGATGGCGTCGCCTGGATTGATCAGACCGCGCTTAACAACGTGAACTGGAATCTCGTGGAGGTCCACTGGGATCCTACATCCAGGAAGTATTTCGTTGCCGGTAACTCAGCCGCGAGCGGTAGCTATACGGGTGGATTCATCAAAATCAGTCCATCCGCGGATTCCTTGCAAGGTGTCTGGACTACCGTCACTTCGGGGCCGACCAACCCGATTGTCAACGGCGTTACGGCCTTGGATTCGGCCCATGGCAACGTCTTCGTCGCGGTGGGCACGGGCGGCCTCATTCTGCTGAGCAGTGACGGCAACGCCTGGACCGGCCCGGCTTCGGTGCCGGCCGGCATCACGGCGTCTTCTCTCAACGCGGTCGCCGCCGCCGGCGCGAGCGTCTTCGCGGTCAGCGATACGGGACAGATCTATGCCAGCGCGGATTCGGCGCAAAACTGGACCGGGCCGATCGCGCCCACGAGCAACGCGCTCAACGCGGTCACAACGAACGGTTCCGGCACCTACGTCGCCGTCGGCGATGCCGGTACGGTTGAGATCAGCACGGACGGCGGCGTCACCTGGGGTGCGGCGGCGTCGGTGCCGATGACAGGCATCAACCTGACCGGCGTCGCTTGGTCGCCGACCTTAAACCTCTATGTCGCAACGGGCGTTTCCCTGTTGAGCACGACGATCAAGGGTGCGCTGTGGTCGAGTTCTGACGGCCAGACCTGGACCGCAGTCGCGACGCCCGCCGCCATCACGGCCGCGCTGCCGGACAACGACCTCTACGCGATCGCATGGATCAATAACCGGTTCGTCGCGGTCGGCAAGTACGGCATGATCCTCTACAGTTCCGATGGCGTCACCTGGACCGGCGGACCGGCGACGGAGATCCCGGGTTCGCTGTACGGCGTCGCCTGGGACGGTACGAATATCGTTGTCGTCGGCACGGTATCGGGGGGCATTACGCCCACGACGTCGGGGCCGGTGACCGCGATCTTCATGAGCCACGACAACGGCGCCACCTGGGCCGGGCACGAGAAACTCGGCGCCGAGACGCTTTACTCAGTGGCGTGGAACGGCACGACCTACACCGCTGGCGGCCAGAGCGGCCTGCTGTACACGAGCGGCGGATTGGACGCGGCCATCAATCCCCTCTTGAACGCGTCGGTGGATACGGCGGGAAGCACCTGCGATACGACCTATATCAACGGTCTGATCAATCTCACGCTGTCGCCTCCGCCGATTCCGACCTGCGTTCCGACCAGTTATTTCACGAACTATCAGTTGACGGTCACCAATAACGGCAACATAGACGTGCCGGCCAACTCGGTGAAGGTAGCCATCAATTTCGGTGCCGGAGCAGAGTTCATATGGAACGGCGCGACGATGACCGTGGACCGGACCACGACGGCGATCAGTTGCGACACCACGGATGCGTTGCACCCGGTCTGCACGGTCCCGGTTTCGTTGAACGTCTTCCCGCTGCCCACGGGGCAGACCGCGACTAACAGGCCCAAGGAGGGCGTGGACATCGCGATCACGATTCAGCCCACAACGGTCAGTACGATCTCGGTCGATTTCGAGGCGTTGACTCCCGGGGTGACGCTTACCGACCAGAATTCCGTCAACAACACCCTGCGTGCCCAGACCACCGTGCTGAAACGGCCGGAGATCCTCTGCAGTCCCGATCTGTTCCTGAACGCTTGCGGCTCCATCGGTGGGTCGGGTGTCTACGGCTGGTGGAGTCTCGCCCTATTGCTGCTCGGCGGCGGGCTCAGGCGGTTCTCCGCTTCGGCGCGGGGATGAGCGACGAAGGTCGGGTCCCTTCCGGCGCCTGCCAGTGGCGGTCGGGGGATTTGACGTTGCATATCCGTCTTCAGCCACGGGCCAGCAAGGACGAGATCGTCGGTTGGCACGGCGACGCCCTCAAGGTGCGGATTACCGCGCCGCCCGTGGACGGCAAGGCCAATAAGCACTTGCTCGCCTACCTCGCCAAGCGGTTCAAGGTGCCGACGGCCCAGGTCACTCTCGTCAGCGGCCAGACCGGCCGCGACAAGCGTGTTTGCATCCAGGCGCCCCGCCATATCCCCGCCCCGATCCCCGATCCGGATTGAAGTCTTGAGCCGAAATGTGCGGCTGTTTGCATTCTTGCTCGTTCGAACGTGCGAGCGCCTCATTAATCCTAAATTTTGACCGATAACAAGCAGGAGTCGTCTGATCAGGAGCGGAACCGATTTAGTGGATCGAGGCGCGGCGCGGTGATTCCCTGCCCGGGCGCCCGAATCGACCATTTGATATCGCAGACGGCCCACGAACGAAACGCCGACAAGGCATATGAGAAAACGACCGGGTTTTATGCCTATTTGAGTTTTTCGGCAAGATTTTGGAACAGGTGTCCATGCAGACAAACACAGTGAAAAAAGGCGAGCAGGTGGAATCAGATCGGTTTAAGGTCCAAATGCAGCACTTCTCGGATTGGAAGGCGCGCTTGACCTCGGTAATCAAGGAATACAAAGACTGGTTATACCGGTACGAGCTGTTGACCCCTGAGACCGAGCTGCGCATTTACGAGGCACTGAAGGCCCTCAGCGGCGATGAGCTGCGGATCGCCTGTGTCGCCGAGTTTTCGCGCGGGAAGACCGAGCTTCTGAACGCGATCTTCTTCGCCGACTACGGTTGCCGGCTGTTGCCTTCCAGCGCCGGGCGCACGACGATGTGCCCGACCGAGCTGTTTTTCGATCGCACCAGCGAAACCTCCTACATCAAACTGCTCCCGATCGAGACACGTCTCAGCGACCTGACCTTGGGACAGCTCAAGAACGAAGAGAGTTATTGGACGACCCTGCCGCTGGACGTCGACAATCCCGCCGCCATGGCCGAAACCCTGGCGGAGGTCATCAAGACCAAGCGGGTCTCGCAGACGGAGGCGGAAGGCCTCGGTCTGCATGACGATCCCACGCTGACCCACAAATCCGCATCGGGTGGCGACGAACACGAGGTCGAAGTTCCCGTTTGGCGTCACGCCCTGGTCAGTTTCCCGCATCCGCTGTTGAAGCAGGGGCTCGTCCTGTTGGATACCCCCGGACTCAACGCGCTCGGCACCGAGCCCGAACTCACGATCAACATGCTGCCGAGCGCACAGGCCGTTCTGTTCGTGCTGTCGGCCGATACCGGCGTGACCCGCAGCGACCTGGAGATGTGGACGAACCACATCATGCCTTTCCGCCAACATCAGCAGAAGGGTCTGATCGCCATTCTGAACAAGATCGACACCCTTTGGGATGAGATGAAAAAACCCGCCGAGGTGCATGCCTCGATCACGGCCCAGTGCCGTGAAAGCGCCCGTTCGCTGGGGATCGATCCGAACGCGGTGTTGCCGATCTCGGCCCAGAAGGGCCTGCTCGCCAAGGCCAAGGGCGACAAGGATCTGTTGCAGAAGAGCAATCTGACGACGTTGGAAGCGATGCTGGCCAATGAAATCCTGCCTGCCAAGCAGGACGTGATCTGGCAAAGCGTGATTGCCGGTCTGACCCAGACGATCGAAGAGGTCCGCCAGCCGCTCGCGAGCCAGCTCGATGACATCAAGACCCAGTTCATCGAGGTCTCGAACCTTCGCAATCAAAAGGAAGACGTCGTCGAGCAGCTGCTCGAGAAGGCCAACGATCGTAAGGCCGCCTATTACGAGAGCGTGCGCCGTTTCCAGCTCCATCGCCGCAAGCTGGCCGTGCATGCGAAGGCCACGTTGTCCGCCTTGGATGTCAACGCCCTCGATCTCGCGATCAAGAAGACGCGCGAGGAGATGTCCGGAAGTTGGACGACCGGCGGCATGAAGCAGGGCATGTCGAGCTTCTTCGACGGCCTGCGCGACGCCATGCAGATCTTCAGCCGCCAGGCCGACGAAACGCATCAGATGGTGCTGTCGATCTACCGCAAGTTCCACGAGGACTACGATCTCAAGGCCACGCCTCCGGCGCCGTTCCCGTATAAGAAGTACATCGAGGGGCTCGATCAGCTCTATCTGAGCGAGGAGGCCTTCCGCAACAGCCCGGTCACGACCATGACCGAGCAGAGTTTCGTGGTCAAGAAGTTCTTCATCTCTCTGGTCAGCCATGCCCGCGCCATGATCTGCGAGGTCAACAAGGAAGCCGACCTGTGGCTGCGCGAGATGGTCAACCCGCTCGTGCGCCAGATCCAGGAGAAGCGCAATCGCATCGAGCAGCATATGCGGACCATGAGCAAGATTCGCGAATCCCGCCAGCAACTGGAATTGCAGGTTCGGCGCCTGGAGGCGCAGACCAAGGTGCTCGAGGAAAAGCTCGCTTCGCTGGATCGTCTCAAAGGCGCTTTGGGCGAATGTGTGCCCGCCGATCTCGAGGCCGCGCCTTCCCAAGAAAAACTGGCCTGAGCGATCCGTTCAGGTCCGATCCCGGCGAGGGACGCGCCGGGTCTGCCCGTCCTTACGAAGGATGACGCAATCCGCGCGAATGGCGGTACAATGAGCGCCTTTCGTTCGCAATCTCTTCACAGGAGCAAGCATGTCCGAGCCGCAATTGGCTGAGTCTCTCCCGGCGGAAAACGAACCCCTCGTTACGCTCAAGGCCGGCGAGCGTCAGGTCACGATTCTCGGCACGGCGCATATCTCTAAGGCAAGCGCGGACAAGGTCGACGCCCTGATCGGCAGCGGACGATACGATGCAGTGGCGATCGAGCTCTGCCCGAGCCGCCACCACGCCATGATCGAGCCCGATTCCCTGGCCAATATGGATCTCGTTCAGGTCGTGCGCGAGGGCAAGGCGTCCATGATTGCGGCCCATCTGGCGCTCGGCGCCTATCAGCAGCGCATGGCCGAACAGCTCGGCGTCATGCCGGGCGCCGAGATGCGCAAGGCCATCGAGTGCGCCCAGAAACATAATCTTCCCGTGCTTTTGATCGACCGTGATGTCGCGACGACCCTGAAGCGGATCTACCGCAACGTCAGCTGGTGGCGGCGTTTCGAGCTGATCACGACCCTGGTCATGAGCGTCATGTCGCGCCAAAAGGTCAGCGCCGAGGAGATCGAGCGCCTCAAGGAAGGCGACATGCTGGAGACGGCGTTCACCCAGTTCGCCGAACAGGCCGAGCAGCTCTATGTGCCGCTGATCGAGGAGCGCGACCGCTACATGAGCGCCCGCATCGTCGACGAGATCGACCGCTCCGAGGCGCGCCACATCCTGGCCGTGGTCGGCGCGGGACACCTCAAGGGCATGCAGTCGCACCTCGGCGAGGATATCGCCGTCCATGACGCGGACGCGGCGCGTCGCCTTATCGCCGATCTCGAGACCGTGCCGCCGCCGTCACGCTGGCCCAAGCTGATTCCGTGGGCCATCGTGGCCGTGATCCTGTTTGGCTTCGTGCTGGGCTTCAAACGCAGTCCCGACATGGGCTGGCAGATGGTCTGGGACTGGGTCGTCGTCAACGGTGGTTTGGCCGCCATCGGCGCCTTGCTGGCCCGCGGGCATCCGATCACGATCGTCACGGCATTCCTGGCCGCCCCGCTCACGTCGCTGAATCCCGCGATCGGCGCGGGCATGGTCACCGGAGCCATGGAGGCCTGGCTGCGGCGTCCCAACGTCGGCGATTTCAGCCGCCTGCGCACCGATACGAGCACGATCGCAGGCTGGTGGCGCAACCGGGTGTCGCGGGTCCTGCTGGTCTTCCTGTTCAGCACGATCGGCTCCGCCATCGGTACCTATGTCGCCGGCGCCATGATCTTCAACCGTTTGACCGGCGCTGGCTAGCCGTATTCTCCGCCCCGTAGGTTGGGCTGAATGAAATGAAGCCCAACATTCGCCATTGCATCGCGATTTTGGGCGTTGGGCTTCGTGCCTCAGCCCAACCTACGTCGTTGTATCACCAAGCGTTCCTTCTCCGTCATTGGCCACGAACAGTGCGGCCGGTTATGATGTCTTTATCGTTGATGAATACGGGGAGTTTTCATGTCAGAGGAGTGGATACAAGGTACGGTCGTCGAGAATGTACGCTGGACCGAGCAATTGCATTCATTGCGCATCGAGGCGGATATCGCGCCGTTCACGGCTGGGCAGTTCACGCGCCTGGCGCTGGATGTCGACGGCGAGCGCATCGCCCGGCCCTATTCCTTGGTCAACGCCCCGGACATACGTCCGCTCGAATTTTATTTCATTACGGTTCCCCACGGTCCGTTGAGCCAACGCCTTTATGCCCTGAACGAAGGTGATTTCGTCTGGGTGGCCAAGCGGCCGGCCGGCCATTTCACGCTGACCAACGTGTCCTCGGCCAAGACGCTTTGGCTGCTGTCCACCGGGACCGCGCTCGGCGTCTTTCTGTCCATCCTGCGAACGCAGGAGCCTTGGGAACGTTTCGAGCGCGTCGTTTTGGTCCATGGCGTGCGCACGTCCGACGAGCAGACGTATCTCGAGCTTTTGGCCGAGATCGGCGCCGCGCATCCGGGCCGGTTCCATGTCATTCATTCGGTGACCCGTCCCGGCGGGGCTTCACAGCCGGAGAACCGGATCACGACTATGATCCAGGATGGACGTCTGGAGGCCGAGGCCGGCGCCCGCCTGGACCCCGAATCCTGTCAGATCATGATCTGCGGCCGGCCGGAAATGGTCAGCGATACCTTGCATCTGCTCGAGAAGAGGGGGCTTGCCAAGAACCGCAGTTTGACGCCGGGCCAGATCACGACCGAGAAGTATTGGTGATCAATCAAGGCGCGCCGTGTCGAACCTGAGCATGCCGCCTTCCATCTCATGGCGCGACCCCTGGGTTTGGGGCGTGCCGTGCGTCTGTTTCACGCTTGCCGCGATCCTGTTGCTGACTCAGGGCAATCAAACGCTGTTCCTCTACTTGAATCACTTGTCCGGCGGAGCGGCGTTTTGGTCCGGCGCGACCCTGTTCGGCGATTCACTGGTTGCCTTCACGCTTTTGCTGCCCCTGGTCGCGCGGCGGCCCGATATCATCTGGGCCGCGATGTTGGCTGCCATTCTTACCATGCTTTGGGTGCACGGTCTGAAGCCGCTGATCGATCTCCCGCGACCCACGGCCGTGCTGCCGCTCGATCAGATCCGCGTCATCGGTCCGGAGATCCACGCCCGCTCGTTTCCGTCCGGCCATACCGCCACCGCTTTCGCGTTGGCCGGAGTGCTGGCCATGGCATGCAGGCGCCGGTGGGCGCGCGCGCTCCTGATCGCGTTCGCGTGTCTGGTCGGACTTTCCCGGGTCGCGGTGTCGGCGCATTGGCCCATGGACGTGCTCGGCGGCGCCTTCGGCGGCTGGCTGGCGGCATGCCTCGGATGGGTGTGGTCGGCGCGCTGGCGCTGGGGTAGGGGGTTGACCGGCCAGGCTGCGCTTGCCGTTCTGTTGCTGGTTGCCGCCGTTTATCTGTTGTTGGGGTACGATGCCCGCTATCACTCAGCCGATGCGCTCAAGGGGCTGATTGCGGTGCTGGTTCTGACGGCGGGGGTGTGGCGGACGACGGATCTGGTGCGCTATCTGCGCCGGAGGTAGCCGCTTCCGGTTGCGCCTCAATGCGCGCGAGCACGACGCCCCCTTTCTGGAACAGGACCTCTCCCACGCCTTCGAGGTCTTTCAGATACGCCGGAGAAGTGAAGACGACTTCGCCGGCTTCCGGTCGCCGCCGGGGCACGACACGGTCGCTGTAAACGCTGAAGCTCGGCATGTTGAGGCGCCAGCTCACGATCTGCTGATCAGGCATCGTGCGCATGAACAATCCCGCCTCGCGGGCCGGACCCTGCAGCAGCGCGCCGACGCGGGGCAGCACCAAACCGGGCAGGGCGAGCCCCATGACGATTGCGGTTGCCAGCAGGCGCGACGACAAGCGGAAACGCGACTCGTTGTACAGGTAGACGATCAAAAGCAGCGCGAGCACGATCGGCAGGCGATAGTCCCAGCCGAAGTGTTCGCCGATACCGGTCAGGCTGGCTGCGTAAAAGGGTTGTTTGACCCCGGCCGCTGCGCGTTCGAGCAATTCCGGAAGGAACAGCAGCGCCAGCAGATAGAGCGCCGCCGGGACGAGTGCGAGCGCCCGTGAGCGCACGTGTTCGACCTGCAGGGCCAGCAGGATGATCAAGCCGGTCAGGCCGTAATTGATGTAGTGCGGCAGCTTCGTGCCCGAAAGCGAGAACAGGATCAGCACGAACAGGAACCAGATCAGCAGGAAACGTTGCAGCGGATCGCGAACCAGCGCCCTGCCGTTGCGGAGCATCGGCGCCAGCAGCGCCGTGTAGGGCAGCACGCCGATCAGGACGATCGGGACGTAGTAGAACAGGGAGCCGCCGTGCCCTTCCATGGCGGCATCGAAGCGGCCGAGATTGTGCTGCAGGAAGAACCCCTCGATGAAGCCCGCGCCGTCGCGGAAATAGACCGCCAGATACCACGGCAGATTGATGGCGAGCAGCAGCAGCCAGCCGATGCGGTCCGATATCGCTCGAAGCCAGGTCCGCCATTGGCCGTAGGAGCCGAAAAAGATCAGGCTGACCGCGCCCGGCACGAGGATCGCCACCGGGCCCTTGGTCAGGAACCCCAGGCCCATGAAGACGAAGGTCGCGATGATGTAGCGTCTGCGCGCTTCCCGATGATACAGATAGATCGTGAACATGCTCGCGGCCAGGAAGCCGTTCAGGGTCGCGTCGGCGATCGCAGTCTTGCCGATCAGCGCGACCAGGATGCAGGTGGCCAGCACGATCCCGGCGATACAGCCCGTGCGCAGGTCGCGCACGCGTGCGACGAAGGCCGTGGTGGCCAGCGTCCAGAACGTGCCCGCGATGGCCGACGGCAGGCGTAACGCGAATTCGTTCCAGCCCAGCCAGGAGACGCTGAGCGCTTGCAGCCAGTAGAACAGGATGGGCTTGTCGTAGCGCGGCTCGCCGTTCAGGGTCGTGATCAGGAAATCATGGCGCTCGAACAGCTCGCGGGTCGCCTCGGAAAAGGCGCCCTCGTCGAGGTCGAACAACGGGATCGCGCCCAGGTTCGTAAAGAAGCCCGCGATGATGGCGAGCCCCAGTACGATCAGCAGCGGCTCGAAACGCGATGTTCGGTCGGTATTCACCGGGCGTCGTCCATGCCCGGAAACTTCGCCATCTCTTCCATGATGTCGTCGTTCTCGTAGTTGGTCCCGATCGAATAGGCCGCGATCTTGCTCAGATGGGTATAGGGCAGCCCGGTTTCGTCGTGCCAGGCGTTGAATGCCGCCTGTATGCGCTTGAGATCGCGTTGGCTGGTCGGGTCGTCGGCGATATCGACCCCGGCATCGCGAAGCGCCAGCGTGACGTCGCGCGTCGTGACGAAACTGTCCTTGCCGACGTAACGCAGGAACCATTGTCCGGTATGGCCGCCGAGTCGGGAACCGCGCTTCTTGAGCGCCTGGAGCAAGCCGACCTGGTCCGAAGACGGCCAGGCGGCGAGGAAACGGGAAAAGGAGCCATGTTCCCGTGCGGTGTCGAGAATGAACCCGAGGTTTTCCATGACGGCCTTGATCTTCTGCCAATTGCGCACGACCCGCCGATCCTTCGTATAGGCCTCCCACTGCTCGGGCGAAAGACCGCTCAGACGCTCAATGTCGAAGCCGAAAAAGGCCTCCTCGAACTCAGGCCATTTGTTGGCGATCACGGTCCAGTTGAAGCCCGCCTGGTTGATGGTCTGGGCCATCATGGCGAGGCAGCGGTCATCGCCGAGCCGGGCCAGTTCGTCATCGGCAAGGAAGGTGGGCAGCAGGCCGGCCAGCGCCTCGTGGCCGCCCTTCCGTTCGGCGGCGCGCGCGTGGATGTCCGAAAATGGTTTCATTGTTTCCCCCGAATCTTTGCGGCCTATGGTACCCGCACCCCCTGTCGGAGGCTATCGTTTGCCGAATCCGCCGCCGCCCGGCGTTTCGATGCGGATTCGGTCGCCCGGTTCGAGCGTCACGCCGCCCTTGGCCGGCAGCTCGGACCACGTGCCGGCGCGCCACAGGCGGTTCAGACCGCGCGCGCCGGGAGCGCCGCCCGCAAGTCCGTAAGGCGCTGTCGTCCTGCGTTCGGTCAGTAGCGACAGGTGGCAGGATTTGAGCGCCTCCCATTCGCGGACAAGGCCGTCGCCGCCGCGATGCTTTCCGACGCCGCCCGAGCCGTTCCGTAAGGCGTACTCGCGGATGCGGAGCGGATAGTGCATCTCAAGCACCTCGACCGACGTATTCTTGGTGTTGGTCATATGGCACTGCACGGCCGACAGTCCGTCGCCGTGGGCGTGCGCGCCCATCCCGCCGGCCAGGGTTTCGTAATAGACCCAGGCGTCGCCGTCGCTGCCGAAGATGACGTTGTTCATGGTGCCCTGCGCCGCCGCCGGAATGCGGTCCGGTATCGCTTGAGCGAGCGCGCCGAGCACGACGTCTACGATGCGCTGGCTGGTCTCGACGTTGCCGGCCGCGACCGCGGCACCTTCCCCTGCGTTGACCAACGTGCCCGCTGGGGCGCGGAGTTCGATGGGTTTGAAGATGGCCGCCGTTTGCGGCGTATGCGCGGGCATGAGACAACGGAAACAATAGAACACGCCGGCCGCGGTCACGGCGAGCGGGCAGTTCACCGGGCCGGGCGTCTGGTCCGCGGTACCCGTGAAGTCGACGATCGCCGTTTCATTTGCGACGGTCAGGCGGCAGCGGATCGTGAGCGGTCCCGAACCGAAACCGTCGTCCTCCAGGACATCCTCGAATACATACTCGCCGTTGGGGATCCCGGCGATCGCGGACCGGCCGTAACCCTCGGAGACCTCGATCAGGGCCGCAAACGCGTTTGTCAGATGATCGGCCTGGAATTCCGCGAGCCGGGTCGCGCCGAGCCGGCAGGCGGCCCGCTGCGCCGACAGATCGCCCATGCGCTCTTCGGGCACGCGTACCCGCGCGAAGATCAGGGCCCTGATTTGCGGGTCCTCGCTGCCGGCCGCAAACCAGTAGCGGGGCGAAATCACGAGTCCCTCGTCCTCCAGCCGGGTTTCGACGCCCATGGAACCGGGCGATGCGCCGCCGATGTCGGCGTGGTGCGCGCGCGCCGCCGCGAAGGCGATCAGGCGTTCCTCTACGAACACCGGTGCCACGGCCGTGACGTCGGGCAGGTGGGTGCCGCCGAGGAACGGGTCGTTGAACAGGACGAGGTCGCCGTCCCGCCACTCGAAGCGGCCGACGACGTCTTTCATCGCGAAGGCCATGGAACCGAGGTGGACCGGGATATGCGCGGCCTGCGCGATCAGCTCGCCTTCAGCGGTGAACAGCGCGCAGGAAAAGTCTTCGCGGTCGCGGATGTTGGGCGAGATCGCGCTGCGCTTGAGCACGGCGCCCATTTCTTCGCAGATGGCCGCCAAGCGATGGGCAAAGAGGCTTAGTTCGACCGGGTTCATTCGCGCTCCAGCATGAGATGGCCGTACGTATGGACGTTCAGGCACCAGTCCTCGGGCAGCCATAGCGTCGAGGTGTCTTCGATGACGAGCGCCGGGCCTTTGCAGGCGAATCCCGCGGGCAGGGCGTCGCGCCGGTAGTGCGGCACCGTGCCCGCGCCGAAGACCTCGGAGCGACCGGTTTCCCGGACCGTTCCTCTTGAGGCCAGCGCCGGAAGCGCGAGCGCCTGACGTTCGACGATCGCGGTCAGTCTGGCCGTCATGAGTTCGATCGGTCGTTCCAGCGCGTGACCATAGGCCTGAAGATGGGCCTCTTCGAAGCGTTCGGCCAGAGCGCTGGGGAGCGATTCTCCGGATGCGTCCGGGATATCGATCGTGATACTGAACCCTTGTCCGGAGTAACGCACGTCGACGCGGCGCTCGAAGGCGAGCGGCAACCCCTGGGCGTGGGTCTCAGCCTCCCGTTCGAGTTCGGCGAACAATTCGGATAAAGCGGACACCGTTGAGGCGTCGGCGAGCGCCATGCGGCGCGTGCGCGAGAATTCGCCTTGTTGGCGGCCCGCCAGCATGCCCAACGCCGAAAAGGCGCCGCTTGCCAACGGGAAGATGACCCGGTCCATGCCGAGTTTCTCGGCCAGCGAGCAGGCATGCAGGCCTCCGGCGCCGCCGAAGCAAAGCAGGGCGAAGTCGGCGGGGTCGAAGCCGCGTTCCACCGAGACCACGCGCAGCGCGCCGGCCATGTGCTCCTCGGCGATGCGGAGCACGGCCTCGGCGGCGTGTTCGGGACCAAGTCCGAGCGTCGCGCCGTAGGACGTGAAGGCTTTGTGGGCGGCTTCGCGATCGAGCGCCATCGTGCCGCCGAGCCTCGCCGTCGGCGGGATGCGGCCCAGCAACAGATTGGCGTCGGTGACGGTCGGTATTTCACCGCCCAAGCCATAACATACCGGGCCCGGGCGGGCGCCGGCCGATTCGGGGCCCACCTGGGGCAGTCCCGCGTCGTCGATCCAGGCCATCGAGCCGCCGCCGGCACCGATCGTATGGATATCGAGCATGGCGAGCGCGACCGGAATGCCGGCGACCTTGCCTTCGGTGGTTTTTGCAGGCGTGCCGTCGATCAGGGCGACATCCGTGCTCGTGCCGCCCATGTCGAAGGTCAGGAGTTTGGTCTCGCCGGTCTGGCGTCCGATCTCCCGGGCGGCCACGAGCCCGCCGGCAGGTCCTGACAAGACCAGTCGTACGGCCTGTTCTCCCGCCGCCTCGCTGGTCATGACGCCGCCGGCGGAGTGCATGACGAACAGATGCTTCGGCGCAAGCTCCCGTTGCAGGCGGCGCAGATAGCGTTGCACCAACGGGCCGACATAGGCGTTCAGAAAGGTCGTCGCGCCGCGCTCGTATTCGCGGTATTCGGACAGCACTTCGTGGGACAGCGAGACGAACAAATCATCGGAAAGCGCTTCGGCGAGTCGGCGTTCGTGATCCGGGTTCAGGAAGGAAAACAGCAGGCAGATCGCCACGGCCTCATAGCCTTCGCTCGCGAGCTTCCGCCGCAAGATGTCGCCGGATTCGGGGGCGAGCGGCGTGTTCTCCCGGCCGTTTGCATCGATGCGCCCCTCGATTCCCAGGCAGTCGTCCCGTCCGATCCAGGCCGCCCCGGTCTTCGGCGTCAGATCGTAGAGTTTCGGACGGGTTTGGCGACCGATGGTCAGGAGGTCTTCGAGGCCCTTGTTGGTCACGAACAGGGTGCGTACGCCCTTGCGCTCAAGGATCGCGTTCGTGGCGACGGTCGAGCCGTGCACGAGATGCAGGGCGGCGGCGTTCAGTCCGAGTTCGCGGATGCCCTGACCGATCGCGCGCGACGGATCGTCCGGTGTCGACAGCACCTTGTGAAAACGCAGGCCGCCGGCATCGAAACAGACAAAATCGGTAAATGTACCGCCTGTATCCACTCCCAGAAACATAGCGGGGGATTTTAACAGCCTGTAAAGGCGCGCGCGCAAAATACGAATCCGTTCAACGTAATTGACGGCGCGGCCGCTAAGATAAAAGTGTTGCATTTGCAGCAATGGTTGAGTATATATGGCCATATGACCCAATATCGGGGGTGAACAATGAATCTCATGGCGCATGTCCGACCCGAACCGGCGGCAACGCTGACCAAAGCCTTTTTGAACGCGGGCAAGGAACTCGGTTTGAACCAGGACGAACTCGGTGCCGTCATCGGTCGCAATCGCGCGGCTTTCCGCCGAGGTGGGATCGAGCCCGAGGGTAAGTCCGGTGAATTGGCGCTGCTGCTGATTCGTGTTTATCGCAGCCTCTATGCTTTGGTGGGCGGAAGCCGAAGCGAGTTGCGGCACTGGATGCACACTGAGAATCATCATACCGGAGGGATTCCCGCCGAGCAGGTCAAGTCGGTTGTGGGTCTGCTGCGGGTCTTGGAGTATCTGGATGCGATTCGAGGTAAGGTTTAACGTCGAACCTTCGCGTGGATATATGGACTGCTTGCAAGGACGCCGCAGTTCCGGAGGTGCTCTCCGGAGAATTGATTCGCGTCGTTGAGCGTCAGGAACGCGTGGCGACGACGCATCTGGTCGACAGTCTTGCCGAGCAGATCTTGCTCGAGGAGATGCTGGAAGCCGTCAAGCCGCCGATTCCGCCGGACGCCGCGAAATTGCACTACCTGCTCGCCACTCCGTTCCGATATCCGCCGTTACGGCATGGCTCACGATTTGGGCCTCGCGACGAGCCCGGTTTGTTCTATGGTTCTCTGGATCTGTCCGCTGCCTTGGCGGAGGCCGCTTATTATCGTTTTGTCTTCTGGTCCGGCATGGCGACGCCTCCGGCCGCAGAGCGGTTGATGTCCGAGCACACGGTCTTTGGCGCACGCTATCAGTTTGCGAATGGATTCCGTCTGCAAACACCGCCCTTTGATGCTTACGTCGAGCTGCTCACCGCCGCCGGGGACTACACGGCGACGCAACAGCTTGGCCGGGCCATGCGCGCGGCCGGAGTCGTCGGGTTCGAATACCGTTCGGCACGGGATGCGCAGGGTGGCATCAACATCGGCTTGTTTTACGCGAGGGCTTTCAGCGATACCCGTCCGAGTTGGCAGGAGGCGTGGCGTTGCGAGACCCGGGGCGATCGCGTGACTTTGTACAATCGGGGCGCGGGACAATGGATATTCAGCCGCGAGCAGTTCCTCGTCGACGGCATACTGCCGTCCCCGGCGGTCTAGTTTGGACAACAATTTCATTGCACACAGGAAAATTACCCTTTAGGCTCGACAGCTATCGATCGGGCGGAGATTCCGACCCGGAGCGGGCGCCGTCAGGCATATTGGATCATCGCGCCCCGATATAAGGGGCTATTGGTAATGACTGGAAAAACGCAGAACTTTCTCCCGGTTTCCGATACCGATCTCAGCGGCAACGAGCGCAGCTATCTGCTTCAGGCCTTTGATTCGGGGCGAATCAGCGGCTCGGGTCCATTCGTCGATCGTCTGGAGTCCGCCTTCTCTGATTTTTGCGGAACGACCTATTCTCTTGCATGCGCCAACGGCACGGTTGCGCTCCACTTGGCGTTGCTGGCCTTGGGTGTCGGTCCCGGCGACGAGGTGATCGTCCCGTCCCTGACCTATATCGCGACGGCAAACGCGGTCAGCTATTGTGGCGCCACGCCCGTATTCGCCGATGCGGATCCGGATACCTGGAACGCGGGGGCCGAGCAGATCGAACCTTTGATTACGTCACGTACGAAGGCCGTTATCGTCGTGCACCTGTTCGGCAACCCCGTCGATATGGATGCCGTTCTTGCTTTGGCCAGAGCGCATGATGTCTTTGTAGTCGAGGATGCCGCTGAGGCCCACGGAGCGACTATCGGCGACCGGAAGGTCGGATCGATCGGCGACATCGGGACCTTCTCCTTCTACGGCAACAAGATCATGACGACCGGAGAAGGAGGCCTGGTAACGACCGATAATGAGGAGCTCGCGAATCGGATGCGCCTGCGTTGCGGTCAGGGCATGGACCCGGCGCGACGGTACTGGTTTCCGATCATCGGGTATAACTACCGCCTCACCAATCTGCAGTGCGCGATCGGACTCGCGCAACTGGAACGTATCGGCGACTTCATTCGGGCGCGGCGGCGTTGCGCGGAAACGTATCGGGCGCACTTGTCCGAGATTGACGCGCTCACGTTTCAAGCCCAACCGGATGGCCATGGGGTCTGGTGGATGTTCAGCGTGCTGATGCCGGATCCGGAAGCGCGCGATCGGACGATGCGTCTTCTGGAGGAGAACGGCATCGAAACGCGACCGCTGTTCTGGCCCGTACACATCCTGCCGCCTTATCAATCTTTAGGCGCGAGTTGCCCGGTGGCCGAACGTATCGCCCCCCGAGGCATCAATCTGCCGTCGGGAGGGCATATCGGCGAAGATGAAATCCGACGCATCGCGGGTTTGATTCGCAAGGCCCTGGCATGAAAATCGTTTTATGGGCGCTTCACGAGGCCGGCTATCGGGCACTGCGTCAACTATTTGCGCAGGGTCACGAGGTCCTTGTCATCACTGAGGAAAACCCGGCTTATGTGCCTTCCCTGATCGAGCTGGCGCGCGTGCTCGGCCAGCCGTCGTTGGCGGCGGCCTCGACGTCCGAGATCGTAGACGCGATTACGGAGTTTCGTCCGGATCTGGGCATCTCCATGTATTACGCCAAGATCATCGATCGCATGCTGACGGAAATCCCGAGGCTCGGATCGTTCAATTTCCATCCGTCGTTGTTGCCCAGGCATCGCGGCTGCTTTTCCGCGCCATGGGCCATTATCGAAGGCGATGACGTCACCGGCGTGACATGCCACAAGATGGTTGAGGCCGTCGACCGCGGCCCCACACTCTGCCAAAGCCGGGTACCCATTTCCGCCGACGATACTGCTTTTTCGCTCTATTACAAACTGGTCGATTCGGCCGTACTGCTGCTCGACGAGGCGCTGAAAAAAATTCAAGACGAGCCGGTGGTCCTGACGGAACAGAGTGGGGAAGGTTGTTTTCATAAGCGGGCAGTGCCTTACGACGGAAGGATCGATCCGAGCTGGAGCGATGAGCGGATCGATCGTTTCATCAGGGCCCTGTATTTTCCGCCTCACCGGCCTGCGCGCGTCCGCTTAGGTGAAAACGATTATAAGGTCGAGTCTTTTGCCGCCTACCGGGAGCTCATGGTTCGGCGGGGGAACGCCCCATCGGACTGATTTGCGCAACGTGCCCGACTCGGGGCGATGCTACGATCCAAGGACATATTCGTAGGCCCGGCGGTAAGTATCCCGGAAGGGCGCCCATGACATTCGCGCCTTCAGTGCGCGGATCTTCTCAATCGATTCCGCGACCAGGGCATCGGAGCACAGAAAACGGTCGAGAATCTCCGCGATTTCGGCGGGTGAGTTTGCATCGAAGATGAATCCCTGTCCGTCCAGCGTGTTCTCGAGTTCGGGAAGATTCGATACCGCAACCGGTTTTTCGAATTGGATGGCCTCCAGCATGGGGCCGGAGTTTTGCTCGAACAGCGACGGTACCACCACCATGAACGCGGCTTGGTAAAGCGCGCTCATTTCGTCGGGCGTTATGCGTCCCACCGTGATGACCCGGTCCTGCACGCCTTCCTCTTCGGCAATCTGTGCGACGACGGCCGCATATGGAGAATGATTGTCGGTGAACACGCAATGGGCGTCGATGCCCTTGCGTTTCAATTGCGCGATCGCTCTGACCAATGCGACATGATTCTTGTGCGCCCACATGCGCGCGGGATAAAAGAAATACCGTTCCGGGAGTCCGAACTTTTGGGTTGTCCGGTCCACCGTATCCTGATCGACGGCATTGAAGGTTTTTAGCGGTCCGTAGGGCGCGTAGAAAACGCGCTCCTCGGGGATGCCGAGAAATTTTATGGCGTCGTTCTGTGTTTGTTTCGAATGCACCACGAGCGCAGACGCATTGCGCTGCGTCGGGTACCAGACGTTGCGCCGTCCGTTAATGTCCGCTTCCGTAAAAAAGTCCGGCAGATATTCATGCTGGTAGTCATGCGGATTCAGAATATAGGGAAAGCGTGTGGAAACCGGCGTATCGCAGATCAATTGAATGGGGACATGCACCAGGTCCGTGCGATGGGACTCCAGGTGTTTTGCCAAATTTCGGTAACAGAGTTCTCTGAAATCCATCGCTTCGAGCAAGCCCGGATCGATGCCGTTCTTGATTCGTTCGGCGAATGCGTCGAAACAAACGTCGCTGTCATGACCCGGTAGCAATCCCATTGCCCCGGCTTCCTGCATAAAGGCTTCGCTGCCGACCACGCTGTAATCGGCGACGCCGTTGAGTTCTCTCAGTACCCACTGCGCATACTGCCAGACGCCGCCCCAGTCGGGTGAAATCGTGGGTACGTAAAGCGCTACATGCATCAGATATGTTCCCCTTCTTCGTCGACTCTGATGAAGATGCCGCAGATCCCCATTCTATCCGATGGGTGGTCCTCGGCCAGTTGAAAGTATTCCGCCATGAATCTGGCATCGTTGATGATCCACGGATAGCCCTGGCGCATCCAGGTTGCTTCGTAGTCCGCAAACCAATCGGGCGTGATTTCGACAAAATAGGCGCGGCCGTCTTCGTGCATGCCGACGTGGGTCAGCAGCCTTTTCCGAATCTGTTCGGCGTCGTAAAAACGCTGGAAGAAATACGCGTCTCGCTCTGGATCGATTTCCTGAGTCGGATAGCAACGCTCTTTTCGATATTCTTTATCGAAGACGCCTTTGACCGGAAAGGTCAGGATGATCAAACCGCCGGGCCGTGTAACCCGAGCCATTTCCCGAACCATATCGATGTCGCCGTCGCCATTGATATGCTCGATGACGCTGATCGACGTCACGATATCGAAACTGTTGTCCGCGAAGGGCAGTGTCGTGCCGGCGAATTCATCGACGAAATCGATCGCCCTTCCCTTGACATAGCGGGATTGGTATCGGGATTGGTTGAGGTCTTCCGGATCGGGGTTGAGCATGGTCACGTTGACCCCGGCCTTTTCGGCGAGCCAGAAGGGAAACAAGCGTGGCGACGACACGTCCAGCACGCGGATCTCCTGCCTTGTGTCCTCGGTCATCCCTTGGAACGGTAGCGACGCAAAAATGAATTCGAAATAGCGGACACAGGATACCGGACTCAGATACCCATGAATCGCGCTGTCCGTCAGCGCGCGATGATCGGCGAGTTCTCTGCGCGCCAGTTTCCGTCCGTAATAATCGAATTCGATGCCCGGTAGATTTGCGGCCCTGGCATGTGCGAAAGCGGCATTCCGCTTTGCGTAGAGTTCCTGGAAATCCGATTTATGCATAGTCATATCGATCCATCCATTCTCCGGCGACTTCGCGGATGTAAGCGATATCCTCTTCGCAAATCGTGTCGTCCCAGCTCGAGCTTGACCCTTGTCTGACGAAGGCGAATTGTTTGTCGTGCCGCACGTTCGCGAGCGAAGCTGTGGTTTTTTCGAGTTCTTTCATGTGTGCAAACGAACAGCGGTCGGTGATTCGATCCACTTGTTCGCCGTTCAGCGTGAAGCCGAGCAGAAAGGCGAGTTCCTGAACGTTGCCGGCGAAGTCGGAGAGAAACGATTCGTAACTGAACAGGCGGATCCGTGTGCCGGGGACCGGCTGATTCATCCATCCGTCGACATGTCTGACCCAAGCCTCGATCCCGACGGAGGGGTTTCGAATGAATTCGCTGACGGACATGTCGACGAATCCCAGTTTCGTCAGGAAGACGTGATACGAGGCCATGACGCTTCGCGGGTCCCGCGTCAGGTAGATGATGTTCTTGTAGTCGGGGGTGAATTCGGCGTGACTCTTGATGATCCGTTTGAACGGAAAGAATCCGGTATGCTCGGGGATATCCTGCCCTTGATGAATGTCCGGTACGAAACCGTGGATGTTGAACAGATTGACCCGGACGTCCAGCTCAAGCTTTTCAATCATGATATTGGCGAGCATGAACGAAACCCAGGTATTCCCGGAACGCGGGAACGAGACGAGAAAGATGTCGTCGTCCCGTCTGATTCTCGGCATCACCGCCATGTCTGCGTCACTCACTCCTCACCTCCGTCCCGGTAACTCCGGATGGGCATGCAAGAGCTCTGCCAGCTTTCGTGCGGTTGTCGTATCCGAGTCCGGCTTAGACCGGGGATGGGGGTGCGTCCGGATGCCTTGGGCGCGAATGGCGTAGTCAATAGGGGTTCTTGCCTTGTAAAATAGTCGGTCTCGCACGCAAGCGGCATGCCGAATGTGATGGGAGCCCGCCCTGGACGGCGGTTCGGTCGACGCTATTTATCGGCGTTGAGACGTGCTCGGGCGCCAATATTCCGGCGCGTGCGGGGGCAATACAACGTTCCGTGTCGTGCGTTATGTATTTTTCCGGGGACCGGGTTCAGTCCGGACGATACGGTAAATCAAGACAATACGATCCATAAACAAAAGGCCTGGAGTGCAATGAATATCCCTTTACAAATTACTTTCCGCGATATGGAACACTCGGACGCCGTGGAGACGGACGTGCGCAACCAACTGGATAAGTTGGAGCGGCTGTTTCCCAAGCTGATCACGGGGTGCCGCGTCATGGTCGAGTGCGATCACCAGCACCACCATCAGGGAAACCTGTTCCATGTGCGTATCGATATCACCGTTCCGGGCAACGAACTGGTTGCGAGCCGGCAGCCGGACCAGCACCATGCCCATGAAGAGATGCACGTGGCGATCCGGGATGCCTTCTCCGCCGCGAAGCGTCAACTGGAACGTTATGCCGACAAACTGCGTGGCGATGTGAAATCCCATTGAGGGTCGCCCATGTGTGCGGCACGCCGGGGTTTCGGTGACGGGCCAGGGATCGGCCCTGTTTGCATGAAGGCCGAGGCGGGACGCCCGGCAGGAGATATTCCGGATGACCGATGGCCGTCGACGGTCTTCTATGTCACCTGCCAGAACTTCACGTTTAATCTCCATTCCCAGCAAGAAAAGCAGTGTCATTAGGCGAATGGTACTTACTTAGCTTCAAACTCGGATTTCCGTCATTCCGGCGTAGGCCGGAATCCAGGAAGTCGGGCACCAAAGTACAATCTGGATCCCGGCCTACGCCGGGATGACGGTGTTAAGTAAGTGCCCTTCGTGTCATTAGACGGCATTAACCCGGCTCAAAACGGGCATGGCGTAACAGGTCGTGGATAAGCGCGTTGCTAACGAGGCATCGTCGAGACCGCCTTGGTGGCGAGGCGCTTCACGGATTCGGCGATCGTTACCGGGTAGGGGGCGTCTGGTCGCAACCTGCGTTGCGATGGCGGCAGCGTGCCTAATTGTTCCAAGGTGTAATCGCGGATCTCCGACAGGGGCATCGGTGGCTCCAGCCTGCGACCGTCACGCATCACCTCCCGCAATAGGGGGCTGCCTTCTCTCACATCGTCTTCCAGGGCCACGACATCGTTAATCATGATGCCTACAGCGTTCTCGCGTCGGTAGACTTGCTTGCGCCCCGGCCAAGTAGCCTTGCCTTCGGAACGCTTGCGCCGTGCGGTGCCGGCGTATTCCTGCAGCTTGTAGGCGCAGTCCAGATAGGAGGCGTCGGCGGAGGTGTCTAGATGGGTGCCGATGCCATAGCTGTCGATGGGGATCTGTTGTTCCGCATGCTGGTTCAACAGGTATTCGTCAATGTTACCGCTTGCGAAGATTGTGACGTCTTGTAATCCGGCGGCGTCAAGGATGCTGCGTACCCGGCGCGCGTGCTGCCCCAGATCGCCGCTGTCGATACGTACGCCCTTCACCATGATCCCTTCCTCGCGCAGGCTCGGCGCCAACGCCGCCACCTTGGCGGCTGCCGCTTCGGTGTCATAGGTGTCGATCAACAACACGACGGAACCGGGATTGGTTACGGCGAAGTCCCGGAATGCCGAGGTTTCGTCGTCGTGCGCCTGGATGAAGGAGTGGGCCATGGTGCCGTAAGTGGGGATGTCGAACATGGCGCCGGCGGCCACCGTGGCGGTGCCGACGAATCCCGCGAGGTAGCTTGCGCGGGCCGCCAACAATCCCGCTTCGGCCCCATGAGCGCGGCGCAGGCCGAATTCCACCAGCGGTTTGTCCGGCGCCATCAGGACACAACGCGCCGCCTTGGAGGCAATGAGACTTTGGAAGTGCAGCAGATTGATCACTCTGCTCTCGACCAATTGCGCCTGGGGCAGGGGGGCGGTGACGCGCACGATGGGCTCGTCAGCGAAAAAGGGCGTGCCTTCCGCCATGGCATGCACACTGCCGCGAAAACGGAGTTCCCCGAGATAGTCGAGAAAGCTCGATTCGAACTTGCCCGTGTTGGCCAGCCACGCCAAGTCCCCCGAAGTGAAGTGCAGCCCTTCAAGGTATTGCAGCGTCTGCTCCAGGCCGGCGGCGACCAGAAAACCACGCTGCGCCGGCAGCTTGCGAACGAAAAATTCGAAGACTGCGGTCTGCTCCATGCCATGTCGCCAATAGGCTTGCAGCATCGTGAGTTGATACAGATCGGTTAGCAAGGCGCCGTGAGTGGCATCGATCATAACGGCGTTGGCTGAATCGGTTTTGGCGCTCATGCAGCCAAATCCATTGTAGCGATCACGATGGCGCCGTTGGCGCGCATTTCGTCCAAGGCCTTGTCGCCGTCTTCGGCGTCGAGATTCACCGCGCGTACCGCATCCTTGAGAACATAGACGCTATAACAATTTTCCAGGGCGTCTTTTACGGTGTTCAGTACGCAATAGTCGGTGGCCAGTCCGCCGACAAACAGCTGACGCACCCCGAGGGAACTCAGTACCGCTTCAAGCTTGGTGTCCTCGAATCCCGAATAGGCGTCCTTTTTCGGATCGGTTCCTTTGGAGATGATGGTGGCGTCCGACGGCAGGTGAAGGTCGGCGGCAAATTCCGCGCCGTGGGTGTCGGCGACGCAGTGTGGCGGCCAAGGACCGCCTTGCTCTTGAAAGGAGCAGTGTTTGGGCGGGTGCCAATCGCGGGTGGCGATGACAGGCAGGCCATGGGCCTGAAAAAGATCGATGCAGCTATTGATGACCGTCAATACCTTTTCGCCGTCCGCTACGCCTAGGGCGCCGCCCGGCAAAAAGTCGTTCTGCAGGTCGACGACGATCAGTGCATCGCCCTTTTCAAGTTCGAAGGGTTGTATCCGAGGAATAAGTAGTGCCGCTACCTCAGTATTGTTTTTGCACATCCTGTCGCAAAAACGCTTCGCCTACGCGGCAGCTATTCCTTTTGCCGGGACCGTCCTGCGTACACAACCTTGCTCTACTTCCCTACGGTACGCAGAACAAGAT
>WGNS01000024.1 GCA_016124415.1 Gammaproteobacteria bacterium | reverse complement strand
GCCATCACCGATCAGGCCTTCGTCGAGGCCGGTGTGTTGCAAAACTCAGGGGCCTTCGCCGGGCTGGGGTCGGCCGAAGCCAAGTCCACCATTGCGGATCATCTTCAGTCCGCAGGCAAGGGGCGGCGCGAGACCCAGTTCCGCCTGCGCGATTGGGGTGTCTCACGACAACGTTACTGGGGAACGCCGATCCCGGTCATTCACTGTCCCGATTGCGGCATCGTGCCCGTCCCCGAATCCGATCTTCCGGTCAGCCTGCCGACCGACGTCGTCATCGACGGTTCGGGCTCGCCGTTGCAGAAGATGGCGTTATTCTACGAGGTCGATTGCCCCACGTGCGGAAAGCCTGCGCGGCGCGAGACCGATACCTTCGATACCTTCATGGAGTCGTCCTGGTACTACGCCAGATATTGCTGTCCGGACGCCGATACGGCGATGCTCGACGAGCGCGTGGACTATTGGCTCCCGGTCGATCAGTACGTCGGCGGCATCGAGCACGCGATCCTGCATCTGCTCTATGCGCGCTTCTTCCACCGTCTCATGCGGGATCATGGCCTCGTCAAGGGTAACGAACCGTTCACGACGCTTTTGACGCAGGGTATGGTGCTCAAGGATGGGGCCAAGATGTCCAAGTCGAAGGGCAATACGGTCGATCCCGAGGCGCTGATCGAGCGTTACGGCGCAGACACCGTGCGTCTCTTCATGATGTTCGCGGCGCCGCCCGAGCAATCCCTCGAATGGTCCGACAGCGGCGTCGAGGGTGCTTCGCGTTTCCTGAAGCGGCTGTGGATCCGCGTCGCGAGCCATTTGGAGAATGGGGCGGCGATCGTGGCGCTCGATTCGGCCGGGCTTACCGACGGTCAGCGCGATCTCCGCCGCCAGGTGCATACGTTACTCGCCAAAGTCACCGACGACATGGCGCGGCGGCAGACCTTCAACACCGCGATCGCGGCCGTCATGGAACTCGTCAACGCCCTCTATCGCTTCGAAGACGATTCCGAGCAGGGTAGGGCCGTCGTGCAGGAAGCGCTCGAGGTCGCCGTGCTGGTGTTGGCGCCGATTGTGCCGCACGTCTGCGAACGGCTTTGGCGCCTGCTGGGACACGAGGGTTTCGTCGTCGACACTCGTTGGCCGGTGGTTGACGAAGGTGCATTGCATCAGGATGTCATCGAGGTCGTCGTGCAGGTCAACGGCAAGTTGCGCGGCCGTATTCAGGTGCCTGCGGACGCCGACCGCGAAGCGATCGCGGATATCGCCCGAGGCACCGAGAACGTCGTGCGATTCATCGAGGGCAAAGAGGTTAAGCGCGTGATAGTCGTGCCGGGCAAGCTCGTCAACATCGTCGTGGCGTGATGCGGGGCTCGATGCAGAGACGGCTTTTTGTCCTTGTGCTGTGCGGCTTGTTTCTGTCCGGCTGCGGTTTTCACCTGCGCGGCAGTCAACTTGGCGTCCAGTCTTTGCCGCCCCTCTACATCAAGGGGGAGGATCTCAAGGGCGTAGACGTCATCTATCGGGTCATGCGCCAGGCAGGGGTATCCGTCGTGGGGCGCGGCGAGGAAGGGGCGCTGGTACTCCACTTGATCTCCGAGAAGCGCGAGCGCCGCGTTTTGTCGGTCAATACGGCCGGCAAGGTTCAGGAATACGAGTTGCATTATGAAGTAGTGTTCGCGGTCGAGGACAAGGATGGGAAGGTGCTGATGCCCGAACAGCGAATCTCCCTAATCAGAGACTTCGACTATTCGGGCGACGATGTTCTGGCCAAAGAATCCGAGGCGGAGGACCTGTACCGTGCCATGCTCGAAGAGGCCGCGGGTCAGATTATCATGCGCATGAATGCTCAATTGGGGCAGATGCCCGCGAAATGAGGCGTTGCAATGCAGCTTAGGCCCGATCAACTGGATGCGCAGTCGCAGCGCGGCTTGCCGCCGGTTGTTCTGATTGCGGGGGAGGAGCCCCTGCAAGTGGGAGAGGCCGCGGATCTCGTGCGCGAGCGGGCCAAGGCGATGGGGTGTGCGGAACGCGTGGTCATGGATGCCGGCCCCAAGTTCGAGTGGCTGCGATTGCGGCAGGAGGCACAGGCCATGTCGTTGTTCGTGCAGCGTCGCCTGATTGAACTGCGCCTCGCCGAGGCCAAGGTGGGCAAGGACGGTTCGGATGCCATTTCCGCGTATGTCTCCGCCGCGCCGCCCGAAACCTATTTACTGATTGTTTGCGAGGGACGGCTGGACAACAAGACCAAGGTCTCGAAATGGTGCAAGGCCATCGATCAGGCCGGGTGGCTTGTCGCCGTTTGGCCGATCGAGACGGCCAGGCTGCCGCAGTGGGTGTCGGAGCGCATGAGCCGCGAGGGGCTGCGCGCATCGCGGGATGCCTGCGCCTTGTTGGCCGAGCGGATGGAAGGCAATCTTCTTGCCTGTGCTCAAGAGATTCGAAAACTGGCTCTGCTCAAGCCCAATGGGGTTGTGGAAGCCGACGATATCCTGGAACTCGTGGCGGACAGCGCCCGTTACGACATCTTCGTTTACAGCGATGCCGCGCTTGCCGGCGATCTGGCGCGAGTGCCTCGGGTGTTGCACGGCTTGCGCCAGGAGGGCGTTCCGGAGACGTTGGTGCTATGGGCGCTTCAGCGGGAGATTCGGACCCTGTTGGGCATGCGCCGAGCGATGAGACAAGGCGCGAGCGTCGACCAGGTGATACAAGGTGCTCGAATCTGGCCCAAGACGCGTGCAAATAACGTGCGTAAGGGGCTGATGCGCCATGATGAGCGGGCTTGGTACGGTTTCCTCCGTACCGCCGGCGAAGTCGACCGCACAATCAAGGGGATGGCGGACGGCATCGCCTGGGATAAATTGCTACAATTAGGCACTGCGATCGCGGGATTTGCCCCGCGCATGAATGATTGAACTGAATTTGGAGCTGTTGGGTAGATGAGTATTAGTGAGTACATGTTGGGCGTCGGGCAACGCGCACGTACTGCCAGCCGTCGATTGGTCGCGGCGACCACGGCGCAAAAGAACCAGGCCTTGATGAATATGGCCGGCGCCATCGAGCAGTCCGCGGAAGCGTTGCTCGCTGCCAACGCCATCGATATGAAGCGTGGCCGAGATAGCGGTCTCGACGAGGCGTTGCTCGATCGTCTGCTGCTCAACGGCGATCGAGTCCGCGCCATGGCCGACGGCCTGCGCCAGATCGCCGCCTTACCCGATCCGGTCGGGCAGATCAGCGATCTGGACTATCGTCCTTCCGGCATTCAGGTCGGGCGCATGCGCGTGCCTCTGGGCGTGATCGGCATCATCTACGAATCGCGTCCCAACGTCACGGCCGATGCGGCAGGCCTCTGCCTTAAGTCCGGCAACGCGACCATCCTGCGCGGCGGCTCCGAGGCGATCGAATCCAACCGGGCCATCGCCGCCTGCATACAGTCAGCAATCACGTCGGCGGGCCTGCCTGCGGACGCCGTTCAGGTCGTCGATACGACGGACCGTGCCGCGGTCGGTGAGCTGGTGCGCCTCAAGGGGCTCGTCGACATCATCGTGCCCAGGGGAGGGCAAGGCCTCATCGATCGGATATCCAACGAGGCCCAAATGCCGGTCCTGAAGCATCTGAACGGCATTTGCCACGTCTATATCGATGATCGGGCCGATCCGGAGAAAGCGATCGCGGTCGCGTACAACGCCAAGACGCAGCGCTATGGGACCTGCAATACCATGGAGACCCTGCTGGTTGCGGAGGGGATCGCGAGCAAGGTGTTGCCGGAGCTCGCGAAGCGGTATCGGGAGGCCGGCGTCGAACTGAGGGGCTGCGAGGCGACCCGGGCCCTGCTTGGCGACATCAATGCCGCAACCGAGGAGGATTGGCGTACCGAGTACCTGGCGCCGATTTTGTCCATTCGCATGGTCGCCGACATGGATGCCGCGATGGATCACATTCGCGAATACGGCTCGGGTCATACGGAATCGATGATTTGCGAAGACATCACGCGTTGCCGGCGTTTCCTACGCGAGGTCGATTCGAGCTCGGTCATGATCAATGCTTCGACGCGCTTTGCGGACGGCTACGAATACGGCCTCGGCGCCGAGATCGGCATCAGCACGGACAAACTTCACGCTCGCGGTCCGGTCGGTCTCGAAGGGTTGACGTCCTTGAAGTACATCGTGCTCGGCGACGGACATATTCGCGGTTGATGCACGTATCGAATGTTCGAATGCGTCATCGCCGGGAGGGCTCCGGGATTTGATCGGGCTCTTCGGCGGCACCTTTGATCCGGTACATCTGGGGCATCTGCGCATGGCATTGGAGGTGCGGGAGGCCCTGGGCTTGCGGGAGGTGCGCTTCATCCCGTGCTATAGTCCCCCGCATCGCGATCCGGCGGATGCGACGCCCGAGGATCGTCTCGCCATGTTGAAGGCCGCCGTGGCGGACGAGTCCGGCTTCGTTGTCGACACCCGGGAATATGATCGGGACGGGCCATCCTATACCGTGGATACGCTGTCTTCCCTGCGTCAGGAACTGCCCGGCGAGTCGCTTTGCCTGATGATGGGGATGGACGCGTTCGTGTCCCTGCCGGGATGGTCGCGCTGGGACCGTATTCTGGATTTTGCGCACATCGTCGTGTTTCACCGCAATGGTATCGCGCTCCCGGAACTGGGACCCCTGGTAGGCTTTTTTGCAGAACATCATGTCACCGATCCGGCCGCCCTGAAGGCCCGTCCGGCGGGTCATATTTGGGTTCAGGACGTGACGCCGCTGAATATTTCAGCGACGGCGATTCGGGCGGATCTCTCTCAAGGCGGATCCGTGCGCTATCTGGTGCCGGATAATGTTCTGGCGTACATACAATCCAACGGTCTATACGGAGCGTCTATGCGACAGGCGGCTTCTTTAACGAAAAAGGTTTAAACGAATCAATGCATGAACAAAGCAAGGTCCTGGCCGATTTGGCCGTTGCGGCACTGGAAGATCTCAAGGCTACCGACATCACCGTGCTCGATGTCACCGATATGAGCAGTATGACGGACGTCATGATCGTCGCCAGCGCCCGCTCCAGTCGTCAGGTGCGGTCCCTCGTCAATCACCTTGTGACCGAAGCCAAGGCAAAGGGCTACAAACCGCTGGGCGTCGAGGGTGAAAAGGAAGGCGAGTGGGGTCTCGTCGACCTTGGCGACGTCGTGGTCCACGTCATGCAGCCGGAGGTTCGCGACTTCTATCAGTTGGAAAAGCTCTGGCAGATCAAGGACGAGGACCTGGCTGGGCAGAAATAAGTGGGATGGAGCAGCCGACGCAAATGCATGTGATTCATCCGTAGGGGCACGCCGTGCCGTGCCCTTTCCAAACGTTTCCCCGTACGTTTATCAGGCATTACAAAGCAGGGCACGGCACGCCTTGCCCCTACGCAAAAACTTTCCTTATTCATCTTTGTGCTTTTCTCTGAATAGAACTTGACAGTGGGTGCCGAGACATAGAGAATAGCCGGCTGTTGAATCGCGAAGCGGGAATAGCTCAGTTGGTAGAGCACAACCTTGCCAAGGTTGGGGTCGCGAGTTCGAGTCTCGTTTCCCGCTCCAAAATATCGCGCTGATTCGGCGACGCCGGTAACCTTTCCGGGCGTTTCGCCGGGTCGTAGCGGCCTCTCCCCGGGGCCCCGGCGTTGAAACTAATGCTCGGATCTCCTTCCGGCATGCGGCTTTCCCTGGCTGGGTGGCAGAGTGGTTATGCAGCGGCCTGCAAAGCCGTGGACGGCGGTTCGATTCCGCCCTCAGCCTCCAAGTCTTTTTCCACGTAAGTTTTCGTCTGTGCGCGATATGTCCGGTTTTGTGCCGCTTGCGTCAAGGCGCGCCCAATCCTTGCCGATATGCCTTTTATGGACTTTCTCAGGCGGGGAACTGCAACGTGGAACTCAATGATTATCTGAAATTGATGGTGGCCAGGGAGGCTTCGGATCTCTACCTGACCGTGGGGGCGCCTGCCAGCATGCGCGTCAATGGCCAGATCAGTCCGATCGAAAAGGCGCCGATGACGCCCGCCTGGATGCGGGAAACGGCCTTCGGAATCATGAATGCCGAGCAACAGAAGGCGTTCGCAAAGAACCCGGAGATGAACGTCGCCCTGGGCGATGACGATATCGGGCGCTTTCGCGTCAACATCTTCAAACAACGCGGCCATATCGGCATGGTGATCCGTTGCATCAAGACGGAGATTCCCGACGCCGAGGTTTTGGGTATCCCGTCGATCGTGAAGAAGCTCGTCATGCAGAAGCGCGGCCTGATCCTGTTCGTGGGCGCCACGGGTTCGGGTAAGTCGACTTCATTGGCGGCACTGATCGACTATCGCAATACCAACAGCGCCGGCCACATCATCACGATCGAAGATCCGATCGAATATGTGCATCGGCACAAGAAGTCGATCATCAATCAGCGCGAGGTCGGAGACGACACCATGACCTATGCCGAAGCGCTGAAGAACACCTTGCGTCAGGCCCCGGATGTGATCCTGATCGGTGAGATTCGGGATCGCGAGACCATGGAGCATGCGATCGCCTTCGCCGAAACCGGTCATCTCGCGATTTCGACGCTGCACGCCAACAATGCCAACCAGGCCGTCGAGCGTATCGTGAACTTCTTCCCCGAAGAGCGTCACAACCAGCTTTTCATGGATCTTTCCTTGAACCTCAAGGGGGTCGTGTCGCAACGCCTGATTCCGTCGCTGGACGGCAAGCGCGTGGCGGCTTTCGAAGTGCTGCTCGGCACGCCTTTGATCAGCGACCTGCTGCTCAAGGGAGATATTCACAAGATCAAGGAAGTCATGGAGCGTTCCGAGAATCTCGGTATGAAGACCTTCGACTCGGCCTTGTATACGCTATACAAAGCCGGCAGGATTTCCTTCGAAGAGGCCCTCAGGAACGCCGACTCCCAGAACAACCTGCGTCTTCGCATCAGCTTGGAAGAGAAGATCGATCAGGACCAGTCGGGTCTGCGCCTGTCCGAAGAAGAGTCGCCGCCCGGCACGCTTGGCGGCGGCATGTTCATGCGCTGAGATCGCCGCGAAGGGCCGGATACCGATCTCGGGCCTGACCTACACGCGTTGAGTTAGGCGCTCTCCACCGGCTCGCCGAACCGCTGACCGGCGCGCTCCAGCATCTCGTCGGCGAGATCCAGCGTCTGCCGCGTGATCTCGATACCGCCGAGCATGCGCGCCACCTCGTCACGGCGGTCGTCTCCTTCCAGACGCTGCAAACGGGTGCTCGTGTTGTCGGCTTGATGGGTCTTGACGACCCGAAGGTGTTGGCCGCCCAACGCCGCCACCTGCGGAAGGTGGGTGATGCAAAGCACCTGCCGGTCGGCCGCGAGACTCCGTAAATGCTGGCCGACGATCTCTGCCACCCGGCCTCCGATCCCCACGTCCACCTCATCGAAAATGATCGTCGGAATGGTGCCCTGGCGCGCCGTGACGACTTGTATCGCGAGGCTGATGCGGGACAACTCGCCGCCGGATGCAGCCCTTTCGAGCGGCGCCGGCGGCAGACTCGGGTTGGTCGAGATTAAAAAACCGATGTCGTCGCGGCCGGTTTGAGTGTTGCGGCCGTCGCGGAAACGCTCCACCCGTATCTCCATTCTTCCGTGAGGCATGCCGAGTTCGCGCATGTGTTCGATCACCGCCGCGGACAATCGTTGGGCCGTGGCGATACGCGAAGTCCGTAATTCTTCGGCAAGGGCGAGATAGCGTGCTTCGGCCTCATCCCTCCGCCGATAAAGCGCCGTCAGATCGCCCTGCGAGGCAAGGCTGTATTCGAGTTGCTCCCGAAGTCTCTCAAGCACCTCCGGCAGGTCTTCGGGCGGTACCCGATGCTTTCTCGCCAAATCCTGGATTTGAGCCAGGCGGTCCTCGACCTCCCGAAGGCGTCCCGGGTCCACGTCGATATCCGAAAGGTGATGGGTCAAATCGCTGGCCGCTTCGGAGATCTGTATCGCGGCCGATTCGAGCATCTCGATGACGCCGGTCAGTCTGCCGTCGTTTTCCAGTTGGCCTTGCAAGGCGCGGCAAACATGGTTTAGCCGCGGCGCGACGGCCTGCTCATCACCGTCCAACAGTTCCAGTCCCTGCTGATAGACGGCCATCAGGGTGTCGGCGTGGGCGAGACGGCGTAGCTCCTCGACGAGGCCGTCGAGTTCTCCGGGACCTGGGCGCAGTGTGTCGAGTTCCTGAACCTGATGTCGCAGCAGTTCAAGCTGATCTTCGCTCAGAGCGGAAGAGGCGGCCTCGATATCCTGGATCTGTCTTTCGACGGTCCGCCACGCATGCCAGGCTTCCCCCACGGCATCGAGCTGCGCCTGGTGGTCTCCATAGCGGTCCAGCAGCAGGCGTTGGTATTCCTTTTTGAGCAAGGTGTGATGTTCGTGCTGGCCGTGGATGTCCAGCAGCAAATCGCCCAGTTCCGTCAGTTGTTGCAGCGGCGCGGGCGAACCGTTGATATAGGCGCGGCTGCGTCCTTCGCGATTGACGACCCGCCGCAGTTGGCACGCCCCCTGGTCATCGAGATCCTGTTCGGCCAGCCAAGCCTGGACGTCGGGCAAGGCGGCAATGTCGAATTCCAGCGTGATCTCGGCACGTTCCGCGCCGATCCGGACCAGCGCCGCGTCGGCGCGCTGGCCCAGCGCCATGCCGATGGCGCCGATCAGGATCGATTTACCGGCGCCGGTTTCACCGGTCAGGACGGTCAGACCGGGATGGATCTCGATATCCAATTGATCGCACAGGGCGAGGTTGCGGATGTGCAGGTGAACGAGCATGGGTTTGGTTTGGCCCGATATCAGGGGCGCGTCGGCGTTTCCGCCCAATGCAATTTGGCCCGGAGCAGTTCGAAATGGTTGTGGTGCGGAAGATGCAGGAGCCGGATCGGTTGTGGCTTGCGCGTGATCTCGACTCTATCTCCGGCCAAGAGTTCAAAGTTGAGCTGTCCGTCGCAGGTCACCCGGGCGTGATTCTGGGTCGACGCGCAGATCACGACTTCCGTGACGCTGTCGCTGCCGATGACCAGCGGGCGGTTATTCATCGAGTGAGGGCAAATCGGCACCATGACCATAGCGTCGAGGGCGGGGTGGATGATCGGGCCGCCTGCCGAGAGGGCGTAGGCCGTCGAACCGGTAGGCGTCGCGACGATCAGGCCGTCGGCGCGAAGCCTATGCACGAACTTCTCGTCGATGTAGGTCTCGAGTTCGATCATGCGGGCGACGTTCCATTTGTAGACGACCACTTCGTTGAGCGCGTCGCCGACGTGCACGTATTCGCCGGACCGGTCGACCCTGCATTCGAGCAGATAGCGTTCTTCCGTCTGGAAGTTGCCCTTCAGGATCTCGGCGATGGACTCGCACATGTCATTGGGCGAAATGTCGGTCAGGAAGCCGAGGTGACCGAGATTGACGCCTGCCAGGGGCACGTCGTAGTCCGCGAGGGAGCGCGCGGCGTTGAGCAGCGTGCCGTCGCCCCCGACCACAATGGCGAGGTCGCACAGCTCGCCGATTTCTTTTCGCGTTCCGGTCTCTATATTCGTATTGGCCAGCATGGACGCGGTCTCTTGATCGGTGATGACGCGCAGTTGCTCCTTGCAAAGAAAACCGTGCAATGTCAACAAGGTATCGCTGACGCCCTTGTCTGCGTATTTTCCGATGAGTCCTACGGTTTTGAACTGGCTGCTGGTCATGGTTCGAATCTTTTCCTACCGCTTGGGTACCCACAAGTATGCCTCAGCGGCATATGTCGGCGGAAGTGGTATTTGGGTGGTGCGGTGCATGAACCACCGGCTTCGCGTCGTTGTGGCCAATATCAGGTGCAGGTCTTTGCGAATGTGAAATTCTTTGCCCAAGAGTCGGCCTCATGCCTTGAAATGTCGGATTTTGCCCTTATCTTTTGGCGATGATTCGCCCGCAGACGGGCCGTAGTCCCAATCTTTAATCAATACGCTGGAACAGGAGAGCTGAACAATGGCGAAACACCATCAGGGCCCGGATCAGGGGCACCCGGGTGAAGAAGTGAATACCTCCGAGACTTCGGACGCGCAACAAACCGATTCTTCTCGGGCGGGCGAGACCGCCGTGAGCGATGATATCGATTCGTTGCGGGCCGCTCTGGAGGAGGCGCAGCAAAAGGCGGACGACTGTTGGGACCAGTTGTTGCGCGCGCGCGCGGATCTGACCAACCAGCAGCGTCGCGCCGAACGCGAACTCGAAAACGCCCACAAATTCGCCCTCGACCGTTTCGTTCGCGAGCTGTTGCCGATTCACGACAGTCTGGAACTGGGCGTCCACGCGGCGACCGCCGTCGATGCCGATACGGCGAGCCTCGCCGAAGGCAATGCGCTGACGCTCGACTTGTTCAGGAAGGCCCTGGATAAATTCGGCGTCAAAATGATCGATCCCGAAGGTGAGACTTTCAACCCCGAGAACCACCAGGCCATGTCCATGCAGCCGGTCCCGGGTGTTCCCGCGAATACGGTCATCAAGGTCTTTCAGAAGGGGTTCTTGCTCAACGAGCGCCTGGTGCGGCCCGCAACGGTCATCGTATCCAGCGGCGGCGCAAGCAAGGACGATGGTCCCAAGATCGATCAAATGGCTTAGACAGGCCGTTGGGCGAACGGGAATCGAGCGCAGTCATACACTTGTAATGTCATTCCCAAGCCCCAATATCCACTAGCAAGCTCATGGCATTAGGTGCCGAACAGGTATAGGAGCGGCGTGACAAGGGCCGCAACGTTTTTATGCAATCATTGGAGACAAACTGATGGGGAAAATAATTGGTATCGATCTGGGAACCACGAACTCCTGCGTTGCCGTTATGGAGACCGGTGGCAAACCCCGTGTGATCGAAAATGCGGAAGGCGCGAGAACGACCCCCTCCGTGGTCGCCTTCACCGATGACAACGAAGTGCTCGTCGGGCAGCCGGCCAAGCGCCAGGCGGTTACGAACCCGAAAAACACCCTGTTCGCCATCAAGCGACTGATCGGTCGCCGTTTCGACGAGCAGGTCGTTCAGCGCGACATCAAGCTCGTGCCTTATACCATCATGAAGGCCGACAACGGCGATGCCTGGGTGTCCGTCAACGACAAGAAGATGGCCCCGCCCGAGGTGTCGGCCCGTGTTCTGGCCAAGATGAAGAAGACCGCCGAGGACTTCCTTGGCGAGGCCGTGACCGAGGCCGTGATCACCGTGCCGGCCTATTTCAACGATTCGCAGCGCCAGGCGACCAAAGACGCCGGACGTATCGCCGGCCTCGAGGTCAAGCGCATCATCAACGAGCCGACCGCGGCTGCGTTGGCCTACGGCATGGACAAGAAGCGCGGCGACAGCAAGATCGCCGTATTCGACCTTGGCGGCGGTACCTTCGATATTTCCATCATCGAGATCGCCGAGATCGAGGGCGAGCACCAGTTCGAGGTACTGTCGACCAACGGCGACACCTTCCTGGGCGGCGAGGACTTCGATGCGCGTCTGATGGATTACCTGGTCGATGAGTTCAAGAAGGACCAG
>WGNS01000031.1 GCA_016124415.1 Gammaproteobacteria bacterium | reverse complement strand
TTATGACCCGGCCGAGGTGGATGACCTCAACGGTCATGGGACTGCGATGTCCGCCGTTCTCGCGGCTCGGGGAGACAACCATATCGGCATTTCGGGCGTGGCCTGGACCGGTCAAATCATGGCCCTGAGGGCGTTCGACGAAAACGGCAACACCACGTTTACGTCCGGCATTTCGGATCAGGTCTCCCAGGCGATCGATTTTGCCGTCGCGAACGGTGCCCGGATTATCAATTTGAGTTTCGGGACGGTTACCACTACCGATCCGACTGTAACCAATTCTCCGGAATATCAGGCCTTGGTGAGGGCGCGGGACGCCGGTGTCCTGGTCGTTGCCTCGGCCTGCAACGAGGGTTTGGACAATGATGCCAACGGCGGACGTTGCTTTCCGGCCAGTTTCGATCTCGACAATATCATCGCCGTTGCCGCATCGGACGCGCAGGATCATATCGCCGCGTTTTCGAATTACGGCCGGATCAATGTCGATTTGGCGGCCCCGGGAGACCATATCCTGGCAAGTACGACTCAGTGGAATACGGTGAAGCGTTGCGCGAGCGCGAACGGTGTTCCGTTGACGAGTTGCGGGGGGATTAATACCGGCGCGAGTTCGGTCTGTCGGGCGGTGATGTCGGTGTCGTCCACAGCATCCGGTCTGCAAGGAGGCGTAGTTAGATGGGCCGAGGATTCCTTAAGTCCGACCGTCAATTGGAGCGATGTGAGAAAAGTGAGTTTCATGCCCTCGAGCACGACGGGGACGATGGACGTCTACGCCGATCTGCGCTCGCTCGCTCAGCATGGCAGCGCCTATCAATTGTTGGTTTCGTGGGCGTCTCAGGGCGTGACGACGAGTTCGATCGAGGTCCAGTGTCGCGCCGACGGTAGCAGCGGGATCCCCGCATTTTTCAGCGGTACCTCCGCCGCGGCGGCATTTGTGAGTGGCGCGGCGGCATTATTGCTTGCGGACGATCCAAGCCAGGATTATGTCAGTCTTCGCGACCGTATCCTGCAAAGCGTCGACGCTTTGCCCATAGTCGGTGATGCCGAGCGGGTTGCCAGTGGTGGCCGTTTGAACGTTGCTGCGGCCCTTGGTTTGCCTTCCACTCCGGCTGTCGTCCGCACCGCCACTACCGTTTCCTCAGGCGGGGGCGGATCGATAGGACTGGTCCTGTTGGCGGTGGGATTGTTGCGGATGTCGCGTCCGCGAACGGGAGCCGAAGCGCGGACATAAAGGGTCGGGTCGGCCCGGTCCGATCCGATCTCTAGGGCCTGCGCACGGCCACCTTTGATGACGCATAATAACTTGGTATCATATAAGCCATTTTCCATCAAACTCTACGGGAATGAAGCGCAGGCTCTATATCAAGACCTTTGGTTGTCAGATGAACGAATACGATTCGGCCAAGATGGTCGACGTACTGCGTGAGAGCCATGGATACGAAAGCGTCGATTGTCCGGAAGAGGCCGATCTCCTGCTGTTGAATACCTGCTCCGTTCGTGAAAAGGCCCAGGAAAAGGTGTTTTCCGAACTGGGACGTTGGAATCAGCTCAAGCAGCAACGGCCCGAAATCGTCCTCGGTGTCGGCGGCTGTGTCGCGAGCCAGGAGGGCGACGCCATTCGGAGCCGGGCGCCTTACGTGGACCTCGTTTTCGGCCCTCAAACCCTGCACCGTCTTCCCGACATGCTCCGCACCGTCGAATCGAGCCGTGTTTCAGTCGTGGACGTCAGTTTTCCCGAGATCGAGAAGTTCGACGCGTTGCCGGCTCCGCGCGCGGAGGGTCCTTCGGCCTTCGTCTCCGTCATGGAGGGATGCAGCAAATACTGTACGTTCTGTGTCGTGCCCTACACGCGGGGCGAGGAAGTCAGCAGGCCGTTCGACGATGTCTTGCGCGAAGTTTCGCAACTGGCCAGGCTGGGCGTGCGCGAAATCACGCTGCTCGGCCAGAACGTCAATGCCTACCGTGGCGACATGGATGACGGCGGGCAGGCCGACTTGGCGCTCTTGATCCATTACCTCTCAGCGATCGAAGGCATCGGCCGCATCCGCTATACGACCTCCCATCCCAACGAGATGTCCGCGAGCCTCATCGCGGCCTATGCCGAAGTTCCCAAGCTCGTCAGCCATCTTCATCTGCCGGTGCAAAGCGGTTCCGATCGTATTCTTGCGCTTATGAAACGCGGCCATACGGCCCTCGAATACCGTTCGACGATTCGGCGTTTGCGCGAGGCCCGGCCCGGCTTGAGTCTTTCGTCCGATTTTATCGTCGGGTTTCCCGGCGAGACCGACGCCGACTTCGAGGCCACTATGGCCATGATCGAGGAAGTGCGCTTCGATCACTCTTTCAGCTTCATCTATAGCCCGAGACCGGGTACGCCCGCGGCGGCCTTTCCGGACGATGTGCCCATGGCGGTCAAGCAGCGGCGCCTGAAGCGGCTGCAAGACCGTATCAATGCGCAGGCGGCGGCATACAGCGCGGCCATGGTCGGCACCGTGCAGCGCATTCTGGTTGAAAGTCCGTCCAAGAAGTCGGCCGCCGCCATGTCCGGCCGCACCGAGAACAATCGGGTGGTGAATTTCGCGGGTGACGTTGATCTGATCGGGCGTTTCGTCTCCGTGGAGATCACGGAGGCCCTGCCGAATTCTTTGCGCGGGGTATTATTGGTCGACGCACCGTTTGCGGTTGCCGAAAGGCAGCCGTCGGAGATTGCGCTAACCCTATGAGCCGCCATCCGCGATCCAGTGATATCACTCTGGAGCCGTTAGACAACGAACGCCTGGCTAATCTGTGCGGGCAGTTCGACGCCCATTTGAGACAGATCGAATCCGGCCTTGGCGTCGAGGTCAACAGCCGAGGCAATCAGTTCCGCATCATCGGCGAACCCGGTTCGGTCGCCCGTGCCGATCGTGTGTTGCGCGAACTTTATGCCGAGACCGCAAAAGGCCAGTTGACGCCGAGCCGCATCCATTTCCTGTTGCAGGCGGCGACCAATGAGGCGGTGCCCGAGCCGACGTCGGAAGAGACGGGCGAGGAAGCGCCCGCAATCCGCACCCGTTCGTCCCCGGTCCGTCCTCGCGGCGCCAATCAACATCATTACGTCGAAAACATCCGGCGCAACGATATCAATTTCGGTATCGGTCCGGCGGGTACGGGTAAAACCTATCTTGCCGTTGCGTGTGCCGTCGAGGCGCTTGAAAAGGGACTGGTACGCAGGATTCTACTTGTCCGGCCCGCCGTCGAGGCGGGGGAACGGCTCGGCTTTCTGCCGGGCGATCTGGCGCAGAAGATCGATCCCTACCTCCGTCCGCTCTATGATGCGCTGTATGAGATGCTGGGATTCGAGCGTGTCGCGAAGCTCGTCGAGCGCGGGGTGATCGAGGTCGCGCCGCTGGCCTACATGCGCGGCCGCACGCTGAACGAATCTTTTATCATTCTCGACGAGGCTCAAAACACGATCCAGGAACAGATGAAGATGTTCCTGACCCGAATCGGTTTCGGGTCCACGGTCGTCGTGACGGGCGACATTACGCAGATCGATCTGCCCCGGGACAAGGCATCGGGGCTGCGCCACGTGATTCCAATTTTGAAGGATATCGACGGCGTCAGCATGACCTTTTTCCAGTCGCGGGATGTCGTGCGCCACCCTCTGGTGCAACGGATCGTCGCCGCTTACGAGGCGAACGAAAAACAGAGTGGGAACCATGAAACCCCGACCTAGGAGTTTGAAATGACCCTGGAACTGGATGTCCAGATTGCGGTCGACGACGGCGAGGCGGACATACCTCCGTCGGAAGACCTGGAAGGTTGGGTGAAACAGGCGCTGGATACGGAAGAACCCAGCGCTCAGTTGACCATTCGCCTTGTTACGATCGCCGAAATGACCGGACTCAACGAGACTTATCGCCATCGTAGCGGTCCGACCAATGTCCTAAGTTTTCCTTTCGCCAAGCCCGAACTGACCGACCCTCCCCTGCTTGGCGACATCGTGATCTGTCCCGATCGCGTCGTCGAAGAGGCGCGTGCGCAGGGCAAACCGCTCAGAAACCACTGGGCCCACCTCGTGATCCACGGCGTCCTGCACCTGCTTGGTTACGACCACGAATGCGAAGAGGATGCGATCCGCATGGAATCGCGCGAGATCGAGATCCTGGCGGGGCTGGGGATCCCCGACCCCTATTTTTCCGAACAACAGGTAATGGAGTGAAATGAACAACCGCCAGGCACCTTCGGGTGAGCGAAGTATTAGCTGGATCGACCGACTGGGGCACGCGCTGAGCGGCCCGCCGGCCGATCTATCCGCACTCGTCGAGGTATTGAGGGATGCGCATCAAAGAGGGCTGCTCGACGCCGACGCACTCGTCATGATCGAGGGCGTGCTCGAGGTCAGCGAGATGCAGGTCCGGGACATCATGGTGTCGCGCTCTCAGATGGTCGTGGTCGAGCGTAATTGGGATCTGGAGACCATCCTGCCGGTCATCGCCGAATCCGCGCACTCTCGTTTCCCGGTTATCGGTGACAGCCGCAGCGAAGTTTTGGGTCTCGTGCTCGCAAAGGACCTGTTGCCCTATTGTCTGAACGAAAAGGCCGCCGACTTTTCCGTTCGCGACGTTTTGCGCCCGGCCGTTTTCATCCCCGAGAGCAAGCGCCTGAACGTATTGCTCAAGGACTTTCGCGCCAGTCGCAACCATATGGCCATCGTCGTCGACGAGTACGGCGGAGTCAGCGGCCTCGTGACCATCGAGGATGTGCTGGAGCAGATCGTCGGCGACATCTCCGATGAGCACGACATCGACGAAGACGGCAACATCATGCGTCACAGCGAGCATCATTTCACGATCAAGGCGCTGACGCCCATCGAGGACTTCAACGAATACTTCGGGAGCGAATTCAGCGATGAGGAGTTCGATACGGTCGGCGGCTTGATCATGCGCGAGTTCGGGCATCTCCCGAAGCGCGGCGAAACCCTCGAGATCGGAGGGTTCCAATTCAAGGTGCTGCATTCCGACAGTCGTCGTCTTCATCTGTTGCAATTGACCGTTCGCAAGAAAGAGCTGGCGGCTTCCTCCGAGCAACCGGGCGGAGCGAGAGATGCCGGTTGTTGATGTGATCATCGCGTTTTCATGACCTCGACAAGGGTGTCCATGTGGCCGGGGCTCACGCTGGCCCTGTTCGCCGGCACCGTTCTGCCGTTCGCCTTCGCCCCCTATCACCTATCTTGGCTGGCGCCGCTTGCGCTTGCGCTCCTGTTTGCCCTGTGGTCGCGCGACGGCGCGCGCGGCGTGGTGCTTCAGGGCTATCTGTTCGGTTTGGGCATGTTTACCGCCGGGGTCTACTGGGTTTACATCAGCATCCACACCTTCGGTCATGTTCCGCTGCCGTTATCGATATTCCTCTGTGTCCTGTTCATTGCTTTCCTGTCCTTGTTTCCGGCCCTGGCGGCATATCTCTATTTACGGATCCGGCGTCATGCGGGTCCCGCGTCGGCGCTCCTTGGGTTGCCCGCGATCTGGGTTTTGGTCGAATGGATGCGCGGTTGGTTCCTGACGGGGTTCCCGTGGCTTGCCCTTGGCTACAGTCAGACCGAAGGCCCGCTTGCCGGATTCGCACCGGTTGTCGGCGTTTACGGTCTGTCCTGGGTCGTGGCCCAGATTGCCGCGCTGATCGTCGCGGTTGCAATCGGCCGGCAACGCCGTTGGATGGCTTTGGGCGTATTGGCGGCGTCGGTCGCATTCGGTGCCGCGTTCAGGCAGGTGACGTGGACTCAAGCCGTTGACGGTCCGATCCGGGTCAGTCTCGTTCAGGGCAATATCGCACAGGACATCAAATGGCTGCCGTCGATGCGTGAGCCGACCCTGGAACTCTACAGCGAACTGACTCAGGACCATTGGGACAGCAATCTGATTATCTGGCCCGAGAGCGCGATCCCAATGTTCCTGGACGAGGCCAAGCCTTTTCTGGATGCGCTCGGCCGTGAGGCCAGGGCGCACGATACCGACTTGCTGACCGGGATCATCGCCGAGGAGCGGCGTAGCGGACAGTACTACAACACGGTCATTTCCGTCGGAAACGACAAGGGGCTCTACGCAAAACGGCACCTGGTGCCCTTCACCGAATACCTGCCGCTCAAGTCCGTCCTGGGTAGCCTTGTTGCCTTCATGGACGTACCGATGTCCGATTTCAGCGCGGGCACCGCGGGCCAGACGCCGCTGCGCGCGGCCGGCATCGCGGTCGGCGTCTCGATCTGTTACGAGGATGCCTTCGGCGAGGAGATGATCGACCGTCTGCCCGACGCCAACGTGCTCGTCAACGTCAGCAACGACGCGTGGTTCGGCGGGTCGGTCGCGCCCTGGCAGCACCTGCAGATGGCGCAAATGCGCGCCCTGGAGACCGGGCGGCCGATGTTGCGGGCCACCAATACCGGGGTCACCGCGGTCGTGTCGGCCGACGGCCATCTGCAGGCCGTCGCGCCTCAGTTCAAGGCCACGGTCCTGACCGCCGAGGTGCAGCCGCGGCAGGGCATGACGCCCTATGGCTTCTGGGGGAACGTTCCCGTCATCACGGTCGCGTTCGCGATCTTAGCGGGTCTTGTCGTCGTTCGCCGCCGTGCCTGCGCCCGCGAGTCCCTCGCCGCAGACGAGGGCGGTCATGCCTGAAATCGCAGCCGGATAGGCGAGCATATTGATGAACGGAATCATCGTTACCAGAAGCGTGACGACGCCGAAGCCGAAAAACAACGTGCGTCGCGAACGGATCCGCCTGCGCTGTTCCGTGAGGTCGGCGCCGAAGAGACCGAGCGGATAATCCGCAAACTCCTGGGCCAGCAGCCATCCGCTGAACAGAAACCAGAGAGGGGGCGCGGCGATCTGTACGAACGGAATCAAGGACAATATGAAGAGTGGAATCGCGAGCTTCATGAAGTAGCCGAACTTGCGTAGTTCCGTGCCCACCGCGCCCAAGGATTCCGTCACCGTTTCACGAATGCTCAGGTTGCCGCCGTGCGGTGCGCAGCCCCGTTCGCGCGCCACGGCCGCAGCCAGCGGCGCCGCGAAGGGTGCGGCGATCAGGCTTGCCAACAGCAGGCAGCAGAGACCACCGACGACCACCATCAAAATGAACAGCAACGGCCACAAAAGCCATTGCAGCCACTGCAGGTAGTCGGGAAGGGAAGCCATGAAGTGGTCCATGGTGTTCGGCAGATAGGTCACGCCCAGGATCATGAGCACGGCGAACAGCAACGCATTGATGACGAGCGGCGCTGCGACAAACGCGCGGGCGCCGGGGCGCCGCATCAGACTGAAGCCGTGCAGCGCATATGCGGCGCCTTTGCCAAAATCGGTAATCGGATTCACCGGATATCCTGAGCTGAAGGTTGGCGTTCCTTATGACCGCATCCGGCGGCGTTTTGCGCCAACAGCGCCGCGCCGTATGCGGCCTCGGTCTGACGCGCTGCCGTGACCGGCAGGCCGACGACGCGTTCGCGAATGCGCGACCACGCAGTGTTGGCTGCACCGCCGCCTATGGTCAGGACGCGTTTGGGCCGCGGCGCGCCGAGCGTTTCGAGCAGTATGTAGCCCTTCGCCTCGACCCGGGCCAAGCCTTCCAGCAGGCCTTGGAGGAAGCACGCGTCATCATCGGGGCGAGGCGTCAGGCGAGGCGCGAGCATGGGGTCGGCGATAGGGAAACGTTCCCCGGTTCCGGGTAGCGGATAGTAGTCGAGCCCGCTGTCGTCTTCAGGATCGATCGTCTCGGACAACCGCCGCATCTCGTCCGTGGTAAAGAACTGGAGCAGCGTAGCGCCGCCACAATTGGACGCGCCGCCGACCAGCCAATGTTCGCCGAGGCGGTGGCTGTAGATGCCGAAGCGGGCGTCATCGATCGGACGGCCGGACAGTACTTTGACGACCAGTGTCGTGCCGAGCGATGTCACGGCGTCGCCGAGCCGGTTCGCGCCGGTCGCAATGAATCCGGCGATGCTGTCCGTCGTGCCGCTGACGACGCAGGTATCGGTCGAAAGGCCGAGTTCGGCGGCGGCGGCGTCGGAAACGCTCGCAATCGGTTGGCCAGCGGGTACGACTTGGGGCAGCGTCTCCGGTTTGACGCCGATGCGGTTGAGCCAGTCCGGCCAGCAACGATCGCGGACGTCGTAGCCGAGTTTGAGCGCGTTGTTCTCGTCGCTGACGTTCCAGATTCCGGTCAGTCGTCCCACGATCCAATCGGCTTGATGTAAAGCGACGAAATCGGGTTTCGCGATCCGTTCCGCCAAGCCCAGATACTTGGCGAGCGCCGAGGTCGCGCCTCGGGCCGGGCTGTTTTCGGGGGCGATTTTGCCAATACGTTCTGCGGCGTCGCCGAAACTTGCGTCGTCGTACATGTGCGCGGGCGTCAGGGGGCGGCCGTCGCGGTCGGCCAATAGGAGGCTCGCCGAGGTCCCGTCGACGGCGATGCCCGCGACCGGGCGGCCGTGCAAACGTGGAACGAGATCGGCGAAGCAGCCGCGAAGCGCGGCCCACCAGTCTTCAGGGCGTTGCGTGGCCGTTCGGCCGTCGCGCACCGAGGCGGGCAACGCCCGCCTCGCACTACTGATCACGACGCCGTCGCGATCGATGGCCATGGCGCGGCAACCGCTCGTACCGAAGTCGACGCCGATGTGACAGGGATGGATCATGGAAACACTCCCGATCCGGCAACGGTTTTTCGGTTAGGGCAGCGTAACGGCCTCGGGCGCCCGCCAGCCCGGCTTGCGGTACTCGGCCACGACGTTCGTGTAGATGCCGCCGCGGACGTTGAAGTCGGCCCGCAGCCTGGCGAAACGCGGATGCATGGCTTCAACCAGGTCGTCGAGAATACGATTCGTGATGGCCTCGTGGAAAGCGCCTTCTTCGCGGAATGACCACACGTAGAGCTTCAGGGCCTTGAGTTCAACGCAGTCGGTGTCGGGGACATAGTCGAGATACAGGGTCGCGAAGTCCGGCTGCCCGGTTTTGGGGCAAAGGCAGGTGAATTCCGGGATGCGGATGTGGATCGTGTAGTCCCGATCCGGATTCGGGTTCGGGAAGGTTTCGAGGGTCTTGCTGGGTTTCGTGGACATGGATCTCGCCTATGTATAGCTGTGGGGCGCGCTGAATTTCTCGATCCCCGGAAAAGGTGCCATGAATACCATAACTGGAGCGAAGATGACAGTTCCCGGAGCGAGGGCACGGCACGCCGTGCCCCTACGGTGCCGGTGTCACTGACGTCAAGTCGGGGCGATGTTTGGGTGAGGAAACGGCGTGCGGCTCCGATGTCACGTACGTAGGTTCGGGATTTTGTAGGGGCACGGCGTGCCGTGCCCGTGCGGCGAATTCAGGTGCCCTTCACGCGAGACCTTGTCCAGAGACGGGGGTTTCCTGTAAGGTTCGCCAATGCGATTGAAGAAGATCAAGCTCTCCGGTTTCAAGTCATTTGTCGATCCCACCACGATCGATTTCCCAAGCCAGCTCGTCGGGGTCGTCGGGCCCAACGGATGCGGTAAGTCCAACGTCATCGACGCCGTACGCTGGGTCATGGGCGAAAGCTCGGCCCGCCAGCTGCGCGGCGAATTGATGGAAGACGTCATCTTCAACGGCTCCTCTGTCCGCAAGCCTGTCGGTCAAGCCAGTGTCGAACTCATATTCGACAACCGTGACGGCGGGCTCGGCGGGCAATACGCGAGCTACAACGAGATCTCGGTGCGGCGCGTACTGTCCCGTGACGGTCAGTCCAACTACTACCTGAACGGCAGCCGCTGTAGGCGCCGCGACATCACCGACATCTTCCTGGGCACCGGTCTCGGCCCGCGCAGCTACGCGATCATCGAGCAGGGCACGATCTCCAGGCTCGTCGAGGCCAAACCCGAGGAACTGCGCGTCTTCCTGGAGGAGGCCGCCGGCATTTCGCGTTACAAGGACCGCCGCCGCGAGACCGAACTCCGAATCCGCGATACCAAGGAGAACCTGGCCCGCATCAGCGACGTCATCGGGGAACTCGACAAGCGTCTGCAGACGTTGCAGCGACAAGCCCGCACGGCGGAACGTTACAAGGTCGTCAAGCAGGAAGAGCGCCGCTGCAAGGCCGAACTGCTGGCCCTGCGCTGGCGGTATCTCGATCAGGTCGTGCATGAACGTCAGGGCAAGATCTCCGTTCAGGAGACCCGCCTGGAAGAACGCATGGCCGAACTGCGCGCCAACGAGGCCGACACCGAGCGGCAGCGCGAGCGCCAGACCGAGGCCAACGAGGCGCTTGGCGAGGTCCAGGCCCGTTTCTACACGGCCGGCGCCGAGGTCACCCGGATCGAGCAGTCGATCAAACATCATCAGGAGCGTCAGGCTCAGTACCGGCAGGATCTGGGCCGTGTCGAGTCGCAGATCCGGGACATGGTCCAGGGTCTCGATCAGGACGGTGAACGTATCTCCGCGCTGGACGACATCATGGCCCGCGCCGCGCCCGAACTTGAAACCGCACTGGGCGGCGAGCGCGATGCGGAGGGCGTTCTGCGGCACGCCGAAACGGCGTTGAACGAATGGCGCGGCGCCTGGGATCGTTTGAACCAGGAACTATCCGCGTTGCGGCAGAAAGCCGAGGTCGACCGTACGCGCATTCAGCATCTCGAAACACAGCTTGAGCAGACCCGCGCGCGCCAGGTCGGATTGAACAGAGAACGCGAAGAACTCGCCGCCCGGGTCGAGCGGGAGACCGGCGAAGCGGCTGGAATCAAATCCGAAGTGGAAGCCGAGTCGGGCCAACTGGCCGGGCTGCAGCAGGAAATGATTGCTCAGCAGGGGGCGCTCGAGTCACTGCGGCGGGACAGCAAGGCCCGAGACGCCGGGCGGGATGCCGAGCGTGACGCCCTGTATCAGCTGCGTCAGGAAAACGCCTCGCTATCCGCCCTTCAGAATGCAGCGCTGGGCAAGCAAGGCAGCGCGGTCGGTGATTGGCTGGAGAAAAATGGTCTGGCCGGCGACAAGCGCTTGGCGGAGGTCATCAAGGTCGATGCCGGCTGGGAGCTCGCGGCCGAACGCATCCTGGGCGACGACCTTCAGGCCTTGTCCGTTGCCGAACTCGGCGCGCCCGCCAGCCAGGTCGACGAGCTGTCGCGCGGGCACTTGACTCTGATCGAGGGCGACGCTCAAGTGGCGTCGTCCGCCGCCTCAATTAACCTGCCGCGGCTGATCGACAAATTCAACAGTCCCTGGTCCCTGGAGTCCTTGCTGGGTCGGATCTATGTCTGCGAGACCCTTGTCGAGGCCTTGCAGCGACGCAACGAACTCGCCTCGGGCGATTCCATCGTCACGAAGGCGGGGCACTGGGTGGGCAGGACCTGGCTGCGCGTCGAGCGCGGCGAGGAGGAAACCGGTGTGCTGGCCCGCGAACAACGCTTGCGCGAACTCGCCGCCCAGATCGGGACCGGCGAAGCGAAGTTTGCCGAGCTGGAACAGGCCTGTCAGAAGGATCGCACGGATATCCAGGCGCTTGAGAATCGCTTGCAGGCCTTGCAGCAACAGGCACGCGAGCTGAATCAGCGGCATTCCGCCTCGACGACGCGTCTGGCGCGGCTCGAAACCACAGTCGAGCAGTCCGCACGGCGTTTGCAGGCCGTGACGGAGGAGATCGTGGGTTATGATGAGCGTGCCGCAAAGCTTGCCGGAGAACTGGACGCCTTGCGGTCCGCACATGCGCAGAGTGCCGTCGAAGTCGGCGAATGCGAGACCCGACACAAGGGGTTGGGCGAGCAACGGGACTCCCTGAATAGAGCCGTCGAGACTGCGCGATCCGGCCTGCGCCAGGCCCAGCAGCGGGTCTCGGAAACCCGGACCCGGATTGAAACCACCCGCGCGAGCCTGGAGGCCTTACGCGCCGGCCAGGAACGCATCCTGGCGCAAAGACAGCAACTTAACGAGCGGAAGGCCGAGCTCGAAGGGCAACTCGCGGAAGGCGAAGCCCCGGTCGAGGCCATGAAGACGGAGCTTAAGGCTTTGGTTTCGAGCCGCATGGATGTCGAAGGCGAACTCGAGGAGGCCAGACGTTCGGTCGAGGCCTGCGAGCACCGCATCAGGGAGCTCACCGAGGCGCATCGCGCATGTACCGTCCAGATCGAATCCGTGCGCGGCGATCTCGATCGCATGCGTTTGTCGCTCCAGGAAGAGCGGGTACGCCGCCAGACGCTGCAGGAACAGTTGGCCGAGATGGGGCAGGCGGTGGCCGAACTCATCGCCGAATTGCCGGAAGAGGCCAACGAGGCCGAATGGCAGTCGCGTCTGGAGGGGCTCGAGTCCCGTATTCAGCGCATGGGCCCGATCAATCTCGCGGCCATCGACGAGTGCCAGGAGCAGGAGGAGCGCAAGCAGTATCTCGATGCCCAGGCCACCGATCTGACGACCGCACTGGAGACGCTGGAGCGCGCCATCCAGAAGATCGACAACGAGACCAAGCAACGCTTCCGGGAGACCTTCGATCAGGTCAACGAGCGTCTCGGCACGTTGTATCCGCGCCTCTTCGGCGGCGGTAAGGCGTGTTTGGAGATGATCGGCGACGATCTGCTCGACGCCGGCGTTCTGGTCGTGGCGCGTCCTCCGGGCAAGCGCAACAGCTCGATCCACCAGCTTTCGGGCGGCGAGAAAGCCCTGACCGCCGTGGCCCTGGTGTTCGCCTTCTTCGAGCTCAACCCGTCGCCGTTCTGCATGCTCGACGAGGTCGACGCGCCGCTGGACGACACCAACGCCGCGCGTTTCTGCCGGATGGTCGAGGAAATGTCCCAGAAGACCCAGTTTATCTTCATCACGCACAACAAGATCGCGATGGAGATGGGCCAGCAGCTGCTCGGCGTGACGATGCATGAACCCGGCGTATCCAGGCTCGTGACCGTCGATATCGACGCGGCGGCGGAGATGGCGGCAACGGCCTGATGGGCCGTATTTCCACGGTTGGTCGGCATGACGTTCGATGAGGGGTTCGCGCCGGTCGTGGGCGGGGAGCCCCGCGTTCTGATTCTCGGCACCCTGCCGAGCAAGCGCTCCCTGGCGGACAATCAGTACTACGCCCTGCCGCAGAACGCGTTTTGGCCCATTATGTGCCGCCTGTTCGGCGCGGATCCCGGACTCGACTATACTGAGCGCAAGAAACTCCTGATTGCGCATCACGTCGCATTATGGGATGTGCTGGCTACTTCCGTGCGGCCCGGTAGCCTGGATTCTTCGATCGTCGAATCGACGGCGCGGGCCAACGAGATTGGCGCCCTCGTTTCCGAATACAAGGGGATACGCTTGATCTGTTTCAACGGCCGCAAGGCCGAGCAGCTCTTTCAGCGTTTCGTGTTGCAACCGGATGGCGGCGGTTTCGCCGGGCTCGAGTTCCTGACCATGCCGTCGACGAGTCCGGCCCATGCGTCCCTATCACGGGAGGAAAAGTACGCCCGATGGGCAAGGATATTGGATTTTCTTTAGAGGTAACGGTAGGTTGGGCTGAATGAAATGAAGCCCAACGAAGGCGGCTGAGCACGTTGGGCTTCGTGCCTCAGCCCAACCTACGATTAGTGTTTCTTAACGCGTCCCGAAGACGACGATCGTCTTGCCGTGGGCCGTAATGAGGTTTTGTTCCTCGAGGTTTTTCAGTACCCGCCCCGCCATTTCGCGGGAGCAACCGACGATGCGTCCCAGCTCCTGGCGTGTAATGCGGATCTGCATGCCGTCGGGGTGGGTCATGGCGTCGGGTTCCTTGCAAAGGTCGAGCAGGGTCTTGGCGATGCGTCCGGCCACGTCCATGAACGCGAGCCGACCGACCATGCCGCTCGTCCGGCGCAAGCGGAAGGCCAGTTGTCCGGACAGTTCGAAGAGGATCTCCGGTTGTTCGATCGCGAGTTGGCGGAAGTTGTCGTAGCGGATCTCGGCGATCTCGCTGGCCACGCGGGTGCGAATCCAAGCGCTACGGCCTTGGCCCTGTTCGCCGAACAGGCCCATCTCGCCGAAGAAGTCGCCGGCGTTCAAATAGGCCAGGATGATCTCCTTGCCCTCTTCGTCTTCGTGCAGGACCGTGACCGAGCCGCTGACGATGTAATAGAGGGTTTCCGGCACGTCGCCTTCATGGATGACAACGCTCTTCGAGGGATAATGGCGCCGGTGGCAGTGGTGCAGGAAACGCTCTATGGTTTCGTTGACGCGTGGTTTCGTCACCAATGGCAATGACATGTGATTTCCTCATGGAAGATTGGTTGCTATGCTATGCGTCCGTTGGATGCCGGGCACACTCGCGGCTGTCTACCGGAACTATCGGTAACTTCGGGTATTTTTATTAGCCTGAACATTGATTGATTAAGCCGGCATCAAGAAAAGGACGGGTCGATTGGACGCTTGGTTGCGTCTATTTGGCTTGGGCCGGGGAATATGAAACGGCCTGGTCGTGTGTCGCCGGCATGCTATTTGGAGGATTGAGCCGATGGAGGCTTGCGTAAAATGGGTGGACGGTGCTCAGTTTCTCGCCGAATCGGGGAGCGGGCACAGTCTGGTGATCGACGGACCGCCCGAGGGCGGCGGCCGCAACATGGGGATGCGTCCCATGGAATTGCTGCTGTTGGGGACCGCAGGTTGTACCGCCTACGACGTGGTGTCTATTCTGCAGAAGTCCAGACAGGCGATCACCGATTGCCGTGTAGAGGTCAAGGCCGAGCGCGCCGACGAGGTGCCCAAGGTCTTCACGCACATCCATTTGCACTACGTGGTATCCGGAAAGGGGTTGGCCCAGGCTACGGTCGAGCGCGCGATTCAGTTGACGTCGGAAAAATACTGCTCGGCCTCGATTATGCTCGCCAAGGCCGTTGAAATTACGCATGACTATGAAATTGTAGAGGTGGCCTGACAAGGGCATGGGGACGGGACATTGAAGAAGAATCGAATCAAGCTGCACGGCTTTAACAATCTTACCAAGTCGCTCAGCTTCAATATCTATGACGTTTGTTACGCGAAGACGGAGAGTCACCGCAGGGAATACATCGAGTACATCGACGAGGTCTACAACGCCGAACGTCTGACCCAGATCCTGACCGATGTCGCCGACATCATCGGAGCGAACATCCTCAATATCGCGCATCAGGACTATGAGCCCCAGGGCGCCAGCGTGACGATTCTGATCTCGGAAGAGGCCGTCGTCTCCGAGAGCCTGTCCAACACCGAGGCCCCGGGCCCGCTGCCGGATACCATTCTGGCCCATTTGGACAAGAGTCACCTGACCGTGCATACCTATCCGGAGAGCCATCCCGACAACGGCATCAGCACGTTCCGGGTCGACATCGATGTCTCGACTTGCGGACGCGTCTCTCCGCTGAAGGCCCTGAACTACCTGATTCACAGCTTCGAGTCGGATATCGTGACCATGGACTATCGCGTGCGCGGCTTCACTCGGGACGTCAAAGGCAAGAAGCACTTCATCGATCACAAGATCAACTCGATCCAGAACTACCTGACGCGGGATACCCGCGATTTGTATCAGATGATCGACGTCAACGTCTATCAGGAAAACGTCTTTCACACCAAGATGATCCTGAAGGAATTCGATCTCGATAATTACCTTTTCGGTTTGGGCGTGGACGACCTCGACGAGGCTGAGAAGCGCTTGATCCTGCGACGTTTGAAGAAAGAGATGGCGGAGATCTTCTACGGGCGCAACGTCAGGGGACACATGACGCGGTGGTGAATGCAACGCCGCATCATGGGTGACGCGGCCTGCGCCTGAAGGGCGGTATCAGACCCAGTAGGCGGTGCGGGTCATCACCTTTGATGTCAGCGACATCAACACCTTGACCGGGCCGGGCAGCTCCGCGCCGCCGGCGTTGAGCGCGGTTGTCGCGTGATGAGCCTCGTCGATCTTCATCTGCTCCAGGATGGCCTTGCTGCGTTGGTCCGTCGGCGGCAGTTGTGTCAGATGGTCCTCAAGGTGACGAACGACCTGGTTCTCGGTTTCGACAATAAAGCCGAGGCTCCAACGGTCGCCGGCCTTGCCGGCAATCGCGCCGATCGCGAGCGAGCCCAGATACCATAACGGATTGAGATAACTGGTATGTCCGCCGAGTTCCTGGCAGCGGCGCTCGCACCAGTCCAGATGGTCGTTTTCCTCGATGGCGGCCCGCTCCATCTTGTCGCGAACCTCGGCGAGGTTGGCCGTAAGGGACTGTCCCTGGTAGAGGGCCTGCGCCGAAACCTCTCCGGCATGATTGATGCGCATGAGCGTGGCGGCGTGGCGGGCCTCTTCGGCGGTCAGCGGCGCGTCGTCTTCGATCCCCGCGGCGGGGTCGGGCCGCTCGCTGATTTGGGGGCGGCCGAATACGGTGCGCAGCCCGCGGTCGATCTGCAGGAGCGCCTCGTCGATCGGCGTGTACTTACGTCCTTCCATTCCGGGAAAGATACAGTATACTCATGCGGATGCAAAGGGACGATATGGCCTCGACCGCTTGGCGCGGCGAGCCTGCGTCATGGAAGGGGACGCCGAGATATATGAACTTTGGCGCGCGGCGTCATGCGTAGAAGTTGTGCGTAAAACCAGGGGGCAACATGACGATCAAGGAAGCACATTTCAATATGATCGAACAGCAGATCCGTACCTGGGATGTGCTGGATCCGATGGTGCTGGAACTCCTGGCCAAGGTGGCACGCGCTGACTATGTGCCCGAGGCTTATCAGGGGCTTGCCTATGCCGATCTCGCCGTTCCCTTGAATCACGGCGAGGTTATGATGCACCCCGTGGTCGAGGCGCGGATGCTGCAAGCCCTGGAACTCGATCCCACGGACAAGGTCCTCGAGATCGGCACCGGTAGCGGATATGTGACCTCTTTGCTCGCACACGCCGTTCACCATGTCACCAGCGTCGATATCCATGCGGATTTGAGCAAGGCCGCCGGTGATCGCCTCAAGGCCAAGGGGATCGATAACGTCGAGTTGCAGGTGGGTGATGCCGCCCGCGGTTGGGGTCAAGGGAAACTCTACGACGTGATCGCCATTACCGGTAGCACGCCCGTGCTCGCCGATGCTTTCCGCATGTCCCTGAACCGTGGCGGGCGCCTGTTTGCCGTTGTCGGTCAGTCGCCGCTCATGGAGGCGATCCTGATCCGCAGAACCGATGAGAACGAGTGGGAGCAGCGCGCCTTGTTCGAGACCGAGGTGCCGGTGCTTTTGAACGCGCCGCAGCCGGCCGCCTTCGTTTTTTAGGGTTCTCCCGAGTGGTTTGAGACGAACTCTCTCCCTTGCGGACAGACACCTTTGTTCGCTAAGGTTCGTTTTGCCCGGCAGTAGCCGGAGGTCTTCCAGTCAAATTTCGTGAACCTTGGGACGTCACGCCATGTGACCCCTGTTGTTGAGTCGGATGCTCATGATGATTCGTAATCTGCAATCCAGGACTTCGGCCGTTCGAGGCCGTCTTGTATTTTCTTGTCTCGCGCTCGCCGGCGTGCTGTACGTTGCCGATGCCACGGCGGCCGATCTGGCGACGGTGTACGACCAGGCCAGGCAGAATGACCCCCAGTTCCTGGCTGCGGCGGCGCAACGCAAGGCGGCGCTGGAGTCGCGTCCCCAGGCATTGGCGCGGCTGCGTCCGGACATCAACTTCTCTGCGGGGGTGGCCAGGACCCGTAGCGAGCTGCTGAACGCTAGAGACAGTTTTACAAGCACTTTTAGTTCCGTTTATCCGGCCTACTTCAATACCAAGACGTATTCGGTGACCCTGGGGCAGCCGCTTTACCATCGCGATCTGTTCGTGCAGCTCAATCAGGCCGACAAGCAGATCGCCAAGGCCGCGGCCGAGTATGCCTCCGCCGCCCAGTCGCTCGTGACACGGGTTGCGGAGCGCTACTTCAATGTTTTGGCGGCCGAGGATGCGGTGCGTTTTGCAAAGGCCGAGGAAGACGCCAACCAGCGCCAGCTTGATCAGGCCCAGCAGCGCTTCGATGTCGGACTAGTCGCCATCACGGACGTTCACGAGGCGCGCGCCGGGCGTGATTTGGCCAAGGCCCGCACGATCGTTGCCGAGAATCAGTTGATCAGCGCGCGGGAGGCCCTACGCGAGCTGACGGGTGAATCCGTCGAGGATCTCTCCGGCGTGGATGAGGGGATGAATCTCACCAGTCCCGATCCCACCGATGTGGGGAGTTGGACCAAGACCGCTTTGGCGCAGAATCTGCAGATCGAGGCCAGCAAGTTGGCGCTCGAGATCGCGACCGATGAGGTTAAGGCCCGTCGTGCGGGTTTTTATCCGTCCCTCGATCTGAATGTGTCGCATCAGTACCAGGACAGCAAGGCGCCGATATTCGGAACCGAAAACCAGGACAGCGCGATCGCCATCCAGCTCAACGTGCCCATCTATCAAGGCGGCGCGACCAGTTCCCGAGTCGAGGAAGCGATTCAGCTGGAGGAACAGGCCCGTCAGGGGCTCGAACAGCAACGCCGCGTCGTTCTGCGCCAGACCCGTGACGCCTATCTTACGGTCCTGGCCAATATCGATCAGGTCGCGGCGCTGACGCAGGCCAGGATTTCGGCGCAGAGTGCGCTCGACGCGACCGAGGCCGGGTTCAATGTGGGTACGCGAACCACGGTGGATGTGCTGGATGCCCGTCAGAATGTTTTCCGCGCCCAGAAGGATCTTGAGCGGGCGCGCTACGATTATCTTCTGAATTCGCTCCGTCTCAAGGAAGCCGTCGGCTCCTTGTCCGGAGACGACGTTCAGGCCATCAATCATTGGTTCAACGTTCCCTCTGCCAAGCGTTAAGCATGATCCGGGGCGGGTGTTCATCCCCGCCCCTTGTTCCCTCCCCTCGTGTTCTTTCCGGAGCGTCTGTCCGATCGGACTCGGAATGTCCGCATGTTCTCTTGCTTGTCCCGTGATATTTACCATATTCAGGGTAAGGATATGTGCATTGTCGCCGATTTTGTAGGCAAGGGTGCCGATCCGCATGTACGACCTAAAAGTTGACATACACTGTCAAATATTTTGGGGTTTAAGATTCGATTGTTAATATATGCGTGATCAGCTGGGTTATTAGGTGTTCTGAGTTCCTATGAGTTGATCGCCGATAAGGCATCAGGAGTGATGAGGCTGCCATGTCAGACGATGGACAGTTACCACAAGACGCGGAGCGCGAAAGCGAGGCGACTCAGATCGTCAACGCGATCTTTGACGCTACGCCGGTCCTGATCGCCTATCTGGACAAGGACCTCAACTTCGTTCGAGTGAATAAGGCCTATGCGTCCGCAGACGGCCAATCTCCTGATGACTTCGTCGGCAAAAAACATTTCGATCTTTATCCTAATCAGGACAACGAGCGAATCTTTAGGCAAGTGATTGCCACCGGTGAACCCTATACCGCGGTTGCAAAGGCCTTCGAATACGAACACGCGCCCGAGCGGGGCACCAGTTTCTGGGATTGGACGTTGACGCCGGTGAAGGACCGCGACGGTTCGGTCAAAGGGGCCGTTCTGTCATTGTTGGATGTGACCAGTCATGTCGAGACGTCCGTCGCACTCGATCGCAACCGGAAGGAACTGCAGAGCAGGGTCGAAGCGGCAACCGACGAACTCAGGAAATCTCTTGCGCAAAAGGAGGTGCTCCTGCAGGAGATCCATCATCGCGTCAAAAACAATTTGGCGATGGTCAGCGCTTTTCTCAAATTGAAAATGCAGGGCGCGGATTATCCGCCGGTGATCTCCGCGTTACGTACCTGTAACGAACGCATACATGCGATGGCCATGGTGCATAAAAAACTGTACCGCTCTCAGGACATGGCGAGCGTTCACATGCGGGATTTCATCAATGATCTGGTCAAGGCGCTTTACTCGCCACCGGAACACGGTGAATTGACGATCGCTGTCGACGCCGATAATTTTGTGCTGGATATGGATGTGGCGATTCCGTGCGCTCTCGTCATCAACGAACTGCTGACCAATGCATTGAAATATGCCTTCCCGAAGGGTTGGGAGGGGCACGGAGAAATCAGGATACAAATGACTCAGGGAACGAATGGTCAATACCGGCTGGATTTTAGCGACAACGGATGTGGCATTCCGGAAAACGTCGAGGAGGAACGAAACGATTCGATGGGTTTACAGATGATCCATCTATTTGCCAGTCAGCTCGATGGGAAGGTCACTCTCATTAGTGGGGGTGGCACTCATTGGTGTTTGTTGTTCCCCAATATAGAAACGCAAGATGAGCAAAAACGCACCCATGACAATTCTACTGGTTGAAGACAATAGGCTTGTAGCGCTGAGCCTGAGGCAGGAGTTGGAGAGTTCGGGGTTTTCCGTGACCGTTGCACATACGGGTGATCAGGCTTTGGCCAGTGCGCGCGCATTGAAACCGAATCTGATCCTTATGGATGCAAATCTCGGAAACGACGAAAACGATGGTATCAAGGTTATGAGACAGATTCATGACGAGATCGGTTTCGTTGCGAACATCTATCTTTCCGGGTACGCCATGGACGAGTTATCCGCTCGTGTTCAGGCGACCTCGCCGCTCGGTATTTTTGACAAGCCTGTCGATACCGACAGATTACTAACGGCGATCCGCACGCTCCGGTAGTCGTGCGCGTTGGCGATCTGAATATTAGCGACGTTCCGTCGAGAGTACCGTTTAGGGATGGTCTGAATAATTACCGTTTTCTCTGCCTCATTCGCCATCGCGAGCTAAATGAGTTCAGCAGTGAATCGTTTTTCTCTGTAAATAGCCTTTCGATTGGCTATTTCCAGAGATTCAGGCGCAACTCGCCTGTCA
>WGNS01000005.1 GCA_016124415.1 Gammaproteobacteria bacterium | reverse complement strand
TTGTTCTGCGTACCGTAGGGAAGTAGAGCAAGGTTGTGTACGCAGGACGGTCCCGGCAAAAGGAATAGCTGCCGCGTAGGCGAAGCGTTTTTGCGACAGGATGTGCAAAAACAATACTGAGGTAGCGGCACTACTGGACCACGGTCGGCTACGGCGATGTCGTGCCGGTCACGACCCTGGGGCGCTTCTTCAGCGGCGTGACCGTCATCCTCGGCATCGGCATTGCCGCCCTTCCCGCCGGCATTATCGCGGGCGGATTGACGCACGAGTTGCAGCGTCGCGCCGAGGCCTTCCGCGCCGCCGCCGATCGCGCGATCGGGAGCGGAGAGAGTGCGCGGGCGGTACACTCCGAACTGGAGGTTGAGCGGAAGGAGCTGGATCTGGACGCCGGCGAGGCGAAGGATGTGCTGGAACAGGAGAAGGCCCGGCTCGGGGCCGTGATCACCGAATGCCCGCATTGCGGCAAGCCTATTCACCCCGTCCGCGACAACTGATGTCCGACTGATATCCGTTTGGGTCGGAACGGGCTTCAATTCAGGCCGCGTCTGGGGTAATCTGCGTTGGCCTGACTGCCTGCGGGCGGAATTTGATGTTATCTTATAAAGCTTAATTAACAAGAACTCGATCAGGACGCGCCATCAGTACACCTCGTATCATTCCTCGCGAAGAACACACGGTTTCACGTTCCGCGATCAGCGAAAACGCACTCAAGGTTCTATACCGGCTCAAGAACAGCGGCTATCAGGCCTATCTCGTCGGCGGCTGCGTGCGCGATTTGCTGCTCGGCCGCGAGCCCAAGGACTTCGACGTCGCCACCGACGCGCATCCGGAAGAGATCAAAGACCTTTTCCGCAACTGCCGTCTGGTCGGGCGCCGCTTCCGGCTCGCCCACGTGCGCTTCGGCCGCGAGATCATTGAGGTCGCGACGTTCCGGGCCCAGCACTCCGGCGACGCCGAGGGCGGACTCATCGAGGAAGACGGCCGCATCATCCAGGACAACGTCTTCGGCACGGTCGAGGAAGACGCGTTGCGCCGCGACTTCACCGTCAACGCACTCTATTATGATATCCGTGACTTTTCGATCGTCGACTACGCCAACGGTCTCGAGGATCTCAAGGCAGGCCGCCTACGCCTGATCGGCGACCCCGAAACGCGTTACCGCGAAGACCCCGTGCGCATGCTGCGCGCCGTGCGTTTCGCCTCCAAGCTCGGGTTCCGGATCGAAGAGGAGAGCGAGGCCCGGATCTGGGCGCTCGGCCATCTGCTGCGCGACATCGCGCCGGCCCGCCTGTTCGATGAAATGCTCAAGCTCTTTCTCGGCGGCTACGGTCTGCAGACCTTCGAAAACCTGCGCCACTACGACTTGTTCGGCCATCTCTTTCCGGCCACCGAGCAGAGTCTCGCCGTGGAGGAGGGCGGATATCCGCATCAGCTATTGACCTGTGCGCTCGCCAATACCGACGCCAGGCTTGCGGAAGACAAGCCCGTGATCCCCGGTTTCCTGACGGCGGCGCTGCTTTGGGAGCCCCTGCGCGAGCGCGTCGCTCAATTGCAGGTCCATACCAACAAGCCGGCGCTCGCGATCATGTACGAGGCCGCCGAGGACATCATGCGCGAGCAATCGGCGCATATCGCGATCCCCCGTCGTTTCGGTTTGCAGGCCCGCGAGATCTGGGACCTGCAACTTCGACTCGAACGCACGCAGGGCCGGCGGCCGTTGTTGCTGCTCGAACATCCGCGATTCCGCGCCGGTTACGACTTCATGCTGCTGCGCCGTCAGGCCGGCGAGGACCTCGGCGAACTTTGCGAATGGTGGACGCGCATTCAGGAGGCCGACGCCGAGGAGCGGAGCCTCATGGCCCAGGTCAAGGGCGAGGGTTCCGGCGGCAAATCGGGGGGCGACGCCAAGCGCAAGCGCCGTCGCCGGCCGCGTAAGCGCCGCCCTGCGCGTGCGCACGAAGATTCCGCCGTCGATCCTTCACAGGAAACCGGAGCGGACTCGGCCGGATGACCGCTTGGGTCAAGGCCTACGTCGGCCTCGGCAGTAACCTCGACGACCCCGAGGCGCAAATCCGGCGGGGATACGCCGCCTTGGCCCGTCTGCGCGAGTGCCGCGATCCGCACGCCTCCGGCCTCTATCTGAGCCGCCCCTTCGGGGGCGTCGAACAACCGGACTACATCAACGCCGTGGCGAGCATCGAAACGGGGCTCTCGCCCGAGGTCCTGTTGGCCGCGCTTCAAGACATCGAGCGGCGCCAGCATCGGACGCGCGAAGTCCATTGGGGGCCGCGCACCCTGGACCTCGACATCCTGCTCTACGGCGACAAAATCGTGAACCGTCCGGACCTCGTGATCCCGCATCCGGGCTTGGCGCAACGGGATTTTGTCTTGTATCCTCTGTGTGAAATCGCCCCGGAAATCGTGATCCCGGGCCTGGGGCCCGTTGGGGATTGCCTCAAGTCCTGCGCGAACCGGGGGTTGGAACGGTTAGATCGTGAGCCCCTTTCCGCGGCCCGCGATGATGAGGGGGCAGTGAGTGGCGAAACCTAAATTTCTCGTGATCGAAGGCCCGATCGGCGTCGGCAAGACGAGTCTTGCCCGCCGTCTCGCAGATACCTTCGGCTCCGAGTTGCTGCTCGAAGGCGCCGCCGACAATCCCTTCCTCGATCGTTTCTATCGCAATCCCAAACAGGCCGCTTTGCCGACCCAGTTGTTCTTCCTGTTTCAGCGCGCCCAGCAACTCGCCGAACTGGCCCAGGACGACATCTTCCAGCCCGTCCGGGTCTCCGACTTCCTGATCGAGAAGGACCGTCTGTTCGCCGAATTGACCCTCGACGCCGACGAACTCAAGCTCTACGAACAGGCCTATCAGCACCTGTCGCCCAAGGCGCCGACGCCCGATCTCGTGGTCTATCTTCAGGCCCCTGCCGAGGTCCTGCTCGAACGCATCCGGCGGCGCGGCATTCCGAGTGAACAATCGATCGAGATCGACTATCTAAAACGTATCGTCGACGCCTATACGCGCCTGTTCCATTTCTACGACCGGACGCCCCTTTTGATCGTCAACGCCGCGACCTTCGACCCGATCAATCGCGAGGACGACTATCAGGCCCTGCTCGAACACGTGATGAGCGTTCCCCAGGGGAGGCAGTACTTCAATCCGCTACCACTGGCCTTATAGGGAGGCAGTCATGAGCGTACAGAACCCAATCAAGCGAGTGACCGTCCGCGAACTCACCGAGCGCAGCCGCCAGGGCGGCCGCTTCGCCTGTCTCACGGCCTACGACGCATCGATGGCTGCGATCCTGGATGACAACGGCATCGACATCGTGCTCGTCGGCGATTCGCTCGGCAACGTCGTTCAGGGACACGAGACCACATTGCCCGTGACGCTGGACGACATGGTCTACCACACGGCCTGCGTGGCCCGCGGTTGCCGCCGGGCGCTGATCATGGCCGATATGCCCTTCATGGCCGACGCCGATCCGCACATGGCGCTCTTGAGTGCGGCCCGCCTCATGCGCGAGGGCGCGCACATCGTCAAGATCGAGGGCGGCAAACCGCTGGCCGAGGCCATCGCGCTTTTGACCCGGCGCGGCATTCCCGTCTGCGCCCATATCGGGCTCAAACCGCAATCCGTGCACAAGATCGGCGGCTACCGAGTCCAGGGCCGCGACCGCGCCGGCATGGACGCGATCCTCGACGACGCTTGGGCCGTGATCGAGGCCGGCGCCGACATGCTGCTCCTGGAATGCGTGACGAGCGAACTGGCCGAAGAGATCGTCTCCGCCGTCAAGGTGCCGGTCATCGGCATCGGCGCGGGCGCCGCTTGCCAGGGGCAGGTCCTGGTCATCTACGACATGCTCGGCGTTACGCCCGGCCCGCACCCGCGGTTCTATCGGAATTTCCTGGAAGAGGGCGGTTCGATCCAAGGCGCGGTCAAGGCCTATGCCGATGCCGTCGTTTCGGGACGCTACCCCTCGCGCGAACAGTCCTATGCGGATACTTGAGGCGGCGGCCGAACTCTCGGCCGTCGTTGCCGGCTGGCGCGCCGCCGGCGAGCGGGTCGCGTTCGTCCCGACCATGGGTAATCTGCACGCCGGACATCTGAGCCTGGTCGAATACGCGCGCGGCATCGCCGATCGGGTGGTGGCCAGCATCTACGTCAATCCGACCCAGTTCAACGACCCCGACGATTTCGCGCGCTATCCCAAAACGATGGACGAGGACAGCCGCAGGCTTAAGGCGGCGGGATGCGACCTGCTGTTCGCGCCAGACGAGGCCACGGTCTATCCGTTCGGCAAACGCAATGCCGTGCTGGTCGACGAGCCCGTGATCTCTCAAGGGCTCTGCGGCGCCTTTCGTCCCGGACATTTCCGCGGCGTCACGACGGTCGTTTGCCGGCTCTTCAACCTGGTCCGTCCCGACGTCGCCGTGTTCGGCCAGAAGGATCTCCAGCAACTGCGCGTGATCGAGCGCATGGTTGCGGATCTCCACATGCCGGTCCAAGTAGAGGGCCTGCCGACCGTCCGGGAAGCGGACGGCCTTGCCATGAGTTCCCGTAACGGTCGCCTGACCCCGGAAGACCGGCAAAACGCGGCGGTGCTTTATCGCGTGCTTGCGAAACTGCGGGATCAGGTTGCCGCAGGTCGGCACGACTACGCCGCCATTCAGGACGAAGCCATGAACGCGCTGGAAGCGGGGGGCTTCCGTCCAGAATACGTCGAGGTCCGCTGCTGGGACGACCTGTCCTCGCCTAAAGCGGGTCGCTCGCTGGTCGTCCTGGCCGCCGCCTGGTTGGGCGATACCCGCCTGATCGACAATCTCCCGATATAGAGATAGACGCGGCTACCGTTTTCCACCGGAAACAATCCGTTTACCTGTAAGGGGTGCGGCTCGTCGTACCCGCGTATTTCTTCGGTATCGCATGCCGATGCCGCGTGTAGGGGCGACCGGTGGTCGCCCTTTTTCATCGCGGCCCGATGGGCGACCGCCGGTCGCCCCTACAATCCATATCCATGGCCGGGGACGCATTCTGAATGGGGCACGGCACGCCGTGCCCCTACCGCGGAAGTGGTCGCAGCGGACTGATGGTTCCAAAGACCCGTAGGGGCACGGCGTGCCGTGCCCTAAGGCACGAAACTGCAAACGCCGGGTTGCCTTCGTTGGCCAGAGAAAAACCCGACAATCTCCCATTTATCGCACTAAACAAGTCTACATTGTCGACATTGTCCACCTAGTGCGCGAAGCGCATATGGCCCCCAAAGCGCGACCGTTAAAAATAATAATATAAATAACAATATGTTATAGATGAAAGCGAAATTGGCACGCCGGTTGCTATAGGAGATACGTACGAATCGCGTACCTCAGTGTAGGAGATTCATCATGACCGGTAACTTGCACACTAGCGATATGTTTTTCCGTTTCATCCTGGGGCTGGCCATCATTTGTATGGTCCTTGTAATGCCCTCGGTCCCGGCCTGGCTGGCCCTGATCGCGACCTACCCGGTGTTCACCGGCATCCTGAGAAGGGATCCGTTCTACGCCGCGTATCTCGCCCTGGCCAAGCCCCGTGCCAAGAAGTCGGCCAAGCGTCACGTTGGCCACAAGACTGCGGGAGCCGCCGCTTAACCCTTCCGGCGGCTCCGCAGGAGCAGTAACTGTTTTACCCTCCCCCCCTTAGGCGAGGGCGTCTACCGCCCTCGCTTTTTTTTATTCTTTTTCCGGGGTTGCGTTGTCTCGGGCGGACAGTTCCTTTATAATCGCCGCCAGTTTACGGGTCCGGCCGCTCCACGGCAGCCTCCCACGCAAGACCACCCCATGCCGGTGTAGCTCAGTCGGTAGAGCAACTGATTCGTAATCAGTAGGTCAGGTGTTCGATTCACCTCACCGGCACCATTAAATCAAACGCTTGCCAGGTCCGCCTTAGGTTTGCCCTATATTCTGTAGTCGGGATGTAGGCGTTTGCATTGCTATGCCGCTTATTTCGAACCGACTTCCCGGTCTGAACACGGTGTTCCGCCAAGTTGCCATCAATTCCCTTGGGCGCTATGCTCATCCCATTTTTTGGTAGGGCATCATATGGATGTCGCCCCCAATGGCCGAATGCCGAAATTCATTCATGACCGTATTTGAAACGTGATTTTTCTATATCGATACTTTCCAACAATGAACGACTTTGGAGGGCGATGTGCAGCCTGAAGTATTCCAGGAATTTGAAAAAATTTTAGCGCAAAGAGATGTCGGTGAGCGGGTGCTTGAAATAGGCGCCGTGCCGACATCGGATAGTCTTCTGAATATCAAGTCGCTGTCCGTTGCCGTTGAGAGAGTGGGGATCAATCTTGATGGTGGGGAATCCTATCAAGCGGGTTCCGCCAATCGTGTGAACGAATACCGGATCGTCAAGGCGGACGCCAACCGGATGGATTGTTTCGAGGATAATACCTTCGATACGGTCCTGTGCAATTCCGTTTTCGAGCACGACAAGTTTTTCTGGAAGTCGATCGCCGAGATACAAAGAGTCGCCAGGAACGGCGCGCTCGTGGTGATTGCCACGCCGGGATACGACGACATGGAGAATATACGTCTGGCCAACGTACCCAGGGACGTTCAGGACAATTTCTGCGCCAATTTTCGTCGGGAAATTCCGCCCGGTACGGTAACCATGCGAGTGCACAACTGGCCCGGCGATTTCTACCGTTTTAGTCCTCAGGCTTATCGAGAAGTCCTGTTTGCGGGTATGCGGGATGTCGAGGTCTACTCCATCATGATTCCGCCGCGAATATTTGGTATCGGGTATGTTGTGAAATAATCCTTGCCTGTGTTTTTTGAGTGATTGGGGTCAGGTACAAGTTGCTGATTTGTATCCAATCAATTTGAATTGCATCGACAACTGGCGGTAACTGATGAGCAAAAACGATATCTGGTATGGAATGATCGAAGCAGGCGAAAAGAGCACGCCCGTGGTGCGCGACATGACGCTGCAAACGGGCGACCGCAGCAAGATCTGGCTGTACAACCACAGTCGTAACAGGTTTCTTGAATACTCACGGGCCATTGTCGAGTCCAAACTCCGCGACCTGGGTGAGGGCGACATCTCGCAACAAGAACTCGACAAGGCATTCCAGGCCGCACGCAAATTATTCACGCCAAGACACATGATCCGGAAATGGGATGCCGCCCCTGGCACTCCGGCAGCCTCCAACTCCCCCAGGTCAAAAGGCGACGATGACGATATCGAACTCGATGACAGCGATATGGAAAAATTTGTCGACGATGATTCCGAGGAATGACCGAGCGTTGCCGGACCGACCTCCCGGCCAGCTTGATGCGCTCATAGCCTCTCCACGCCTTCCGAGGAAAATTGGGTCAGGTACGAATAAGTCGTTAATCCTGAATACATCAGGAACAAACCACGGCTTCACATCGGCACAGGTGCTTTAATCCCGTCAGGCACTCATTGAGACCGAACCTTGGGCCTAAGACTTTGGATAAGGTTTCCTACCGTCAGCCCCTGCACCAGGATGGAAAATATCACCACAACGTACGTCATGGTCAGGATCAGGTCTCGTTCATCCCCCTTTGGCATAGAGAGCACCAACGCCACTGAAATCCCGCCGCGCAGACCGCTCCAGGTCAGAATCTTGACCACACCGGGCGAAAACACGCGGAAACGGCGCATCAATCCCACCACGCAGCCCACACTGACGAAACGGGAGAGCAATACCACGGGGATCATCACCGCGCCGACGACCAACGAGGATCGATCCAGGTTGACGGCCAGTACCTCAAGACCAATCAGCAAGAAGAGCACGGTATTCAGAACATCGTCGATCAGGTGCCAGGAATGATCGATGTGCTCACGCGTCCTGTCGCTCATGGCGAACATGCGGCCATGGTTGCCGATCAGCAGGCCGGCCACCACCATCGCCAGCGGGCCGGAAGTATGCAGCTCCGAGGCCAATGCATAGCCGCCGACCACGAGCGCCAGGGTAATCAGAATCTCCAGCTGATAATCATCGATCGACTTCAGCATCACGTAGCCCACATAGCCGAGCGCCAGCCCGAACAATGCGCCGCCGATCGCCTCTTCGACGAAAAGCATGGCAACCTCACTCACGCCGATATCGTGGCCGCCAGTGGCGATGCCCAGAATCACCATAAAGACCACCACCGCCACACCGTCATTGAAGAGCGATTCACCGGCGATTTTGATCTCCAGGGACTTCGGCGCGCCGGCGGACTTCAGAATGCCCATCACGGCGATCGGGTCCGTGGGCGATATCAGCGCCCCAAAGAGCAGGCAGTAAACCAATGAGATATCGATACCCAGGGCATTCAACAAATACCAGCTGCCGCCACCCACCAGGAAAGTGGACGCCAGCACGCCGATTGTCGCCATGCTCAGAATCACGCCTTTTTGTTTCGACAAGTCGTCCAGATTGACATGCAAGGCGCCTGCAAACAGCAGAAAACTCAACATCCCCTGCATCAGGGTTTCATTGAAATCGATCGCCCGCACCATCTCTTTCGCCTTGGTGACGGCATCGACGCCCATGGTGCCGGTCAGCAGAATCCCGAACGAAACCAACAGCGCGACCAGAAGCACCCCGATCGTGCTGGGCAAGCCGATAAACTTGGCATTGATATAGCCGAACAGCGCGGAAAGCGTAATGAGCACCGAGATAATATTAATTACGTCCATCAATTAATCCTGGTTAAAGAAACGCCCGCCTGCCAATTCCCAATTCCGCAATTCCGGGGACAGTATACTCATTTATGGACGCGCAGCCCCTTCCATCCGGAAAGGTCGGCGATAACCAAAAATTACCAAAGTCAGTAACTCGGTTGCCGAACACCTGGATTCAGACACAGGGATTCATCCAAGCGCCCTTATGCCGCAACGACAACTTTAAGTTTGATATGAAGATCGGCTACTATGCCCCCCTTTTGGGTGGGCAGAGGGCAAATGGCGACGGATTTTATCCCGGGACAACGTTGGATCAGCGAGGCGGAGCTGCAGATGGGGCTGGGCACCATCCTTGCGGTGGAAGGGCGTAGCGTCACCATCGTTTTCATGGCCACCGGCGAGACGCGCGTTTACTCGCGCCACAGCGCGCCGCTGAGCCGGGTCCGCTTTGCCGAGGGCGACACCGTCCGCGCCCACGAGGGCTGGACACTGAACGTCGAATCGGTCGTGGAAACGGACGGCCTGCTCCGCTATCGCGGCCGCCGCGATGACGGCGGCATGGCCGAATTGCCCGAGGGCCAACTCGACAACCGGATCCAGCTCAACCGCCCCGGCGAGCGCCTGTTCAGCGCCCAGATCGATCCGCCCAAGTGGTTCGAGCTGCGCCGCCGGACACTGGAGCATCACGAACGTCTGAGCCGCTCGGACCTGCGCGGCCTGACCGGCGCCCGCACGAGCCTGATCCCGCACCAGCTCTATATCGCCCACGAAGTGGCCGGCCGCTACGCGCCGCGCGTGCTGCTCGCCGACGAGGTCGGCCTGGGCAAGACCATCGAGGCCGGCCTGATTCTGCACCAGCAACTGCTCACCGGCCTGGCCCGGCGCGTCTTGATCATCGTCCCCGACAGCCTGGTGCATCAATGGTTGGTGGAGATGCTGCGCCGCTTCAACCTCTATTTCACCATCTTCGATGAAGATCGCTGCCAGGCCGTCGAGGAAAGCAGCGGCCAGGACAACCCGTTTCACACGGCGCAACTGGCGCTGTGCAGCCTGGGCTTCATCAGCGGCTCGGACAAACGTTTCAAGCAGGCCCTGGCCGGTAACTGGGATTTGCTGGTTGTCGACGAGGCCCACCACCTGGAGTGGTCGCCGGATGCCCCCAGCCCGGAATACCAGCGGGTGTCCATGATCGCCGCTTCGACATCGGGCGTGCTGCTGCTCACCGCCACGCCGGAACAACTGGGCAAGCTCAGCCACTTCGCCCGCCTGCGCCTGCTCGACCCGGATCGCTTTCCCGATTACGACACCTTCATAGCGGAAGAACAGCGCTACCGGCCGGTGGCCGAGGCGGTGGAACAGCTGCTGTCGGATCAGGCGATCAATGACCGGACGCTCGCCACCCTGCGGTCCGTTATGGATGAAGGCGACGACCAGGCGTTGCTGTCACGCCTCGACGAGACCGGCGCCCGCACGGAACTGGTGGATCACCTGCTCGACCGTCACGGCACCGGCCGCGTCCTGTTCCGCAACACGCGGGCGGCGGTCAAGGGCTTCCCGCAACGCCGGTTGCACAGCTATGCCCTGGAGCTGCCGACGGCCTATGCCGAGGCACAGGATCAGATGCGCGGAAGCGCCCTGTCCGAGCCGGGTTTGCTGCTCTGTCCGGAGCTCATGTATCAGGCCTGCGAGGTCGCCAATCAAACGGACTGGACCGAGATTGACCCGCGCGTTGCGTGGTTGAGCGAGCAACTCAAACAACTGCGCTCGGCCAAGGTTCTGGTCATTACCGCCAGCGCCGACAGCGCAATCGAACTGGCCGCCGCCCTGCGCGTCCGCGAGGGCATCCACGCCGCCGTCTTCCACGAGGACATGAGCATCGTCGAACGCGACCGTGCGGCCGCCTTCTTCGCCGATCCGGATGACGGCAGCCAGGTACTGATCTGCTCCGAGATCGGCAGCGAAGGGCGCAACTTCCAGTTCGCCCATCACCTGGTGATGTTCGATCTGCCCCTCAACCCGGACCTGCTGGAGCAACGCATCGGCCGCCTCGACCGTATCGGCCAGACTGAAACCATCCGGATTCACGTGCCATATATCGAGGGCTCGCCGCAGGAACTGATGTTCAACTGGTATCACCAGGGCCTGGCGGCCTTCGAACACACCTGCCCGGCCGGTCACAGCGTCTTCAGCCGGGTGGGCGAGACCCTGATCGAAGCCCTGCACCAGCTCGACGACCAGCCGACCGAGCTGCTGGACCTGATCGTCACCACCCAGGCCTTGCTCCGCGAGATGAACGAGGCCCTGCACCAGGGCCGCGATCGGCTGTTGGAATACAACTCCTGCCGTCCCCATGCGGCCCAGGCCCAGCATCAGCAGGCCGAACAGGCGGACCAGCCCGCGGTCCTGCTCGATTATCTCGAACACGTCTTCGACTGCTACGGCGTCGACATGGAGGAACACAGCCGGCACGGCTTCCTGGTGCGCCCCGGTGAGAAGCTGCAAACCAGTTTCCCCGGTTTATTGGATGAAGGCATGATCATCACCTGCGAACGCGACACCGCGCTCAGCAATGAAGACATGCACTACGTCACCTGGGAACACCCCATGACCGAGGGCGCCATGGACATGGTGCTGAGCAGCGAACTGGGCAACGCCACCATGGTGGCGGTCAAGCTGAAAGGCGTCAAACCCGGCAGCCTGTTGCTGGAATGCCTGTACGTGCTGGAAAGCAGCGCCCGCGCCCAACTGCAATCCAGCCGTCACCTGCCGCCCAGCATGATCCGCAGCCTCGTTACCGCCGACGGCAAACAACTGAGTCAGGCCATCGGCAGCGAGGCCATCACCCGGATCAGCGAGGCGGTGGACGGCAGCACCGCCGGCAAGATCGTTCGCGCCTACATTGATCAGCTCCGGGACATGATCAAACTCGCCGAGGCCGAAGCCGACAAGCAAGTCCCGGCGCTGTTGGCCGCCGCCCACCGGCACGGCCAACAAACCCTGCAACGAGAGATCGATCGCCTCAAGGCCTTGCAGCGACACAACCCCAACGTCCGCGACGAGGAAATCGCTTTCTTCGAAATCCAACTGGAAGCACTGAGTGAGGCGCTGACCAACAGCAGCCCGAGACTGGATGCGATTCGGGTGATCGTGACCACCTGACAACCCAAGGATCGTGTCGCCTCCGATCGCATGGGGATTTTGCGATCATTGAGCGTCCGCGCGCGTTCTTCCCGTTTTAGAAATGTTTACCCGCGCTTGCGACTACGATCACAATCAGTCCCAGCGACAGATTGATGGCGATGATGCTGCGGATCTGCGCCAGCCGCCGACCGGCCTCCGGCAAGTCGTTGGCGGCCAGCGCCTGCTTCATGCGCCGGTAAGGGGCAAAGAACACGTGCCCGAAAATCAGCATCATGAGCGTGCCGAGGCCGGCCATCATATGGATATAGGGGCTCGCATGGCCGAATCCCCCGAACATGGCGTTCACCATCCACAGTCCCGTCGTCATCAGCAGAGCGACCGCCGTCCACACCCAGGGAAAGAAGCGGGCGAACACCTGCGACCAAAGAGGCAAGCGAAGGTGCGGTTCCAGCAGGCTGCCGGCCGCCGGGCGCAACGCCATATAGGCAAAGAACATCCCGCCGACCCAGATCACCGAAGACAACATATGCAGTGTGATAGCGATGGCCATCTATCTATCTCCGTTCAGATGAAGCGTTGACGCCGATATTTTTCGGCAGGATCAAGACTAAGCTTCTTTGGGCCCGCGCCGGTAAAGGATGTAACCGTCCAGAAAGGCCTTCAGCAATTCGTCGCTGCACGCTTTGTAGTTCTTGTGTCCCTCGCTACGGAACACGCCCGCAAGCTCGGATTTATTGATTTCGTAGTTGGCCAGCCAGAGGATCTCGATCATATCCGGCTCTTTGAGGTCCAGGGCGATGCGCAGCTTTTTAAGGATCTCGTTATTGGTCATGGTTTTTTCTTGCCGCGTTTCTTTTCCGTCGCGATCTGCACCGTAACCGCCTCGCCAAACAGGGTTTGACCGTCATGGGCCAAGGCGCTTTGCGCGGAGGACTCTTCCGCGAAACTGATGAAGCCGTAACCCTTGATCTCGCCGCCGGCGCGATCGACCGGTAAAAGCACCTCGTTGATTTCGCCGTATTGTGAGAAATGTTCTCTTAACTGTGCTTCTGCCTGCGCCGGGGTGACGGACTTGCTCAGATTGCCGAGATAGATCTTGTTGTTGGCCATGATGCGCTCAATATTGTGAACGGGAAGGGTGGCGCATTATGAAGGAGAAGCGCCGAAATTGCGAATGGTCGCGGGCCTTAAGCCACCTTTGTGGCCAGCCATATCGTGTGACGGCCCCCCTTTTTTCCGGCACGTGCGCGCACCACGGTCTCCTCCGTCGCCAAACCGGACTGCTTTAGCCGTTTGCTGAAGGGTTGATCCGGGCTGATCGACCACATGCCGAAGATCCCTTTAGGCCTAAGCGCAGCCTTGATGGCCCCCAATCCCGCCGAGCTGTAAAGGCTATCGTTCTCTTTGCGGCTGAATCCTTCGGGCCCGTTGTCGACATCCAGCAAAACGGCGTCAAAGGCGCCGTTTGATGCGCGGATCAGCTCGCCGACGTCGCCTTCATAAACCGTTACGCGCGAGTCATCCAACGGACGGCCGGCAAGATGGGCCAAGCGCTCGCGGTTCCACACCACGACGGCGGGCACCAGTTCGGCAACCATGATTTCGGCGTCCGCGCCCAATTCTTTCAAGGCGGCGGCGAGCGTGAAGCCCATGCCCAGGCCGCCGATCAATACTCGTGGAGCGGGCCGGTCTTTCAAGCGTCGGCAGGCCAGTTCCGCCAACGCCTCTTCCGATCCGTGGACACGGCTGTTCATCAGCTCGAGGTGACCGAGGCTGATCGAGTACTCGTCGTTGCGGCGGCTGAGACGCAGTTCGCCGTTCCCACCCGGCACGGCGGCGGTATCAAGCAATTCCCAGGGCTTCATGACGCCTCGGATCGTTAATGGGACAATGCCGCCAAACAGGAGGCGGAACAGGATTCCGGAGAGAGTATACTTAATCCCAAACGGGCAACGGGTATACTGTTCGCCGTCTTTCCGGCTGGTGGTCAAAACGGATTTCTAAAGAGGGTCTATGGGCGGCGAGTCACAGCTGATTTGGGGTTTACTCTTCGGCTCGATCGGCTTCGGTTTTGCGTTGTACGGGAAACGGCAGCGGGCGGCAGTTCCGCTCATCGCCGGAATCGGACTGATGGTCATTCCCTATTTCATTGCCAATGCTTATTTACTGGTTATCGCCGGCGTAGCCCTAATGGCTTTGCCGTATTTCATCAGCGTGTAGTAAGGTCATCGATCAAAACGCAGAGATTGGACCTTCTGAATGGGGAGCTGACTGATCGGTAAACGGGTTGATTGGGTAAACGAGTTACCCAATCAACCCGTATGAATGCGCAAACGCCTTTATTCAGGACGCCTTATTCAGGCTCAGAGACACTTCGGGCAACCGTATGTTCTCGGCATCGCCAACCGGAAAACCACTTCGAGCGACTTGGTCTTGCCGTATGCAACCGGGAATTTCATTTTGCCGGTATTGGGTAGTGAAACGCGAGTTGATGGATGAACAAGATCCTCACCAGCTCCGTTTACCCATTTCTCTCCATTGTATTCAGTCATAACGATATCTCCTCTCGTGTAGAAATCTTTTGCCTGCCGTGCCGATGACCGGGTTCCGACTTGATTTGTCGGTTATCACGCTTTGCAGTCGATATTTCTGCCACTAAATTGACAGAACCCCCTCGATTTTGCGCCCTCGGTCATGTTCGATGGTAACGCAAGCAAAATCCGTTCCATAATGCGGCCAAATCGCCCTGATGTGGCGTTTGGAGACTTCCGGGAGACAGTATACCCAATCCTGTCGGTTGGACATATGCTTTTGGCTTCGTCATCCCGTCCCCCGTTTCTTTGCTTTTTGGGCAATGTTGAAGCGTTGGTTACGTACGGACGACCGGTCGGTTTCCCTTTCCCGCCACCCTCTGTTTTTGTCGCATATTCGACATCATTCTCCCTGATGTCGGTGCCAGCTTGCATCAAATCGAGCGAAAAATCCATATCTGTTTGATTGCGCGCAAAAATGTGTAATGGCGCGCGGTTTGCCCATTCATTGGCGGTAACGCCTTCAAGACGTCAACCGGTTCGACTATATGGCGGGCGCCACGCGGGTGGGGGAAATCCGTACCCTGGACGCGAAAAAAGTGACCAATCCTGCGCTCTATGCGGCGGCACGTCGTTTTTGTGCGCTATCGGTGAATCCTTTTCTCCCAGAACTCGTTTGCCAGATCGCTCAGACCATTGGCGAGTCTGGTCATGGTGCCGCAGGCTTCGGAGGTGCTGTGCGAAGCTTCCATCGTTTGTTCGGATGATCCGCGAATGGACGCGATACTCCGGTTAATCTCCTCGGAAACGACACTTTGCTGTTCGACCGCGGACGCAATGATGAAACTCATGTCTTTGATCTTTTCGACCGCGGCGGTAATGCTACCGATCGACGTGGCCGCGGAAGTCGCCTGGTCTACGCTCCCCATCGCCTGACTGCGGCTTGCCTGCATGACGGCAACGGCTTCCCTGGCGCCCTTCTGAAGCGACTCGATCATTTCCTGAATCCGGTTCGTGGATTCACTGGTTCGTGCCGCCAAGGTCCGCACCTCATCGGCAACCACGGCGAATCCACGGCCGTGTTCCCCGGCGCGTGCCGCTTCAATCGCTGCGTTTAAGGCAAGCAGGTTGGTCTGCTCGGAAACGTTTTTGATTACGTCGAGAATCGTGTTGATTTCCTGGCTGCTGCTTTCGACCTTGGCGATAACGCCGGACGCCCGTTCAATCTCCCCCGCCAAATTACTGATCGATGCCGATGTGGCCGCCATGACCTCATGCCCCTCGCTCGCTTCCGTCATGGCGCTTTCAGCGGCGTCGGCGGTGCGCTGTGCATTGCTTGAAACCTCACGGATACTTGCCGCCATTTCGTTGATGGCGGTGGCAACCTGATCGGTCTCCAGGAATTGGCGCTGCACGTTTTCGTTGGCCGCCGTGATCGTGGACATCAGCTCGGCGGCGCTTTCCGAAAGCCGGTTGGCATCGTCCGAGATTCGCCCCACGATGCCTCCGGTTTCCGAGCCGAGCATCTTGAATGCCAGCAGGATGGCGCCGATGTCGTCGTTGCGTCCGGTGTATATATGACGCGCAATCGGATTGTCGGTGATGTTTCGCGCCGCCGTGATCGCTTGAGTCAACGGCCGGAGGGCAAAGAACGATGCCGCGGACGCCAAGCTCGCCGAAGCCAGAAACATTGTGATCGCGGTAGCGGCGCCGATGTCGAAGAGCACAAATGCCAGCGATACGCCGACGAACAGAGAAGCGTTGATCGCCAATAGTATTTTGTGGGCAAGGCCCAGCTTCGCCGGCCGGATTTCATGCGGTACCTTACCTTCCAGGAGCTGCTTATAGGCCTTTTCGGCGCGCTGTACATGCTCGCGTTCCGGTTTCCGCCTTACCGACTGGTATTCGATCGTCTTCCCTTTATTCCGGATCGGCGTGACGTAGGCGTCCACCCAGTAGTGATCCCCGTTCTTGCATCGATTCTTAACGATGCCCATCCAGGACTTGCCGTCCTTTAGGGTAGTCCAAAGGTCCTCGAATGCCTCGGGCGGCATATCGGGATGTCGCACGACGTTGTGATTTTTGTGGAGCAATTCATCAGGGGAGAAACCGCAAATGTCCAAAAAATCATCGTTGAAATAGCTGATGGCGCCCTTGAGGTCGGTGGTAGAAAGGATATTGGCCGTCCCGCCGTATTCGCGCTCGACATCCGTAACAGGCAGATTCTTTTTCATTCTTCGCCCCTCTGCAGAAATTCAGTTTATGAGCAAGGCGACAGGCTACACGAATCGCTTCGTAGGTCTGTCCTAACCCGGTGTACACATCTCTTAATTCATCGAGAAATGAGCGAGGCTTTGGGCTCGTGTTTCAATTGAAGCGAAGAGCGGCTCCATGAGGAAGTCGGCGAAGAGGGGGCGACGGTCTCTACGAACGGTATCGGTCAACTTTATAATTGCTTTACTAAAAAGATGGGTTAAGGGCCTGTGAGGGCGATTATCATCGCGCTTGGAGGCCGTGGCAGGTTTCTTTTTCACCAATTAGTAGATGGCGCGGCGCCGTTTTTATAGCTGAATTGCTCGATCGATGCAGTTCGCTTTTCGCACGTCCTACGTCACGAAATCCATAAAACTGTCATTGGCGTACCGAAAAGGATCATACTGAGCGGCAAGGGCGCCGTGATACAGATTGAAAATAGACGAATTAGGGGGAGTCAAAAACTCATTTGTCGCCTGGTCTATTGATTCATCGCAAGAGGAGGAGCACATGAGACTCATCATCATGTACTGCGAGCCATGGAGAGCGACGCGAAGGCGAGTAGACCGGGATAGGTGCAGCTGGATTTAGATGTCGGAATCCGGAGGGCGGAGCCTGACGGGTGTAGATCATCTAAAGGGAACCTCTAAAAACGCGTTATTCCACGTCGTCATGATTTTTTGAATCAAGACGAACCGTCAGTGCCCATGATTTCAGAATATTTGGTCGCTTTCATCGAAAATAGGCTGGTGCCGGACCGACTTACCCTGCCAGA
>WGNS01000027.1 GCA_016124415.1 Gammaproteobacteria bacterium | reverse complement strand
GCCATCGGGGTATGGGCTGCTTCAAGGTCGCATCATGAATCGATGAAATATTTTAGAACAGTCTGGGGCATTACCCGCGACGGCTCGCCGACTCGCCATCGGGCTTGAATTCCCTCATTTCTCAGGAGCATCGCATGCAACGGTCCCTCTTCTCTCTCCTGCTCTTGATTCCGGTCATCGTGCACGCCGACGACCAGCCCTCCCTCACGATCAAGTGGGAGAAGAACATCCTCACCATCGCCGGCGACCATCTGCCCGGCCCCATCACGATCAACTACCTCGAGGCCTACTGCCGGCCAGGGTCCACCGACCGCGACTGGCATGAGACCGTCATCGGACACAAGACCCAGCTCGTCGAGGCGAGCGAGGACAAGAAGACCCTCAAGCTCAAATGCACGCTCAAGGACGGCGTCACCGTCGAGCATGTCATCACCGCCGGCAAGGAGGACGTCGATTTCCGCCTGACCGCGCACAACCCGACTGACCAGGAATCGGCCGCCCATTGGGCCCAGCCTTGCATACGCGTGGACCAATTCGTCGGCGTGCCCTCGAAGGGATCGAGCGAGGAGTACCTGCCCAAGTCATTCATCTATGTCGATGGCAAGCTCACGCGCCTGCCCACGCAGCCCTGGGCGAAGAAGGCCCGCTACATCCCGGGCCAGGTCTACGCACCCAAAGGCGTGCCGCGCGAGGATGTGAACCCGCGCCCGCTGTCGGACATCGTCCCGAGCAACGGCCTGATCGGCTGCTTTTCCAAGGACGGGCGGCAGTTGCTCGCCATGGCCTGGGACCAAACTCAGGAACTCTTTCAGGGCGTGATCGTTTGCCTGCATAACGATCCCCGCCTCGGAGGTCTGAAACCGGCGGAAACCAGGCAGCTTCGCGGGAGAATCTATCTGTTGCCGAACGATCCCGCGGCGTTGCTCGCCCGCTATCGAAAGGATTTTCCCGCCTCCTCGGATCGCGGCCAGAGATGAAAAACGAAATCGCCCGCGAAACCCTTGGCGCGCTTGCCGTTTTCGTCGGACCGATTGATTCCCCAACTGTAGAGCAGAATGCCCGGAGCCTTCGTCTTGACGTTTAGCGGCCTCCCGCTGAACGGATCGAGCATCGGTTGCGCGAGGAACTCCGGACAAAGCTCCTCCATTGTGTTCGGCAGCCGGTGGTTCTTCGCCCGGAATCGCTCCGCGGCGATCCCGGCTCGTTGCAACCGAAGCATGGCGGTGATCCCAGCGTCCACGGAAAAGTCTCCGTTCATTTCGTATTCCCACATCTGGTACGGCGGCACGGTCCAGAGCGCCGCGGCGATCATGTGGTCGAGTTCCCAGGCCCGATCCAAACGCCCCGGAGCCGGGGCCGCCGCGACTTCGATCCCGAGCCGGTAAGCGTTCAGCAATTGCACCGTATTCCGATCCCGGCTGCCGATTCGCGCGAGAAGAGGATCCCAACCCGCCGCCGGGTTCGGCGGCCCCCCCGTCCAATTATCCCCCAGCCCGTTTCGAAGCCCCAGCGCCATCGCCCGCCGGATTGTCAGGACCCGCGCCAGGATCGTTTCGTCGTCCGTCTGTTCGAGCTGGTTGGCGATTCGGCTCAGCGCCGCCTCGGGAAGCTCAACCTCCCGAACCATGCGCTCCAGCAGGTCTCTCGTCAGATCCACCGCCGTCAGGCAAAGCGATTGCGCTTCGGACACCGGCTGCTGGCGCAGCATCGCGGCGAACCTCAATAGATCCAAGACACCTGCCACCGATGGCTCCAGTTTGTGATTCTGAACGGCGAGCAACGTGTCCATCCAGGCCAGCGCCATAAACGGCTCGAATTTGGAAGCAAACGTCCATGGGCTTCCGGTCATCGGCTGGACGTAAACTTCGGGCAGATGTGTCGCCCTGCGAAACGCCGCCAATTGAGGCTGATTGACCGATAAAATCGACGCATACTTCCCCAGAGTTTCCGAATCGAGAAGCGCCCCGTCCGCCACCGAAAGGGTCCGGACGGTAATCCGGGTCCGTCCGGACGCCCCCAGGTTCACCGACCCCGCCGCCTGCAACGGCGAGAGCGCGTTCCGCGTCGCCGGAACTGGAAGATAATATTGGGCCACGTCTTGGGGTCCCGTGGGTGCGCCTTCGGCCGCGATCCGCTCCAGTTCCTTTCCGAGTTGCCCCGCCCAATAAGCACGGCGGGCGAGGATGACCCCGATCGCCAGGACCACCACCAGCCCCCATGCGATCTTGGCGCGGTGGCGCGGCTTTCGCTTCGGCACGTTCGGGAGAGCTGCTTTCTTCGCTGGGCTCGGTGCCTCGCTCAATTCCCCCTCGTCGCTCTGAGTCCCGAATCGCCCCGCGGCCGCTTCCCGAAAGGTCCGGAAAAATCGCATGCGCGCTGGAATGGCGTAGGCCAGATCGATGAAAATACTGAAGATCCAATAGAGAAAGAAAATCTCTTCCCCGCTCAGTGGCCGGCCCGAAAAAGTTCGCGCCGTCATGATCAATCCCAGGCAGGCGACCAAAAGAATCCAGGGCAGCGCCATGATGCGCACGGTCGTTCCCAGCAAAACGCGTTCGATGCTCTTTCCCTTGAGCGAAAGCGAAAGGCCCACCCACTTCAGCGCCCAGAGATCCAACAGCAGCGTTGTGATGCCGGCGGCAAATCCGAGAAAGGTTTGCGCTTCGCTGGCGGTGCTGCGCGGATTCCTCTGCGTCGCGAGATAGATCAGGATTTCCGCCACCACCAGCACCACCACGGGCCGGAAGAAAATCCGCCGCAACGCCAGGGTTTGTCCGCTCGCGATCTCCCGGACGGATAACGGCGTGCTCAGCAGCAGTTCCAGAGCCCCGCTTCGCCGATCCTGGATCAGCCGGCTGCAAACCTCCGAAGCCGTCCAGAGCTTGAAAATCAGGTGCAGGAGAAACAGCAGGACCAGCTCCAGCATCGGTTCGTAGAGCATGTCCGGAAATTCCCAGAACACCCAAAGATGCAGCCCGGCGAACAGCGCGATCATCAGCCAGGCCACCCGCGGTTTGTTCCGCTCCCGCGCCGCGAGCCACAGAAAGGCGTTTCGATCCAGCAACGCCGCCCGATGCTGTTTCCGGCGCAGGGCGCTCCCATAGGCCAGCCGGTCCGCCCATTCGCGCCACCGGCGAAACCGCGCGCTCGGCAGATCATTGACGCAGCCGGGCAAAATGCGCGCCGCCCGGTTCAGGCAAAACCCCGACAAGCCAAATTGGAAGACGAGCGACACCCAAAAGAAGGAGGTGTAATCCAAACCGCGAACCCGCGGTTCGAACACGCAATCGAAAGGATAGAGCGGACTGAACCAATTCACCCAGGCCACCTGCGGATCATCGCCGGTGATGAACATTCCCGCGATAAACGGACCGAACGTCAAAAACCCCAGCGCGATCACGGATGCCACCATCGCCTTGCGCTCGTTGTAACTCAGGCTCGAGACCAACACCCCCACCGACAACGACAGGAACAGCGTGACGAACAGCACCAGGACAATCCGCGCCACGTCCGCGAGGGTCACCCCGCCCAGCATGATCGCCAGCGCCAGCACCGGCACGACTCCGAACTGCGCGAACGACGAACTCATCGAACTCGCGGCCATCTTGCCCAGAATCACGTCATAAGCCTTGAGGTCCGTGAGGAACAGCAGCCCGAGCGTCCCTTCCCGCTTCTCTTCGCTTAAACAATCGGATGCCGTGGTGATGCCCGCCAGGACCGCGTAGCCGAATGCGAGCGAGGAGAGCACCAGGAAAATCGTTTGGCCCTGCCGCGCCGTGGGCATCGCCGCGGCGGCGGTGATCAGCAGCCACCCGGCCACCAGCAACCCGCTCCCGGCCATCGTCGCCCGCGCCCGGTACGTGCGCGTCCTCCGCGCCAGCACGCTCATCTCGCGCAGCACTACCGGTAGAAACCTCATCCGCCCTGTTCTCTGGCTCTAGCTTCCATTGGGTTCCACAGCATTGGACCGCGCCGCCCCCGGTTCGTTCCCCTGAAAATGCGTCAGCGCAACAGCCCCGCGTGCCGCCGCAACCACCGTTCCGCCTCGCGATACGCCGGGTAGGCCGACGCCACCTCTCTCCAGAACCGTGGCGAATGATTCATCTCCCGCAGGTGCATCAATTCGTGAACGATGATGTAATCACTCACGAATTCCGGGGTTTGCATCAGCCGCCAGTTGAGCGATATCCGCCCCCGGCTCGAACAGGAACCCCACCGGGTCCGCTGGTTGCGGACCGACACCTGCCGCACCGCCAGCCCGAATTGCTCCGCGAATTCGTAAGTCTTCTTCGTCAACTCGGGCGCCGCGAGCGCATACAAGTGGCTCTCGACCGTCGAGCGCACGCTCCGGCCTCCGAGCGGAATCCGCCATTCGCCCGCCGTCACAAAATCCCCGTCCACGACCAGAACGACCGGGTTCCCTCGAATCAAAATACGGCTGCCATGAGTCCAGCTGTCCGTCGCCTTGGCCAATTGCTTCAGCAGCCACTCCCGGTTCCGCTGCAAAAACTGCTGCGCCTGATCGAGCGTCCCGCCCCGCGGAATCGTCACCCGGGCAATCCCTCCCGGAACCACCCGCAGGATGTACCGTCGCGCGCGGGCGTTGCGAACGAAGCGAAAGCGAAACGGCGGGTCGCCCGACTCGATCTTGGTATATGCGGCCTGCTGCAAAACGCTCGGACATTCCAGAAATCGCCCGAACCTGTCAATGGCGGGAACAGGACGCACAGGAGACCAATTTTAAATCCTCTTCCTTCCGATCCCCAACCTCCGGTTTTCGATTCCGGGACGACTAATCCCACCTCCGAAACGCCTCGGCGTCATGAGTTCCCGAACCTGCGCCTCAATCGCCTTCGCGCTCGCCAAAATCCTCCGTTTAGTCTCCATTTCGCGTTGGCACGGCCCTTGCCATGTTGCCTACAAAGTATCGCCAAGACCATGAACCGTCTCATCTTCCAATCCATCGGCAGCTCCCTGCTCCTGACCCTTCTCGTCGCCGCCTGCTCCTGCGCGGCCCACGGCGATCAAACCATCGAATGGAGCGACAACGGACGCTCCTTCAAGCTTCAACTCCGGGGTGATGTTTCCTATGCCGACGACGATGCCGGCATCGCCTCCATCTCGCCCGGCGGCTACTTCCTTCTCAAGAAAAACGACGGTGTCACCCGCCGCCGCGTCCTGATCCGGCCCGCCGGTTCCACAAATTTGGATTACTCTTATTCCTTCAATGGCCGCGCCGCGCCTTGGGACGAGTCCGCGCAATCCTGGTTTGCCCAATCCCTGCGCGAGGCCGTTCGCGAATTCGCTCTCGGCGCTCGCCAGCGCGTTCGCCGCCTCCGCCAGCGCTCGGGACCGGAAGGCGTCTTGCAGGAAATCTCCCTCATCAAAAACGACGGCGCCAAGCGCGCCTACTTCGAAGAACTCTTTTCCTCCGGCCCCCTCGATGATCCCTCCCTCCTCAAAGCCGCCGCCCGCCAAATCGCCCGCGAAATCCGCTCGGACGGGGATAAATCCGCCGTGCTCGTTCGGATCTTCCCCGAATACGCGGAAAACGCGGACCTCCAGGAACCCTACTTCGCCGCCGTTCAAACGATCCATTCCGACGGCGACTGCCGCCGCGTCCTCGAATCCGCCCTCAAACACCACCCTCGCGCCGACGGCACGCTGGCCAGAGTCTTCGACGCGCTGCGCACCGTCTCCTCCGATGGCGACAAATCCGCCGTGCTCATCGCCGGCCTTCGCGGAATGCCTGCGGAAACCGAGTCCGCGGATCGCGCCCAGCTCAAACTGCTCGAAAGCGTGAACACCATCCGGTCGGACGGAGACCGCCGGCGCGTCTTCTCCGAATTCCTTGAATCTCACGAACTGAGCGCCAACGTCTGGCCACGCGCCCTCGAATCCATCCGTCGCATCTCGTCGGATGGCGACAAATCCGCCGTTCTGGTTCTCGCCGCGAGACGCCTTCCCGACGACGAAACCGTCCAACTCGCCTACGCCGAAACCGCCTCGACCATCCACTCCAGCGGCGACTGGGAACGGACCACCCTCGCCTTCCTTGATCAACACAACCTCGCCCCCGCCGTTCGCGCCAAAATCAAAACGACCGCCTCCCACCGCGGATCCCACGATCGGGTCTTGATGAAAATCGCTGACCTCGAAAACCAATGAGTCGCCAACAACATCCCGTTCCGGGCTACATCGAGGACGCCATCCGGAAAAGCCCGGCAGCTTGGCGCGCCTTCGAAGGCCTTCCCCCCTCGCACCGCCGCCAATACATCGATTGGATCGACTCCGCCAAACAGGAGGAAACGAAACTGCGCCGCCTCCAGAAAGCCATCCGCATGCTGACCGGGGAATGAAACTCTCGGTTCGCAATAGACACGCCGATTTTCAAATCCGGGCCTGACCGGAGCGATATGAAACACGCCGTTCGCCAGCTCTGCCGCAACCCCGGCTTCACCGCCGTCGCGGTCCTCACGCTCGCCCTCGGCATTGGAGCGAACACCGCCACCTTCAGCATCGTCAACGGCGTCGTTCTGAAACCGCTTCCGTATCCTGAACCCGATCGATTGGTCACCCTTTGGGAAAGCGACCCGGCCCGAAATGTCGATCAGGAGCGAGTCAGTGGTCCCAACTATCTCGATTGGAGCAGCCAGAACACTGTCTTCTCTGATATGGCCGTGAGTCCCGGTTGGGCCGGGAGCGAGACCTTTAACCTCGTGCTCACCGATGGCGTCGCCAAGGTTTCCGGCGTCTTTGCTTCCTCCAGTTGGTTCACGACCCTGGGTGTAAAACCTCTCCTCGGCCGCGCCCTCCTCCCGGACGAAGATCAGAAGGAGCGCAGCCGGGCCGTCGTTCTGAGCGAGGAACTGTGGCGCCGTCAATTCCACGGCGATCCGGCAGTCCTCGGCCAGTCCTTGACCCTCGATACCTACGGCCGCCGCGATTACACCATCGTGGGCGTCATGCCCGCCGGTTTCGGCTTTCCTGGCCAAATCGATCTCTGGCTCCCCCTCGGCTGGATGGACGTTTCCCTCGAGGAGCGCCGCTCCGCTCACTGGCACAACGTCATCGCCCGCCTCAAGCCCGGCGTCACGCCCGCCCGCGCCCAGGCGGAGCTGAATCTCATCCAGGCGCGCATCCAACAGGCCCATCCGGGCGAAAAGATCAGCCCGCGCGTTTCCGTCGTGCCGCTCCTGCAGCAGGCGGTCGGATCCAATTTTCGGACTGCTTTGTTCATCCTTTGGGGCGTCGTGGCCGGCGTGCTCCTCATCGCCTGCGCCAATGTCGCCAATCTCCTGCTCGCCCGCGCCGCCACCCGCCAAAAGGAAATCGCGGTCCGCCTGGCCCTCGGCGCGGGCCGGGCGCGCATCATCCGGCAGTTGCTCGGCGAAAGCATTCTTCTCGCCCTCCTTGGCGGGGTGGCGGCCCTGATCCTCGGGCACTGGGCGCTCCAACTTCTGATTGCCGCCAGTCCCGCGAACATCCCGCGTCTCGCCTCCGTTTCCCTCGACGGCACCGCGCTCCTTTTCACGTTTGCCGCGTCGTTGCTGACCGGCGTCGTCTTCGGTCTCGCCCCGGCCTGGCAAAGCTCGCGCCCCGATCTCAACGACGTGCTGAAGGACGCCGGTCGCGGATCCTCCGCCGGCCTCTCCGCCCGCCTCACCCGTCACGCCCTCGTCATCGCCGAAGTCGCCCTCGCCATCATTCTCCTGGCGGGAGCCGGGCTGATGCTCCAAAGCCTGCGAAGCTTGCTGGCCACGGATCGCGGTTTTCGTCCTGAACAGGTTCTCACCGCCCAACTCGACTTCTCCGTCTCCGGCTTCACCACCTGGGCTCGCCCTGCCGCCACCCGTCCCCAGGTGCGTCTGGCCGAACTCCTGCAAAGCGTCCGCCAGCTTCCCGGGGTCCAATCCGCCGGCGCCGCCTATCGCCTCGTCCGCCCGGACAACCATCCTCCCGCTCAATCCTTCGCCATTTTCGGTCGCCCGGCGGTTCCTGAATCCGAACGTCCGGTCGTCGAAGCCAACGCCCTCAGCCCCGGTTTCATCCGCGCCTTCGGCGTCAACCTGCTCCGCGGACGCGATTTCACCGAAGCGGACACCCTCGAAGCCCCCGGCGTCGTCTTCGTCAACGAGACCTTCGCCCGCCGCTTCTTCCCCAATGAAAACCCCGTCGGCCAATTCCTGACTCAGGTCGCCAATCCCGGCCCGCTCGGCTCGACCGACCGGTTCGGCGTTCCGATCTGGTACGAAATCGTCGGCGTCATCGGCGACGTCCTTTCCCTCGGCTTTCCGCCCCAGGCCGTCCCCGAGATTTATCACACCTGGTGGCAATACCCGATGCAAAGCCCCACCCTCGTCATCCGCGCCACCGGCGATCCCTCCGCTCTCGCCGCCGCCATCCAGCGTGAAACCAAAAACATTATTCCGAATCTTCCGCCCCCGGAAATCCGCCTCATGACGGACCGCGTCCAGGAAAGCCTCGCTCAACCGCGCTTCCAGTCCGGATTGCTCACTCTTTTCGCGACCCTCGCGCTCCTTCTTGCCGCGTGCGGCCTCTACGGCCTCCTCGCCTATGCCGTGACCCAGCGCCGCCGCGAACTCGGAATCCGCATGGCCCTGGGCGCCCGGAGAAACAGCATCATCGCGCTCGTCCTGGGTCAGGGCATGAAACTGGTCCTCGCCGGATGGCTCCTCGGCCTCCTCGCCGCCCTCGCCCTCACTCGTCTCATCAAAACCCTGCTCTACGGCGTCACCCCCGGCGACCCGCTGACCCTCGCCGCCGCCTCCCTCGTCCTGCTCCTTTCCGCCCTCCTCGCCTGCCTTGTCCCCGCGCGCCGCGCCGCCCGCGTCAACCCCATGGAAGCGCTAAGAACCGAGTGAAACCATCGACTTTTCAGTTTCCTCCGCCACCGCCCGGGCCCTCGCGTTCGATGCGTCAGATATCCGTCAGATATTTGTCACTTAACGAAACCGAATGAAGAAAACTGAAGTATCGAACAATTAACCACTTACATAATATTAAAAGGCTCAAACCCCTCCATTTTCGTCACTTAAGACTCTTCGTCACGCGCAGGTCTCCCGCTCGTCACTCCCCATGAAATTCGCGTTCCGCCAACTCCTCAAAAACCCCGGCTTCACCGCGGTCGCGGTCATCACCCTCGCCGTCGGCATCGGCGTCAACGCCATGGTTTTTGCCCTGGCTCGCGCCGCCTTCCTCACCCCGCTTCCCGTCGCCCACGACGGACGCTCCCTCTGGCTGCGCATGGCGAACACCCAGTCCGGCGAACGGGAAGATCTCCTTTCGTGGCTCGATCGGGAGGATATCCTCGGTTCCGCAAAGAGCATCGACTCGATCGCTCTCATCGGGGCGCCGGGCGCCACCTGGAAACACGACGGACGGTTCGAAGAGCGGCCCTCTCTGCTCCTCACTCCCGAACTGGAAGAGATTCTGGCCGTTCGTCCAGTGCTCGGACGTTTGATCCGCCCGGAGGACCTTGATCCCGCCGCGCCACCGGTCGTCCTGATCAGTCATTCCTTCTGGCAGGAGCATTTCGGTGGCGCCCCCAGCGCCATCGGCCAAACGCTGGATCTCGACGAAACCCCGCGCACGATCATCGGCATCCTCCCGCCCGGCGCGGATTTCCCCATCAACGAGATTCTTCCGACGAAATCGGGTTGGGTCCCTTCGAACCGCGCCGCTTTTTGGCTCCCGCTTCGGGTCCAACCGTCCGACCGAGTCTCCCGCGACGCCCGCATGTTTCAAGCTGTCGCCCGGCTCAAACCCGGCGCCAGCCGCAAAGCTGCCGCCGCCGAATTGGACTGGCTCAGCCGCCGCCTCTCCACCGATTTCCCGGAATCCAATCGCTACCGCCATCTGGACCTTGTCAGTTTCCGCGACCGAATTCTGGGCCGCGCCCGGACCGGTCTCGTGCTGCTCGCATTCGCCGTCGCCGCCGTCTTGCTGATCTGCTGCGTCAATCTCTCCAACCTGCTCCTCGCGCGCTCCGTCGCCCGCCAGCACGAGTTCGCCGTCCGCCTCGCCCTCGGCGCGGGTTCGCGTCATCTCGTTCGGTTGCTGATTAGCGAAGCCCTGGTCCTCTCGCTCGCGGGCGGAATTCTCGGAACGGCTTTCGCCTTCGCCCTGTTGGGCGCGGTGCGTCCCCTCGTCGTCGAAATGGTTCCCTTCGTTCGGTTCGCCTCGATCGATCCCCTCGTCCTCGCGTTCGTTCTGATCCTGTCGATCCTCACCGCGGCACTCACGTCCGCGTTGCCCGGTTGGTGGCAAACGCGCACCCAATCGAGGGATTCCTTCAACGACGGCTTTCGATCCACTGTCCCTCCCCGCATTCTACGCCTGCAACATGGATTGCTGTCCGGGCAAATCGCCCTCGTGCTCGTGCTCCTTTCCGCCGCCGTCCTCTTGGCCGAAAGCTTCCGGCGTCTGATGACTCAGGACTTCGGTTACAACCCCGAATCGGTGCTCACCCTCGAGATCAGTTCGCCCGGATTCCCTTCGAACGGGGACGTCTGCCGCATGTACCGCCGTCTCCACGCGCTCATCGCCGCTCTCCCCGGCGTTCAGTTCGCCGGCACCGTCTCCTCCGCGCCCCTGACCGCGAAGTGGACCTTCGACGAAAAAGCCAATGTCCTGGGTCACTCCCTTCTCGAAGCCGACCGTCCCTCCCTCGCCGCGACTTTCGTTGCCTTCGATTACTTCCCCGCGATGGGCATTCGACTTCTCGACGGTCGTTTCTTTCGCGACAGCGAACTGAACGACGACGGCTACGGCCAAAATATCCTCCTCAACCTCTCCGCGGCCAACCTCCTCTTCCCCGGACGATCCGCGGTCGGCGGCCGATTCACTGTCGGCTCGAATCCCGATCGTGTCCTTCAGGTGATCGGTGTGGTCAACGACACCCGGGACATCCGGCTCGAACAAGCTCCGCTCCCGCGCTTTTATTGGCAGTATCCTTTCGGCGGCGCCCAGGTTGTCGTTCGTTCCACCACGCCTCCCGCCGCCCTCATCCCCCTGCTTCGAAATGCCGCCGCTCAAGCCGATTCCCGGATTGCGATCACTTCCATCCGTCCACTGAACCAAATTGTTGCCGCCACCGTCGCCGATCGCCGCTTCCTGATCCTGCTCCTGTCAGCCTATGGCGCCCTCGCGCTCGCCCTCGCCATGGTCGGGATTTTCGCTGTCGCCTCCTACCAGGTCGCCCGGCGCACCCGCGAATTCGGCGTGCGCCTCGCCTTGGGCGCGACCCCTCATCACCTTTCCTGCCTCGTGCTTGCCCGCGTGGGACGCTGGTCTCTCCTCGGTCTTTGCCTCGGAGTTGTCGCATCGCTCGCGGTCAATCGCCTCCTCCGCCACCAATTGTTTGCCGTTTCTCCCTACAACCCTTTCCTCCTTGGCGCCGCAGGCGCTCTCCTTTTTGTGTCCGCCCTGCTCGCCGGCCTCCTCCCCGCCCGCCACGCCGCCAAAGTGAATCCCTCGGAAGCCCTGCGTCATGAATAGCCCTTCGCTTCGTCCCAATACCTGCGGGACGATTCCCCCTCCAGTTCAGATCGCCACGGTTACGAGATCAAAGGATTGATCCATTTAAGTCCGGCAAACCGCGAGAAGTCAGCGTCGGTCGTGCAGAGCGTCGCCCCAAATTCCATGGCCAGCGCCGCCAGGTGCGCATCTTGGACCAGATTCGCCCGGCATTGGCTGCGAACCATGAGCTCTCCCACCCTCGTCCAGTGATCCACGTTCGGATCGATGATCTGCGCGACTGGCTGTTCCAACCACCGACTCATCTTTTCCACGGCCGCTTCTGGGGTCAATGGGATCGGGAACAAATTCGGATGAGTCCCAATTCGCAGAAATGCCAGGATCACCAACCACGGAAATCCCACCGTTTCGCTCAGGGAGAGTCTTTCGTCCAGCCATTCGCGTGCGGCGTCATGATGGGAATCGGACGCGTTAACCGCGTAGATCAGCAGGTTTGCGTCAACCAGAATCATCGATGCTCGGAGCGCTCCGCGAGTTCCAGCAGATCCCCGATATTGTCGTAATTCAAATGCGCGAACGTCCCCATCTTCTCCGCTTTCGTTCGAAACGTCCTTCGCTCAGTGCGCCTTTGAACCTCCTCCAACCCTCGCCGCAGGGTCTCATTCAGGGCGTTCTTGAAACTCGTTTTTTGTTCGCGGGCTAGCTCTGCCAATCTCCTGGCAACATCGTCCTCCAGCGTCACCGTGGTTCTCACGGTAATTATCTTTCACTCTCCCATATTGATGTCAAGACAGCATCAGAAAAGCATCATGATGTGTAATTCCCCATTGAATTTCATATAAAAGATACAAAAGAATATAACATTGACAGTTAATGAGCTTTTAATTAACTATTTAACAATACTGAATTCAAATACGCGCCGGAAGCCGATTCGAACGCCTGTTGCGTCCTCGCGATAAGCGTCCGCATCGAATAATCCCCTCGAGGATTTCTCTTCCGCGCCGGCTTCGGATTCGACCAACTGAAAACCGAGAGAACCTCTCGCCGAGCCGCGCGCCATCCAGCCTGGCTCCCGGGAGAACCGCCGCCATGCGCCAAAACGACAAACCAAAACCGGTCGCCGCGCCGATCTCGCGCGCTCACGCCCGCGCGTCCATCTCTGGGAGAACCGTTCTCCGCTTCCTTCCCTTCACCGAACAAGCACCGAACAATGGTTCGGTCAAAGCCACCAAAACCCCCCGTAAAGCCGCATTGTTCACCAAAAAAATTCTCAATTGTTCGGTCATCCATTCCACATCGCATCCGAACCCTTTGCCACTCCCCGAACAACGAACAACGAACAACGAACAACGAACGACTGACGACTGACGACTGACGACTGACGACTGACGACTGACGACTGACGACTGACGACTGACTAAAAAGATTTCCCTTGCGTTAATCCACCGACACATGTAGTCACATGGCATCGCCTGAATCCAAAGCTTATGACTCCGATCATCTCCGAGGCCGAATGGAAAATCATGCGCCTGCTTTGGCGCAAGTCTCCTCAGGCGGCCTATGACCTCATTCAGCAACTTTCCGAACGCGAGGATTGGCATCCCAACACCATCAAGACCATGCTCGCGCGCCTCCTCCGGAAGAAAGCGGTCAGCGCCCGCAAATACAAAAACCTCTTCCTCTACGAACCCCTGGTTTCCGAGGAGGAATGCATCCAGGCCGAAAGCCAGTCGCTGCTGGACCGCCTTTTCGACGGGTCCGTCAAACCTCTGCTCGTCCATTTCGCCCGCGCCCAAAAACTCTCGAAAAAGGATTTGGAAGAACTCCGCCAGATTCTGGAAGGAAAGGAGAAAAAATGAACGAAGCCGCCTTTCCCCCCTTTATCGCCTTGTTCGGATTCCCGGTCGGTTCCACATTTTCCGGTCTGCCGGGGCTCGCCTCCGCCGCGTTCCAGCAGATTCTCAGCGCCTCCGCGGTGGCCGCGCTCTTGATTCTCCTCACCCTCGGCCTGCAAACCGCCCTGCGGAAGCGCGTGCCCGCCCGCTGGCGCTTCATCCTCTGGATGCCGGTCCTCGTCCGCTTGCTCGTGCCCGCATTGCCCGAAAGCCCGGTGAGCTTGCTCAATGCTCCGCGCTGGTTCGCGCCGCCCGAACCGATCCAACCCGCCTCCGTGATTCGGCCCGCTCCTGTTCCGGCGCTCGCCGGGGAACCCGTTGCCGACTTCGACTTTTCCACGGCCGCTTTCCCGGAGCCTGAACCCGCGCCCCCGAATCCGAACTGGCCGGCCCTGGCCGCGCGGCTCTGGCTGGCCGTCGCGCTCCTGTTGCTCAGCCGCCTCGCTTTGGCCTCGGCATGGATGCGCTGGCGCTTGCGAGGCCAACTCGCAACCGCCCCCGGCCTCGAAGCGGATTGGCGCCGCCTCGCCGCCCGGCTCGGCGTTCGCCCTCCGCCCCTGCGGGTCACCCCTCAAGTCGAAAGCCCGGCGCTCTTCGGCGTCCTCCGCCCCCGCCTCCTCTTGCCCGCGAATCTTTCCACCCGCTTGGCGGGCGAGCAATTGCGCCACGTCTTCCTCCACGAACTGGCCCACGTCAAACGCCGCGACCTCTGGCTAAACCTCCTCATCGAAATCGCCCAGGCGCTCCACTGGTTCAACCCCTTCGTCTGGCTCGCCGGCCGCCAAATGCGCCTGGAACGCGAGATCGCCTGCGACCAAATCGCCCTCGCCGCTTCCGGCCCGGATTCCGCCCGCGCCTACGGCGAAACCATCCTCTTCCTGCTCGAAACCGTCGGCCGCCGCCCGTCCCTCGCCCCGCTCGTCGGCATCGCCGAAGAAAAATCGTCCGCCCGCGCCCGCCTCCGCGAGATCTCCGAATTGGGCCGCCGCCGTCACCGCGCCTGGTTGGTCCTCCCCGCCGCCCTCGTGCTGATTCTCGGAGGCCTCACCGACGCGCAAACCCCCTCCGCCTCCCCCGCGCCGGATTCGGCCCTCGACTCTGCCCTGACCACCCGCAACCAGGAAGATAACGACTGGAAATCCCGCCTCGCGGAAACTCGCATCGACCAACTCCACCTTGAAAACAAAAGTTTGGCCGAAGCCCTCGAACTCCTCCGGGAAAAGCTGCCTCCGGACCTGCGGGACATCGAATTCTTTTGGGAGGAACCGGTCAACCTCTCTACTCCTGACCGCACCCCTGAATCGGGGCCATTCGATCAGGAAAGAATGCGTAGTCTCGAAAAAGCCGTGATCGAAGCCCGGGTGCAGGAAAGCTACCTCGACAAACTGCTTCAGGAATTGGAGGCCATCGAGCGCAAAGATCCGCGCGACCTGCGTGCAGCTCTGCCCACCGCTCATCCCGATGCCGTGCTCGACCGTCTCCTGACCGAAAAAGGCGGCATCGAACAGGAGATCGCCGCCAAAGTAGGTGACTACGGACCCCAACATCCGGAAATGCTCCGCCTTAAAACCGTCCTTCAAACTCTCGATCGCCAGATCGATTCCAGGGTCGAGGGAGTCCTGTCCGGCCTGCGGCTGAAAGCCGCGCAGGCGCGCTCCGTCGCGGACGAACTGACGGACCAACTGGAACCTCTCAGAAAGGAGACCGTCGAGACCGCTTCGCGGAAAAATAATTCAGCGATCTATTCAGTGAATGCGACCGGCTACGTCTCGACGCGGCTGGACCGGACCAATACTCCCGCCGCGAAGATCCGTATTACATCTCTTCAAATTGAGGATCAGAGCGTCGTTCGAGCGCTTAATGTCATTGCGTCCGCGAGCGGAACCGCCGTTCGCATTGCAGATCGGGGGATCGAGTTCTATCGGAACAAAGAAAAATCCGAAAAGCAAAACAAGGCCACCGGATTGATCGATGACGCAGGTATTTTTGTCGCCCTCGGAAGATGGGATGAAGCAAACGCAAAACTAAGCGAGGCGGCGCTGCTTGATCCCGAGCAAGTATCCGATTTCGTGATGGCGCAACGTGAAAGGCTTCTAAATCGAGCCAACAAATCGAACCCGACTTTATCTTCGGCGAATCCTCAGACCCGCGCCACGAATGCAGCTAGTCCTCTTTTGGGAGGCCCGGAGCCATCAAAAGCACCCCCAGAAGCAGTTCTTCTGGTCAACGCGGCGCGCTTGTTGATCGAAACCGGCAACTTGGATCAAGCCGAAGAGACGTTGAACGCGGTGCTCAAAGCCGATCCCGACAATCGCGCCGCCCTTTATTACCGCACAATGGTGAATCCTTACTCCACCAACCGCCTCTACGTCAGCACCAAGCTCCAGACTGTTCAGCAAAAGCTCCAGGACATCGTCTTCGATCGATGGTTCATTCCAGCCGAAATTCCTCTCACTGACGTGGTCAAAAGTCTGGATGCCGAGGTTAGGATGCGCGATCCCGATCATCGCGGATTGAATTTCCTAATCACCTCTCTCCCCAACCACGGCCCCATCCCCTCCGCCTCGAACCCATCGCCGTCCGCAGCGGATTTCCTGGTCAAGATCGATCCGCCTCTCCGGAACATGCGATTGATCGACATCCTCGACGCCATCGTTCGCGTCGCTCGCCCGCCCCAAGGGCAGCCACAGGACATGATCCTAAAATACTCGATCGAAGACTACGGCGTCGTCTTCACCCCCTCCCGGTCAGATCAGCTCTACACCCGCACTTTCAAAGTGGATCCCAACACCTTCATCCAGGGACTCGACAGGATCTACCTGAACCCGAACGGAATCGGAACGGGCACAACGGCCAGTGGCCGAGGAATAAATGGCATCGGAACGTCCTCAACCGCCGGCGGCGGAGGCATCATCGGAGCCACGATAACCAACAGCCCCTCCCCTTTAGCCGGCGCCGTCCGAACCTACTTCGCCGCCGCCGGAATCAACTTCCCGACGAACTCCACCCCGGGCCAACCCCAAAAGGCCATCTTCTACAACGACCGCACTGGGGTGCTTTTCGTCCGCGCTCCATTGGCGGATTTGGACGTCGTCGAAACCGCGCTTCAGGCGCTGAATACTCAACCTCCGCAATTGACCTTCGAGGTGCGCCTCCTCCAAATCCCCGCTCAACTTCCAGCCGGGGCCAACGGTCTGCCCAAACTCTCTGGCGTCATGACCGAGGCCCAATTCGCCCAGATAAGGAAGTTCGGGTTCAAAGAATTGATCCTGCCGCGAGTGACCACGCTCGCGGGCCGCGGGGCACGTGTTGTGAAGGACGACAATCGAAGCCTCACCGTGGACCTCCTGGCGACGCTCCAGAAGGACGACAAGCTGGAGATCAAAGCCGGCGCCTTCGGCGGCGCCCTCGAAAGCGTGCGGGACAAAGAACCCCTCGCCAAAACCGAACGAACCATCGGCGATGGTGAAACCCTCCTTTTCGGCCCCATCCGCCTCCCCGGCGACCCGGACGACCCGCCCTACACAATCTGCGTCACCGCCACGCTGATCGATCCGGCCGGCAATCGCCTTCACCCTCCCAAGGAATGACGACCGAATGATGCGCCGCGCCTCAATCCCGCCGAATGATTTCGTAGCGCAGCGTGACCGACGCTTCGATGCGCATCTGCCCCGGCTGCACCGGCGTGTCGCTGGCCGCCATCGCGAATCGCTCTGCCCGGAAATTCAGCGGCCGCGGCGGCGCGGCGCTTCCTTCTTCGAAGACCTCCCGCAGATCGCCCAGCTTCACGCCCAGCGCCGGCGCCATCACCTGCGCTTTGGCTCGCGCCTCTTCGATCGCGTGAATCAGAGCCTCCTGTCGTTGCGGGGTGTCATTTCGCAAATCGAACGAAACCCCCTCCAACCGGTTCAGCCCGGCATCGATTCCCGCATCGATCACCTTCCCCACCAGCCCGAGATCGTTCAGTGTCACTTGAATCGTGTTCTCCGCCCGATACCCCGCGATCCGCGGTTCCTGGTTCTCCGGCTCGATTCGGCTCGAACGCTGCTGCGCATACACCGGGAACAAGTTCAGCCCCATCGTCTGAACAAACTTCTCCTCGACCCCCAGTTTTTTCACCGCCGCCAGCGCCTTCGCCATGGTTTGATTG
>WGNS01000038.1 GCA_016124415.1 Gammaproteobacteria bacterium | reverse complement strand
CAATGACTCTACGGCGCATATAGCTGAATTTAGATGATCTACACCCGTCAGGCTCCGCCCTCCGGATTCCGACATCTAAATCCAGCTGCACCTATCCCGGTCTACTCGCCTTCGCGTCGCTCTCCATGGCTCGCAGTAAGTGCTGGAAATTGAAAAAAAACCCTGGTAGGTTAGCGCGATGAATGTCTCACCATTAGGCATTTCCAGCGCTCGCCTGCCGGTGCTGCCCGGCAGGACCATCGCCGTTCCGGATGCGAACGCTCAGGGACGCAAGGCCAGGGCCGAAGCCGTTCCGGCTGAGCGCGTCTACATCGGCGAATACGTCGCCGCGAACAAAAATCCCTCCTTCTTTTCCAGGGAAGAATTCTTCGCCGCCCATCAGTACGGCGGTGCAAAATCCGACGGAAATCGCCAATCCATGGTCCAGGCGTATATCCGGAACGCCGGGGTCGTTCCTTCGGGTGACCGGTCTCCTGGGCGTATCGATTACTTCGCTTGAGCCGTCGCGCTGACTTTCTCGCCCCGCTTCTCTGATTTTTATCTGATCACTCCCCCGTTTTCAGGGGATGTGGCGTCTTATCTGGCGGGTCTGCAGTCCTCGTTGCTACCGGATGTCCGCTTGGTTCGGCTTCGACTCGGACTCGGTGTCGATCGTGACGTCGCCCGGCATCTCGTGACGCATGCCCTCGATCTGTGTTTGGCGTCCGATACCCGGCTTCTGCTCGACCGCTCGACGATCGCTTTCGGAGAACGGCGTTGTGGCGTCCACCTCGATTCGAAAACGCTCATGGAGCATCAAGTTCGCCCCGGCGATGTCCCGTTCGTCGCCGCCAGTTGTCATAACGGCGTGGAAATCGAACACGCCTGCGCGCTCGGTGTCGATTGGATCGTAGTCTCCCCGATATTGCCAACCGCCTCGCATCCGGGGGCGGCCACGCTCGGTTGGGACGGACTCGAACGGTTGGTCACACGGAGCACGGTTCCGGTATATGCCTTGGGTGGACTGGGCCGTCAAGATCTCGAACGGGCGCGTCAGATGGGCGCGGCCGGAATCGCCGCAATACGGGGCTTATGGAAGGGAGTGGTATAGCGGCCTGAATAGGAGCACTGCTGTTATCCGCGATCCGGCCGTTCGGCGTATCGATCAGATCGCGCAGCGCAGCAACTTGAATCCGATGTTTTCGTCCGTCTGGGTGGGGTGGCCATTGGCGTCCAGACGCATGAAGCGGATCGTGAAGCGATGTTTCCCGCCGCTGATCTCGGCGAAGCAGTCGGTGGGTTGCGGCAATATGACCCTGATGAGCTGGTAGGGGACTTGGGTGTCGAGCGGCTGTTGAAAGAACCCCTGTTCCGCCGTTTCTTCGCTGCTGCTCGCACTCTCCCGGATCAAATGCAGGATCAACGCCGAGGCGTCTTTCAGCGGCGCGAAAGAGGCAAGCCACGACTCGAGGTCGCGAGTCCGTTGTTCCACCGACTGGCTCAACCAGTGGTGATATGCCGGCAGATCGAATTGACAGGTTCCGCCCGGGATCGCGCTGCGCTGGCGGATGGCGTTGAGAAATTCGTGGTCCTTGAGTCCATTGCCGATCTGCCCCTGCTGCGATTGCATCAGGTCGCTCAGACGCTCGAGATTGCGGAGGATTGGACCGAGCGCCTGTTGATCCACGCCGGGGCGGTGCTCAAGTGGCGAGAGAAGCGTCGCCAGCCTTTCGAGTTCCTTGATGAGCTCGGTCTTCAGGTCCGAGCGGACAAAGACGTTCAGGATGTCGAGCAGGGCGTTGATCGTGGCCCGGCTTCCCCAGGCTGAGTGGTCTTCCAGGGAGTGACTGGCCTGCTTGAAAAGGAAATCCAGTCGGAGCAGGGTCCTCACCCGCTCGTTCAGTGGTTGCTCATAGATAATGACTGACATCGGAAGCCTCTGCTTCATTCATGAACGGCACCTTGTGCGGCACGCCTGATTTTCCGAGATCCTATTTCAAGCAATTTGACCGGGAAGGGCCGTCTCCTCGACGGACGTTCCAGGCGCCACATTGTCTACGGTCCTGAGCATTAAGGCAAATCTGCGCGGTTACGTAACTTATATAAATAAATTGACATTTTATTATTTGCTAATAAAATGTTTTACAAATAACCATTGAGATCGAGCGGTAATGCTCGGGCGGTCCGGACGGGATAGGGGTGGATAGTGAGGTGGTTTGTGATTTCCGTTCTTGTCGCGTTGCACGAATGGCGCTAGGGTCATGAGGCTTTTTTCCGTATGGAGACAGGGAAGTTTTCGGGAGGCGACGCTACGATGAATGACTTGCGCGGAAATCCGCTGGCTGCGGAAATCATCAAGGTCCTGATCGTCAAGGTCTTGTTGCTCGGCGTCTTATGGGCCGCCTTTTTCAGTACGCCGCTCGATCAGCGGTCCGATTACAAACCGGTCGGCGACGCGTTGTTCGGTTCGGGCTTTCCTGAGTTGACCGCGACCTCCCCCAAAGCGAATTCAATTCTAGCCAAGGAGCGATAACCATGGTTGAAGAAAGTGTAGTCGATCTATCACGCCTGCAATTCGCCGCCACGGCGATGTATCACTTCCTGTTCGTACCGTTGACGTTGGGCCTCTCCTGGTTGCTCGTGATCATGGAATCGGTCTACGTCATCACGGGAAAGGAAATCTACCGCGACATGACCCGTTTTTGGGGCAAGTTGTTCGGTATCAACTTCGCCTTGGGCGTCACGACCGGAATTACGATGGAGTTCCAGTTCGGCACCAACTGGGCATACTACTCGCACTATGTCGGCGATATCTTCGGAGTGCCGTTGGCCATCGAGGGGCTCATGGCCTTCTTCCTCGAATCGACCTTCGTCGGCCTGTTCTTCTTTGGTTGGGAACGGTTATCCAAGGTCGGTCATCTGGTCGTGACCTTCCTGGTCGCCCTGGGTTCGAATCTGTCGGCCTTGTGGATCCTGATCGCGAACGGCTGGATGCAACATCCGGTCGGCGCGGAATTCAACTACGAGACCATGCGCATGGAGCTGACCAGTTTCGCCGACCTCTTTTTCAATCCGGTCGCCCAGGTCAAATTCGTGCATACGGTCGCCGCAGGCTACGCGACCGGATCGATGTTCGTGCTCGGGATCAGCGCCTATTACCTGTTGAAGGGGCGCGACATCGCCTTCGCGAGCCGCTCGTTCGCGATCGCTTCGGCTTTCGGTCTGGCGGGCATCCTTTCGGTCATCGTGCTTGGAGACGAGAGCGGATACGAGCTTGGTCATGTCCAGAAGGTCAAGCTGGCGGCCATCGAATCGGAATGGAATACCCATGAGCCTCCGGCAGGCTTCACGATATTCGGTTTGCCCAATCAGGAAAAGCAGACCACCGATTACGAAATCAAGATACCCTTCGCGCTCGGGCTGATCGCTACGCGATCGGTGGACAAGGAGGTGATCGGACTCAGGGACCTGATCGCGCAGACCGAGACGCGCATCCGTAGCGGCATGATCGCCTACGATGCGCTGCAGGCGCTGCGCAACGGCGCTGGGGATGATGCCGTGAAAAAACGCTTCGAAGCGCATAAGGACGATCTGGGCTACGGCCTGTTGCTCAAGTCCTACACGGACAAGGTCATCGACGCCACCGACGAGCAGATCAAGCAGGCTGCGGCCGGGAGCATACCGCGGGTGGCGCCCATGTTCTGGGTGTTCCGGATCATGGTCGGCCTCGGTTTCCTGATCCTGTTCATCTTCGGCGCGGCGTTCTACTACTGCGCGCGTCGAATCCACCAGCACAAGGCATGGCTGCTGAAACTCGCTTTGTTCAGTATTCCGGTGCCGTGGCTGGCCGCCGAATGCGGCTGGTTCGTCGCCGAATACGGCCGCCAGCCCTGGGCGATCGGCGAGATTCTGCCGACCCGTCTTGCTACCTCGACCTTGAGTACGGGGGATCTGGTTTTCAGTTTGAGCGGCTTCATCGGTTTCTACACGTTGTTGCTGGCGGCCGAGCTGTTTCTGATGTTCAAGTACGCGCGCCTGGGTCCAAGCAGTCTGCACAGTGGACGCTACGCATTGGAACAAGGCCATGTTGAGACGGAGGGCCGGTCATGATTTTCGATTACGATACGCTCAAGGTCATTTGGTGGTTGTTCGTCGGGGTGTTGTTGATCGGCTTTGCCGTGACCGACGGTTTCGATCTCGGCGTCGGCGCGCTGCTGCCCTTCGTGGGGCGTACCGACGGGGAGCGGCGTGTCATCATCAATACCATCGGGCCCACCTGGGACGGTAACCAAGTTTGGCTGATCACGGCGGGTGGCGCGGTATTCGCCGCCTGGCCGATGGTCTACGCGGCTGCTTTCTCGGGCCTGTACATTGCGTTGCTGTTGGTCCTGTTCGCATTATTTTTCCGTCCCGTGGGATTCGATTACCGAAGCAAGATCGAGGATCCGCGCTGGCGCACCGCCTGGGACTGGGCACTGTTTGCCGGCGGCGCGGTACCCGCGTTGGTCTTCGGCGTCGCGTTCGGCAATTTGTTGCAGGGGGTGCCCTTCGAGTTCGATAGCGTACTGCGCAGTACCTACACCGGATCGTTCTTCGCGCTGCTCAATCCGTTCGCGCTGCTATGCGGCGTCGTGAGTCTGGCAATGCTGCTCATGCACGGCGCCGTCTATCTACAATTGCGCACCGAAGGCATCGTTCAAGCCCGGGCGAAGCAGGCCGTGCGGATTTTTTCCCTCGTCACGATAGCGGCCTTTGCCTTGGCGGGCGTCTGGCTGGCATTCGGTATAGACGGTTACCGCATCCTTTCCATGCCGGCGCCGGACGCCGTGCCCAACGTCCTCGCCAAGACCGTGGAACGCGCCTCCGGCGCCTGGCTCGACAACTACGGCAACTATCCCTGGATGATGTTGGCTCCGCTTGCGGCCTTTGCCGGTGCCGGGTTGACACTGGTCTTGTCCAACCAGGGAAGGGAGGGCATGGCCTTCATAACGAGCGGGTTCGCCCTGGCCGGGGTGATCCTGACGGCCGGCTTTTCGATGTTCCCGTTCGTCATGCCGTCTTCGCTCTCTCCCGCAAGCAGTCTGACGGCTTGGGACGCGACTTCGAGTCATTTGACGCTGACCTGGATGTTCTGGGCCGTCCTGATCTTCCTGCCGATCATCCTGGCCTACACGAGTGGGGTCTATCGGGTCATGCGCGGCAAGGTGACCGAGGCGGACATCCGCGCCCGCGAACATTCCGTGTATTGAAGACGCTTTGGAGGGTGTGACGATGTGGTATTTCACTTGGATATTGGGAATTTGCCTCGCGGTCGCCTTCGGGATCATCAACGCCTTGTGGCTTGAGGCCGAACAACACTACGGCGAGGAGACGGAGTAGCGTAAACCCTGGGATGTGATGAGGCACGAACCGCATCGATCGCGAAAGATGCGGTTATCACCGCATCCTAAGGGTTCTTCACGAAATGGTCTGTGTGACGCATGATATGCGGGGACGACCGGCGGGTCGCCCCTGCGCCGGACAACGGTAAAGTTGGGTTTCGTGCCTTGGTTCGCCCTGCGTGACCTGAGATTTTAATGTGCCACCATCCTTGTATATTGAAAGATAACCTTTTAATATGCGGAGATGATCGAGCGCAGGCTGTCACCGGAAATCGAGCATTCATTATCGGAGTTCCCCGCGGTGGCGCTGCTCGGCCCGCGCCAGGCGGGCAAGACGACGCTGGCGCGCGCCATTGCCGGGCGGCGGCAGGATAGTCTGTATCTTGATCTGGAACGCCCGTCCGATCTGGCCAGATTGGCCGACCCCGAACTATTTTTGTCACGGCAGGCCGACCGGCTGGTCATTCTGGACGAGGTGCAGCGCAAGCCGGAACTATTCGCCGTCCTGCGTGCGCTGATCGACGAAAGCCGTGTGCCGGGCCGTTTCCTGCTGCTGGGTTCGGCATCGCCGCAACTGCTGCGCCAGGCGTCGCAGACGCTGGCCGGACGCATCGTCTTCCACGAGCTGGCACCGTTCGACGTCAGCGAAATCGACCCCGGCCACAGACTGCAGGAATTCTGGCTGCGCGGCGGTTACCCGCCGAGCTGGTTGGCAAGTTCGGACGCCGCCTCCCTTGCCTGGCGCGAAGCCTTCATCGCCACCCATCTGGAACGGGACATTCCCGCTTTCGGTATCCGCGTGCCGGGCACGACGCTGCGCCGTTTCTGGCAGATGCTGGCCCACCTGCACGGCCAGTTGTGGAACGCATCACGCCTTGCCGCCGGGTTCGGCGTGTCCGCGCCGACCGTTCAGCATTACCTCGACATCCTTGAAGCGACCTACATGCTGCGCAGACTACCGCCCTTGCAAGTCAATCTCGGCAAGCGGCTAGTGAAATCGCCCAAGGTCTATCTGCGCGACAGCGGCTTACTGCACGCCCTGCTCGGCATCACCGATTTGAACGGACTTGCCGGGCACCCTGTTGTCGGCGCTTCCTGGGAAGGGTGGGTGCTTGAGCAGGTCGTCCAGTTGCTCGGGCCGCGTTGGCAGCTATCGTTTTACCGCACCGCGAGCGGTGCGGAAATCGACATCATCGCCGAGCGCGGCAATCAGAAGGTGGGATTCGAAATCAAATTCTCCAGTGCACCCGCGCCGGCCAAGGGTTTCTGGCAGGCCTTCTCCGATCTGAAGCTGGAACGCGCCTGGGTCATCGCCCCGGTAGAGGCCGGCTATCCGCTCGCCCCCGATGTCGACGTCGTGCCCGCCGCGCACCTGGAGCAAGTGTTGCGCGATTTTTGACGCCAAGGTCATCCGGGACTCAATCGCTTCCTATATGACCAGGCCTTCTAGCTGATCCAACTGCTGCTTCCAGAAGCTGTCGTTCTTATACATGCGCCAAGAGCCGTCATTCCCGCGCAGGCGGGAATCCATATTCGTAATCGGATATTACCCCAACATACAGTATTTCATTATGCTTGCTAGCAAACATATATGCGCATGGTGTCCTCGCTGGATTCCCGCCTGCGCGGGAATGACGCCGTCAATAAATTATCAGCAATGTCCGCTTTGGGTTGTGATTCCAGTCTTTCGCAGTAAAACGAGTACGTGTCCCTTCGCGGAACATCAGGCGGTCAATGAGACCGCATCGCGATATGTGCCTCGATCAGGGCGCGTGCCTTGTTCCGGATGATGACGCCGTCGCTGTCCGACAGCCAAAGATGGATCAGTCCCTTCATGAAGGTGTAGGTCTCGAGCGCGCATAGCCCGGGATCGAGTCCTGCGCGCAACTGCTTCAACTCCTCGGCCTGTTCATAGGCCTTCGTGATGGTCTCGATGAACGCGCAACAGGCCTTGATCACATAGTTGTCCAACGAGGCGAATTCATCGACATACTCGCACTTCAAGGCTACGACCTCGAAGGTCGTACGCACCTCTTCATCGTTTTCGAGCAATTGCAGCATCTCGAGCATATTGGCGCGAATCGCCTTCAACGGGTCTCCTGACTTATCGGCCAGCGTGCCGTTTTCGACGCCGTCTATCAGCGGTAGGGTGATCTGGTCCTTCATCGCGAAGAACAGGTCTGGCTTGTTCTTGAAGTGCCAATAGATCGCGCCGCGAGTGACGCCCGCGTCCTTGGCGATTTCCGCCAGGGTCGTACGGCTGACGCCGCGTTCGGCGAAGACCCTCCGGGCCGCGGCGATGATCTGGAGTCGGGTCTGTTCGGTCTCGTCTTTAGTCTTTCTTGCCATGGGGGAGCTATTTTGACGCCTTACATGAAGGCTTGGTGGTCAAATACTGAATCGTGCGGAGCACGCCCGGGGCGATCGGGGCGTTACGCCCCGTCGTCCCAGATCGTATCGTGTTGCAACTGGTGTTCGTGCTCATGTTTCGGCCGCGCCTTGTGTGCCAGCAAGGCAAAGAACATCGGTACGAAGATCGGTGCGATGAAGGTTGCGATGATCATGCCGCCGAACACGCCCGTACCCATGGACTGCCGGGCCGCCGCGCCGGCGCCGGTCGCCATAACCAAGGGCAGGACGCCGAATACGAAAGCCAGCGAGGTCATGACGATGGGACGGAAACGCAGCCTGGCCGCTTCTTGGGCCGCCTCGGCGGCCTGCCGTCCGTGCTCCATGCCCTGCATGGCAAATTCGGCGATCAGGATCGCGTTCTTTGCCGCGAGGCCGATCAGTACGATCAGTCCGATCTGGAAATAGATGTTGTTCTCCATGCCGCGGATGAAGACGAAGCCCAAGGCGCCTGCCAGGGCGAACGGCACCGCCAGCAGCACTGCGAACGGTACGCTCCAGCGTTCATAGAGGGCCGACAGGATCAGATAGACCATGACGATCGCGAAGCCGAAGGCGAATACCGATGCGCTCCCGGTGCGCTTTTCCTGGAAGGCTTGGCCGGTCCATTCGATGTCGTAACCCTTGGGCAGCGACTGTTTGGCGACGCGCTCGACGGCGGCGATGGCCTCGCCCGAGCTGAAACCGGGTTTGGCACTGCCGAAGATCTTGGCGGCGATATAGCCGTCATAGCGCTCGATCTGTTCGGGGCCGATGATGTTCTCGACCGTGATCAGCGCCTTGAGCGGGATCATGCGCTGAGTCGTCTTGGAACGCACGTAGATGTTGCCGAGGTCCGCAGGCTTGGCCCGGTACTGGGCGTCGGCCTGGATGGTGACGTGATAGGTGCGGCCTGCCTTGTTGAAGTCGTTGACGTAGAGCGAGCCCATCTGGGCCTGCAGGGCGCTGAAGACCTCGTCCACCTCGACGCCGAGCGACAGGGCCTTTTCACGGTCGACCTCGACGCGGAGCTGAGGCACGGTCGGACGATACAGCGTGCGCAGACCGACAAGGGCCGGATCCTTGCCGAGGTCGGCGATAAAGTTGTTCGTGACCGTGGCGAGGTGCTGCGGGTCGGGATCGGCGCGGCCGCGGACATAGACTTCGAAGCCGCCCGTCGAACCCAGTCCGCGAATCGGCGGCGGGTTGATCGCGAACGCGATGCCGTCGGACAGCATGAAGCCCTTGCCGCTGACTTCGGCAACGAGTTCCTGCGCGGTCTGATGACGGTCCTTCCAGGGTTTCAGCGGGAAGAAGATCGTCGCCGAATTGCTCTTGTTGCTGCTGCTGATCAGATCGAAGCCGTTGACGATGAATATGTTCTCGATGGCTTGGTTGCCGTCCATCATGTGGCGCAACTGCTCGGTCGTTTTCTCCGTGCGGGCGAGCGTGGCGCCGTCCGGCAATTGCACGACCGCGATGATGTAACCCATATCCTCGGGCGGCACGAAACTGCCCGGGATGCGCATGAACAGGAATCCGACGACGGCCAGCAGGCCGGCGAAGGCGCTGAGTGCGAAGATCCGGTGGCGCAGGTTGAATTCGACGCCCTGGAGGAAGTGCCGGGTGACCCAGCCGAACAGGACGTTGAAGGGCGTGAACAGTTTGTGCAGCAGACCGCCGTCCTTGTGGCCGCTCGATTTCAGCAGCACGGCGCACAGGGTCGGCGTGAGGGTCAGTGCGACGACGCCCGAAAGCACGACGGCGATGGCCACCGTGACGGCGAACTGGCGATAGAGTTCGCCGGCGATGCCGCCCAGGAAGGCGACGGGAATGAAGACCGCGACCAGCGACAGCACGATGCCGATGACGGCGTTCTGGACCTCGCGCATGGCCTCCATGGCGGCGTCGAAGGGCTTCATGTTCTGTTCGCGCATGAGGCGCTCGACGTTCTCGAGCACGACGATGGCGTCATCGACCACGATACCGACCGCGAGGACCATCGCGAACAGCGTCAACGTATTGATGGAGAATCCGAACAGCCAAAGCCCTGCGAAGGTCCCGATCAGGGAGACCGGCACGGCGATCATCGGGATCAGGGTCGCGCGGAAGGTCTGCAGGAAGACGAAGACCACGATCAGTACGAGGATCGCGGCTTCGATCAAGGTTTTCTCGACGGCCGCGATCGAGGCGGCCACGAAACGCGTGGTGTCGTAGGGGATCAGATAGTCGACGCCGTCGGGAAAGCGTTCCTTCTTGAGTTCGATCATGCGCGCGCGTACGGCATCGGCCACGTCGAGCGCGTTGGCGCCGGATTGCAGGAAGACTGCGATCGCGATCGAGGGCTGACCGTTGACGGTATTGGCCTGATCGTAGCTCAGGGCGCCGAGTTCGATACGGGCGACGTCCTTGAGCTTGAGCACGCCTTGCGGCCCGCTGGCGCGCAGGATGATGTTGCTGAACTCCTCGGGTTGCAGCATGCGGCCTCGGGCCGTCACGGTGTAGACGAGCTGTTGGCCCGGAGGCGCCGGATCGGCACCGATCTTGCCGGCGGCGTACTGGGCGTTTTGGGCGTCGATGGCGTCGGTGACGTCCTTGGTCGTGAGACCGAGCTGGGCCATGCGGTCGGGCTTGAGCCAGATGCGCATCGAGTAGTCACGGGCGCCGAAGACGATGACGTCGGCGGTGCCGGGGATGCGTTTGAGTTCGTCGACGACGTTCTGGGTCGCATAGTTGGACAGATAGAGCATGTCGCGCGTGCTGTCGGGCGAGTTCAGGGCGGCGACAAGCAGGATGTTCTGCGAGCGCTTGGCCACCGTCACGCCGTTGCGCCGTACTTCGTCGGGTAGCCGCGGGTTCGCAAGCTGGACGCGGTTGTTGACGTCGAAGGTCGCCTTGTCGACGTCGGTGCCGACCTCGAAGGTGGCCGTGATCGAGATCGAACCGTTGGAGGCCGAGGTCGAGTTGAAATAGAGCAGGTTCTCGACGCCGGACAGCTGCTCCTCGATCGGCGCGGCCACGACCTTGGCCAGGGTCTCGGCCGAGGCGCCCGGATAGCTGGCCGTGATGGTTACGGTCGGCGGCGAGATCTCAGGATATTGGGCGATCGGAAGGATACTGCCGGCGACGAGCCCCGACAGCACGATGATGATCGCCAGCACGGTGGCGAAGATGGGACGTTCGATAAAGAATTTTGACATGTGGCCTGTCTCTGGCTGAGTGTCTCGGTTGCCGGCGGCGCTTAGGCGGTCTTGGCCGCTTTGGCGTCGGGTTTGCCGGGCATCTCACCCGGCGCATGCGGCTTGACCGGCGCGCCGGGGCGAAGCTTCATGAGGTTGTCCGTGATGATACGGTCGCCGTCGTTCAGGCCCTCGGTGACGACCCAGTCGTTGCCGAGCCAGCCGTCGGTCTTGACCGGCTTTGGCGTCACGGTGTCGTCCGGGCCTGCCGTGAAGACCATTTGACCCTGGCCGGTCTGGGCCAGGGCGGCCTGCGGGACCAGGAAGGCCTTGCGTTCGCCGATGGTCACGAGGACGCGCACGAACTGGCCCGGCAGCAGCAGCGACTCGGGATTCGGGAACGTGGCGCGCATGGATACCATGCCCGTTTGGGTGCTGACCGTCGAGGCGGTGTAGTTGAGCTTTCCGTTCAGCGCGTATGGCCGGTCGCCTGCGAGCATCAGTTTGACGATGGCCTTGCCGTCGGCCTGACGCAACTGTCTGGCCTCGATCTCGGAGAAGGCGAAACGGACCCAGACCGGGTCGATGATGTGCATGGTCGTCAGCAGACTGCTCGCGGCGCCGGAGCCGACCAGCGTCCCCTCGGAATACTGGGCGCGGTCGGTGACGCCGGTGATCGGCGCGACGACTTCCGTATAGGACAGATCCAGCTCGGCGTTGCGGACACGCGCTTCGGCGGACAGTTTCTCCGCTTCGGCGGACTGCAGCGTGGTCTTGGCGTCGTCCAGCTCTTTCTCGCTGACGGCCTTGGCCTTGAGCAGGGGCGTCAGACGATTGACCTCGCGCTTGGCCTTGTCGAGGTTCGCCTTGCTTTGTTCCAGCGCAGCCTTGGCCTGCTCCAGGGCATTCTCAAAGGGTTCGCGGTCGATGTCGAACAGCACGGCGCCTTTTTTAACTCGTTCGCCTTCGGTGTAGCGTTGGTGGGTCAGAAATCCGGAGACCCGGGCGCGGACCTCGACGTCTTTCGATCCTTCGACCTGGCCGACTTCCTCGATGACCACCGGTACCGATTGCGATTTCGCTTCGATGACGGTGACCGGCATGGCGGGCATGCCACCCGGATTGCCCCCATGGCCGTCGGCCGCGTCGCCCTGCTGGCCGCAGGCGGTAATCGCGAGCGTCAGCGTCAGGACGGCGCCGATCGCAAGCCGCTTTTTGGAGGTCGTGGTTTCGGCGTACGGGAGGCGGTGATTCGTGAAAAAGCAACGCGACATGGGTAGAATCCGTTAGGCAGGGTGGGCGTGAAAATTCATTATATACAAACTTGCATGTACTGCGAGCCATGGAGAGCGACGCGAAGGCGAGTAGACCGGGATAGGTGCAGCTGGATTTAGATGTCGGAATCCGGAGGGCGGAGCCTGACGGGTGTAGATCATCTAAATTCAGCTATATGCGCCGTAGAGTCATT
>WGNS01000016.1 GCA_016124415.1 Gammaproteobacteria bacterium | reverse complement strand
TCTTGTTCTGCGTACCGTAGGGAAGTAGAGCAAGGTTGTGTACGCAGGACGGTCCCGGCAAAAGGAATAGCTGCCGCGTAGGCGAAGCGTTTTTGCGACAGGATGTGCAAAAACAATACTGAGGTAGCGGCACTACTGCTTTCCTTTTTTTGATTTGCATAACAGTTGATTATCTGGACGGCACAGATATTGTGATACCCGGATGGCGTTGATATTGTGATATGCGGCCAAGGAGAACAGAAGAGACAGGCATGGGGCCATCAATCGGATTGATGCCGCAACATATATCCTTGGTTGGTCCTTCCTCAATGTAGATTTCTCCATGAGTTTCCCTGAGGGGTAGTCTATCTCGCCCCACAAGGGACAGGCAATCAATGACCGCTTCGGAGTCGTATCCACATTATCACAAGCAAAGATCATAGTCCGCTTGGGGTCGTCTAGCGTCCTTTGGGACCCTATAGACTTGCCCCTCACATAGTCGCTGAGCGACTAGCAGCCGTCATCAACGATGAGGCTAACGCGCTGCAAACAGACTGGGTCCACTACCACCTTCTAGGCAGCTTTGACTGCTCCGCTTTTCGTGAGTGACTTTTGTCGTACTTGCTATCTACTTCGTCTCTTCTATGTAGGTGCGGATGATGGGCGTTTGCACATAAAACTTTTTGCCCTTTTCATCCCGGGCCCAGAAATAGTAATAGCCTTTCTCCGGTTCGCTGGTAACCTTGCTGCCGATGACGTTCCAGCTTTTGACGTGACTGCCCTCGACGAAAGTGACCTTGTAATTACCTTCCAGCCAGGTGACGCCCAACCGTGAAAGTTTGTTTTGCTGTTCCTGGGAACAACCGCCAAGCAGTAGCAGGCTGGCAGCAAGGGAGGTGATTGTGATCAGGCGCATGGGTATTTCCTTTCGTTTTCAGGTGGAAATGATAACCCGCGTATAGGGGGCAGGCCACCGTTTTTAAAGGTAAATCGAAGAGCTAATTCGAGAAGTACGGAAAACCTTGGTCAGTATATTGGTGTAGATCTCTGTACTATCGATCGATTTGTGTCCGAGCAGTTGGCCCACGTACGTCAAGGGCCGACCGTGAGGGAGGCGAATTGCAAATGAATCCTTTCCGCAGGGTGTGCTTAACGAGTTTCGCCTGAGCAGTAGTCTAGCCCGTTCTGGGCGGGGCAGGCAGAAAGGTCCGCTTCAGGTTGGTTAGTGCCCTAAGACCCCAATTGCCATATATCCTTACGTCTCAGCCCCTAAAGTGCCTTTCCACGAAACGCTGGTCCCCGATTCACTGTACGCCCTGAAACCTCATAAATGAATCGCTTCCCCGTTTGCTATACACCTCAATCCCATAGATGATGTCCTCTACGGGGCGACTCCAGGTTTCCCCCTCCCTTTAGGATTAGTATTCAATCGGTCAAGTAGGTTGCGAGTCGGCGGTCAATCCAGTGAGGCAGCTCAAGTCGCAAAGCTCAGCTTTATCTACGTCGAAGCCCCGCAATCCACGCCTGCCCCAGGCTAAGTCCGCCGTCGTTGCATGGGGCCTGTTGCGACAGTTTTACCGTGTATCCCTTCGCCGTGAGTTCGTTCATTAGGCCGCTGCTCAAGACCTGATTCAAAAAGCACCCGCCGCCGAGCAGGACGGTTTTGATTTTGGTTTCTTCGGCCGTCTGTTCGATCCAGTCAGTCAAGGCCGCGATCAGTGTTCCGTGAAACAGATTTGCGCCGGTGACGGGATCGCAGTCGATCAATCGTTCCAGCAGCGGTAACAGATCAAGCCGGTTGTCTTCGATGCGCCAGCCGTGGGTCATGGTCTCTGGGGTTTCGGTCAGGCCTTCGAGCATCATCGCGGCCTGGCCTTCGTAATCGCTGACGGCCTTGACGCCGAGCAGGCCGGCGGCGGCGTCGAAGAGTCGGCCGGCGCTGCTAGTGGCGGGACAGTTGAGGTTTTTTGAAAGCATCTGTCGGAGCAGGGCGGTGTCCGTTTGCGGGAACCGGCGCTCGATTTCCTCGCCGCGGCCGAGCCGATCGTAGACGGCCGCGGCCATGCGCCAGGGTTCGCGGGCGGCGCGGTCGGCGCCGGGTTGTTTCATCGGGGCAAGGTGGCCCAGCCTTTGGTATTCCGCACCGTCGAACAGCATGAGTTCGCCGCCCCAGCTTTCATTGTTTTCGCCGAGGCCGAAACCGTCGAGCGCCAGGCCGATCGCGGCCTCGGTCACTCCGTGCTCGGCCGCGACGGCCCCGAGATGGGCGTGGTGATGTTGCACGGCCATGGTCGGTAGCCTCTGCTTCAGCCCCAGTTCTTGCGCGTAGCGCGTGCTGAAGAAATCGGGATGCAGATCGTGGGCGACGATCGCCGGTTTGACCTGCAAGGTATCGAGCAAGTGTTGCACGATCTCTTCGAAAAACGCGTAGGTCGCGCGATTATCGAGTGAGCCGATGTGTTGAGACAGATAGGCCCGATCACCGCGCGTCACGCAGATGGTGTTTTTGAGATGGCCGCCGACGGCGAGTACGGATGGGATTTCGTGCGGCAGTTTGATTGCCTCCGGCACATAGCTGCGAGCGCGGCGGATGAACCGCGCCTTGCCTGCCGTGATGCGCAGGACGCTGTCGTCGCAGCGGCAGACGATGTCGCGGTCGTGATCGACCAGCGTGTCCGCAATCGACCCAAGTCGCTCACGCGCCTCGTCGTTGCCGATCACGAGCGGTTCGCCGCCCGGATTGGCGCTGGTCATGACCAGCGCGAGATCGTTTGTTTCCTGCAGCCATTCCGTGCCGTCGGGGTTGCCGACGGCTGCATTGAAGATCAGGTAGTGCAGTGGCGTGTAGGGCAGCACGACGCCGAAGCTGTCGAGTCCCGGCGCGATCGCGGGCGACAGCTTTGCGCCGGATCTTTGTTTAGCCAGGACGATCGGCCGTTGCGGGCTTTCGAGCAACGCACGCGTCGGGTCGTCGAGTTCGACCAGGGTTTCGAGGCTCGCGAGGTTGGCGGCCATGACGGCGAAAGGTTTGGCCTCGCGTTGTTTGCGTATTCGAAGCCTGGCGACGGCGTCGTGATTGCGGGCGTCGCAGACGAGATGAAATCCACCCAGACCTTTGATGGCCAGGATCTCGCCGTCTCTGAGACGATGAACGATTTCGTCGGCCGACATCGAAAGCCTTGGGCCGCAACTGGGGCAGGCGGTCGGCTGGGCGTGAAAACGGCGATTCGTCGGGTCGTCGTATTCGGCTTGGCAGGCCGGGCACAGTTTGAATGCGGCCATGGACGTGTTGGCGCGATCGTACGGCAGGGCTCGCGTGACGGTGTAACGCGGGCCGCATTGCGTGCAGTTCAGGAACGGATAGCGGTAGTACCGGCTCGCGGGATCGAAGAGTTCGCGAAGGCAATCGGGGCAGACGCTGCTGTCCGGCGGGATGGCCGCCGTCACGGCGCTTTGCAAGCTTTCGCGAATCAAGAATTCGGATTCGTTGACTTCCGGCGGGACGTCTTTTTGTTCGATCGAGTCGATCCGCGCGAGCGGCGGCAGTTCGGATTTGAGCGCGGAGATGAAGTCGTCGATCCGCCGGCCCTGAATCTCGATACTGACGCCGCCGCCGTGATTGAGCACCCAGCCGCTGAGCGCAAATCGTTGCGCGAGGCGATGGCAGAAGGGGCGAAATCCCACGCCCTGAACGAGACCGGTGATTTCCAGGTGTTGACGGGTAGGCGACATCAGCGCGGCGATCGGGTTCAAACCCGGTGGATGGGAATCGGAACGCCTTCCCGAAGCGGTTTCCAGTACTGCCCATTCGGTCGTAACATAGGGAAATTATACGACAATCCCGTCGCGCCGAGGTTTGGAAACGCGCATTCGAAGACATGGCCCTGAAATCCACCATATTCAAAGCCGAGCTCCAAATCGCCGACATGGATCGCCATTATTATCGGAACCACTCGCTGACCATCGCCCGTCATCCGTCCGAGACCGACGAGCGCATGATGGTTCGGTTGCTCGCCTTCGCCCTCAAAGCGCACGACGATCTGATCTTCGGGAAAGGCCTGAGCACGGAGGACGAGCCGGCCTTGTGGCGCAAGGACTTGACCGGAGTCATCGAGCAATGGATCGAAGTCGGGCAGCCCGACGAGAAGACGCTTCGCAAGGCCTGCGGTCGCGCCTCGGAGGTCCTGGTATACGCTTACGGCGGCCGCGTCACCGACATCTGGTGGCGGCAGAACCGGGACGGACTCGAACGCCTCGGCAACCTTTCGATCTTCGATCTGCCCGATACACACTCCCTCGCCGCGCTGGCGCAACGGACCATGGCGTTGCGGTGTACGATTCAGGATGGTGCGGTTTCATTGTCGGACGGAACGCGGCATGTTGGGATCGAGCCGATTATTCTAAAAACAGCGACGCGCTAACGCTTTCAGGAGGACGAAGATGTATCAAAAGATCCTGAACTTCTGGTTCGACGAGATTGAGCCCAAGCAGTGGTGGCGCGTCGATCCCGAGTTCGATCGTTTGATCGCGGATCGCTTCGGGGATTTGCTGCGGCAAGCGGCTCAGGGCGAGCTCTTCGTCTGGCGCAATACGCCCAAGGGGCGGCTCGCCGAGGTCATCGTGCTCGATCAGTTTTCGCGAAATATCCATCGCAACACGCCGATGGCGTTCGCCCATGACCCGCTGGCGCTGGCATTGGCGCAAGAGGCGGTCTTGTCCGGCGCGGACAAGATGCTGTATCCGCAGGAGCGCACCTTTCTCTACATGCCGTTCATGCACAGTGAGTCGAGGAAGATCCATGAATGGGCCGAGCGCCTGTTTCGGGAAGCCGGGCTTGAGGGCAATCTCGATTTCGAACTGCGGCACAAGGCGATCATTGACCGCTTCGGGCGCTATCCGCATCGCAACGCGATCCTGGGGCGACCATCGACGGAAGAGGAGGTCGAGTTCCTGTCACAGCCCGGGTCCAGTTTTTAAAGGCGTCAATCGGGGGCGACGCTTTTCGATAAGGCCTCCAACTCGGTGAGCATCTGTTCCCAATGCTGGTTGCCGAAGCGTTCCAGGAATTCCGTCTGGGCCCTCTCCCAATAAGGCAGCGCACCTTGGAGGCGCGATTCGCCTTTGGGCGTCAGGGCAAGCAGGCGGGTTCGGGCGTCCTCTCCTTCCCGGATGGCGATGAGCTTTTCCCGTTCCAGCAGGTGAACGTTTCGGGTCAGGGTGGTGCGTTCGAGGTCCATCTTGCCGGCGAGCGAGGAGATCGAGACCGGTCCCGTTTGTCCGATCGCCGCCAGCAGGGTGAATTGCGTCGCGCGCAGACCCGTCGGCTGAAGGTGTTGTTCGTAGAATTGGCCGACGAGTCGCGCCGTCCTGCGCAGGTTCATGTTGGCGCACTTCCTTAGATCGTCGTACATCCCTCTTGTGCCTCCCGTGAGAATCCGCCAACCTATCCGTTTCGTACGGGAATCAGGGGGGGGATCCTTGACATTTACCGAATGCGAAAAATAATATCCATGTATATACACATAAATCAAGGCGGGGGAGATATGGCGAAGAGACGGGTGGTCATTACGGGGGTTGGTGCGGTCACGCCTTTGGGCGCCGGCGCGTTCGAGAGTTTCGATGCCCTGTTGTCGGGCGGGCACGGCTTTGGGCGGGTGGAGAGCCTGGCGGAATTCGCCGGCTGCAAGACCCATTTCGCCGCGCGCGTGAGCGACCGTTTCGATCCGGCCAATTTCCTGTCCTCCACCGGCATGTCTCCGGAAAACCAGAAGAAGATGCTGAAGAAACTGGATCGGCATCAGGTCTTCGCGCTGGCCGCGGCGGCCGAGGCGATCGAGTCCGCGGGACTCGAGGGTACGACCGACGAGGCCTTGCTCGATCGGATCGGCGTCAATTTCGCGACCGGTATCGGCGGACTCGAAGCCGTCGAGCAATGCACGTTGACCGTCCATTCAGGCAAGAAGCAGTCGCCTTTCGGTAACCTGAAGTTCCTGCCGAACATTGCCGCCGGCTACATCTCGAGCCTTTGGGACTTCAGGGGGCCGAACAATGCGCACTGCACGGCCTGCGCGGCCGGCGCGCATTCCATCTCCGATGCCTTTAACGCCATCGCCATGGACGAGGCGGACATCATCGTCGCCGGAGGCGCCGAGGCCGCAATCACGCCGGTCGGCATTTCCACCTTCAACGCTCAGTCGGCCTTGTCGACCCGGAACGAATCGCCTGAGTTCGCCTCGCGGCCGTTCAGCAACGATCGCGACGGTTTCGTCATGGGCGAGGGCGCGGCCTGCCTCGTATTGGAAGAGCTTGGCCACGCGCTGGCGCGCGGCGCGCGTATCTACGCGGAACTGCTGGGCTTCGGCCGGACCGGCGACGGCCGGACGGGCGGCGCGATCACGGCACCGCATGCGGAAGGACTGGGCGCCAAGCGCTCGATACTGGCGGCTTTGCGTATGGCGGGCAGGGGTCCGGAAAACGTCGATTATATCAATGCGCACGCGACCAGCACCGGCGCGGACGGCATTGAGATCAAGGCGATCTTGCACGCCCTGGGCGAGCATGCGCGAAACGTCGCGGTTTCCGCGACCAAGTCCGCTACCGGCCATCTGCTCGGTGCGTCCGGTGCGTTGGCGGCGGTATTCACGGTGCTTACCATCGTGAAGGGTGCGGTGCCGTACACGCGGAACCTGACGGAAGGCAATCTGAGCGATGATTGCCGGGGCGTCCGTCATGTCCTGGACCGTTATCTCGAAAAACCCATCAATCTCGCGCTGTCGAATTCCTTCGGGTTCGGTGGAACCAACAGCTGTCTGGCGTTCGGCGCGTATCGCGGTTAGGCTGACGAGGCGGCGGGCCGTAAGGTGGCGAGGTAGCCGGCGATCTGAGTTCCGCAGTGCCGCTCCTGATCGAGAAGGAAGTCGGGAGCGCCGGAGCCTGCAGGTTGTCGAGCGCCGTGCTCAGGGCGCTGGATCTCTGCCAGTTCCTCATCGATCACGCGTACGAACAGGACAGGCTGCGCCGTCTCAGTGAAGTCACCGGACTGTCCGGAACGCTTCTCGAAAATCTCATCACATTAAAGAAAAAAGGCTAGGCGCTACGTGACATAGTCACTGTGAAGATCCTGTCAGGGGCATAATTTCAGACCGAATCGATAGGGAATCATTCCCGCGGGACGATCCGAGTTCCCGCGTAAGTTCTGATTCCATTCCTCGAGGAGGTGAAAAATGGCTCTTCAATTGGGTGTAAAAGCGCCTGACTTTCAGGCAATGACAACGGAAGGCCCGTTGAATTTTTACCAATGGGCCGGGGACAACTGGGTGATCCTGTTCTCCCATCCGAAAGACTTCACGCCGGTATGTACGACTGAGCTCGGCTATCTGGCGGGAATGAAATCGGAGTTCGAAAAGCGGCATTGCAAGATCATCGGTTTGAGCGTCGATTCGATCGACGATCACAAGCGGTGGTCTGCCGACATTGCGGAGACGCAAGGTCACATGCTCAACTTCCCTTTAATTGCGGACCTCGATCGCAAGGTCGCAAACCTTTATGGCATGATTCATCCGATGGCGAATGACACGTTGACCGTACGGTCGGTGTTCATCATGGACCCGGCCAAGGTGATCCGCCTGATGATCACCTATCCGGCCAGCACGGGGCGCGACTTCAACGAGATTCTGCGCGTGTTGGATTCGCTTCAGCTGACGGCCAAGTACCAGGTGGCGACGCCTGTGAACTGGCGTCAGGGAGACGACGTGATTATCGTGCCGTCGCTTGACGACAAGGCCGCCAAGGCCAAATTCCCGGAGGGTTGGAAGACCGTCAAGCCGTACCTTCGCTTGGTCCATCAACCCGGCCGGAAGGCCGCATAGCTGCGCCGGCATCGGCTGATCGCAGTATCACGGCCTTTTCAGGGAGGCCTGATTCCAGGGCTGGTATCTTGGGCTAGGCCCGTATCCCGGCGCTCCACTCGTGTTTCGATGCTCATCGCACGATGGAGCGGCCACGGGTACGGTGCCTGGTCCAGGGTACCGTTTTTTTTCGGGCATGGATCAGCGCCTTGATTTGCGTTGCGGTGACCCGAAGTCCGTTACGCGACCGCCCTGACGAGCATCACGGTCACGTCATCGCGCAACGGAAACCCGGATTCCGTGATTCGTTCCGAGATCGATGTCACAACGTCCGAGGCCGGGTTGTTGTTCAGCTTGACGATCAGTTGGGCCATGCCGCGCAGGCCGAGGCACTCGCCGCCTTCGATATGACCTTCGATCAATCCGTCGGAGAAGAGATAGAGGCTGCCGGTGCCGAGTTCGATCGTCTCGGCCGGGAAAGTGCAGTCCGGCACGATGCCGACCGGCGGCGCCTGCGCTTCCACGCTCTTGAACTTGGTGGTGGAGTGAAACAACAGCGCGGGCGGATGGCCCGCATTGGACAGTTCGATGGTCCCGCGCATCGGATCGAAGAGGCCCACGATCATGGTGACGAACATGCCGCGGATGCTGGTTTCACAGATTTCGTTGTTGATCCGGGCCAATAGTTTGTCCGGGTGCACGATCACCTTGCCGAGGCAACGGAACAGGCTGCAGGTCTTCGCCATCAACAGGGCGGCATAGGCGCCTTTTCCGGACACGTCGCCGAGCGCGAAGTAGATGCGGCCGTCGGGCAATGTGAAGTAGTCGTAAAAGTCACCCGACAGTTCGCGCGCTGGGATGTTGATGCCGTGGATCGGGAACGGTTCGTCGCTTGTGTGCGGCAGCAGGCTTTGTTGAACCTCCCGGGCGGCGCTCAGCTCATGATTCAGCTCCGAGGCCAGACGGTCGCGCTCGCGCAAGGTGTTTTCCAGCTGCCAGATCAATTCCTGATAGCCGAGGTCCTGCTCGGCCAATTGGATGCTCGCGCTTTGCAGAATCGCATCGAACTCCTCCTGCGCCACGATTTGCAAACCCATGGCCGCGGCCGCGTTCTCGACCTGATTAGGCAATTGCGAGATCAAGGCCTGCGCCTTTTCCTTGTCGATCGCAAGGTACTCTTCCATCAAGTGCAGGCAACGGTCCAGGACCTGTCGGCTGTGTTGGACGCGGTATACGGCGGCGATCCATTCGGCGCAGTACAGGATCTTGCACATCCGTTTCAGATCGTCGTTCAATTCGTCGATTTCGGCGAGATGATGATGGCCGATGGCGAGCGTCAACGATTCCGGCAGTTCCCAGGCCTCGCCGAGCATCATGCCGACGACTTCGTGCCCGACCGTGAAGACGTAGCGCTCTTCGGCGCAGCGGGCGACCGGATCGAGTTTTTTCATCCGTTGCCAGCTTTCGGCCTTTTCCGGATACAGGTAAAAGAGGACCAGCAGACCGAAGTCCTGCAACAGGCCGGCGGTGAAATATTCGTCGCCGTCGAGGTCAAGTTCGCGGGCCAGGGCGCGCGCGGCGGACGCGCGACGAATGGAGTCTTCCCAGAAATCCTCCTCGGCGAAACCGGGGATGCTGCCTTTTTTCAGGGCATCGCGAATCGACAGGCACAGCGCGAGATTGCGTAGCGACTTGCGCCCCAGCACCGCGATGGCGCGGGTGATGCTCTGAACGGAGGTGGCGAGGCCGAAGTGGACCGAGTTGACGACGCGGAGGAGCTCGGCGGCCAACACGGGGTCGCTGGAGGCCAGTTCGGAAAGCTGTTCCGCGCTGACGTTTTCCTGCGAACAGGCGCGCATGATTTGCAGGGCGATTTGCGGCGGCGACGGTAGGTCGGTCGGTTTGATCGAGATATCGATGCAGGCATCAAGCATGTAGGTGTCCATGGGGTAGGGCGATCGTCACCTGTCCTTCTCCGTTCATCGTCATGTTCGCGGGCGCCGTCAAATTATTAGCGCGGAACGGCTGTTTCAGAACGATATGCAACTTCCTTACCACTACTGCGAGCCATGGAGAGCGACGCGAAGGCGAGTAGACCGGGATAGGTGCAGCTGGATTTAGATGTCGGAATCCGGAGGGCGGAGCCTGACGGGTGTAGATCATCTAAATTCAGCTATATGCGCCGTAGAGTCATTG
>WGNS01000045.1 GCA_016124415.1 Gammaproteobacteria bacterium | reverse complement strand
GGGCAATGGGTCTCCCAGCCTTTCTAATAGATCAAGACGCTCAGCGTGGTCAAAAAATCCCGGTTGCATACCTTCTACCCGTTTATTTATCAATGCGTTATTATCGCAGATTAGCAGGGGTTTTTAGAGATCCCCTTAAGTACCATTTCGCCAGGGTGCTTGTAGAATGAAGTTATTACTTCTAACCTTTGTGGGCTATGGTGGATTTGATGAAAGGCGATCCATAGGAAATCTAATTCGTGGCGCCATCTATGCCACCAATAAAAAACAAACGTTGCTATAAAATAAGCTATACAACCACCTAGGACAGGAGAAACATAGTGTGAAAGTTTGAATATAGACCATGACGATAACCAAACCTCCCAAGTCACGCCAGCCAGCAAAACGACTCCCAATTGGACAAGATTAATAAGCAATACTCTAACAGGCCACGTTCTGACTTTAGGCAGCTCCCATCCAACGAAAATCCTTTCGACGACGAAGCACCCAGCAAATATTATTAGTATCTCTACTAGCACGATCTCTCCTTAGGTATAACAGTCCGTTTATGAGGTCTACGACCTCATAATAATTATTAGCGTGATGAATCTTTAACCCGGGGACGGATTATTGACGCCGGATAACCCGCTAATATCCATAGATAAAAACTCGGTCGTGATTTGAGTGTTGGAAAAACCGTGATGAATTCACGATAGCGGGAGCGAGTTCGTGGCGGCCCCGAAGAACGCGATGAAAACGAGACGTTGCTGCGCCGAGGCGGCTTCGCGATGGTAGCGAGGCGCCGGGTAATGGGATAACCGACAGTTATTAGTCCGTGACGCATGATGCGCTATCTCTCCCTGAGATACGATGCGGTCAGGATATCGCGGGGAGTGGAAGGTTGGCAACGATTTAGGGCATGGCGCGCCGTGCCCCTACGGTCAAATCAGACAAATAGGGCGCGCATCGAAGGGCGACCGCCGGTCGCCCCTACGAGTGGTCAGTACTTCCTGCCGACGATGTATTCGGCGACCTGGCGCAGATAGTCGGCCTTGGGGCCCATGCCGTCCAGGTAATGCAGGGCCTTGTCGTGGACCTCGCGGAGCTTTTCGTGGGCGCCTTCGAGGCCGAGCAGTGAGGTGTAGGTCGGTTTGTTCATGTCCTCGTCCGAGCCCTGCGGCTTGCCCAGGGTTTCGGTCGCGGACTCGACGTCGAGGATGTCGTCGCGGATCTGGAAGGCGAGACCGATGCAGCGGCCGAAGCCGCCGAGCTGTTGCAGGACCTGTTCGTCGACCGGGTCGGCGGCCAGGCCGCCGAGCAGGATGCTGGCCTGGATCAGGGCGCCGGTCTTGCGGGTGTGCATGTTTTCGAGTTCGTCGACGTCCAGCGTGCGGCCGATGGACTGCATGTCGATGGCCTGACCGCCCGCCATACCGAGGGAACCGCTCGCGTAGGCCAGCGTATCCATCATCCTGAGCCGCTGGTGCGGGGTCAGGGAATCGTTCTCGTGCGCCAGGACGTGAAAAGCCAGCGCCTGAAGTGCGTCGCCGGCCAGGATGGCCATGGCCTCACCATAGGCGATATGGCAGGTCGGACGGCCGCGGCGCAGCGCGTCGTCATCCATGGCGGGCAGGTCGTCGTGGATCAGCGAATAGGCATGGATCAGCTCGACCGCGCAGGCGGCGGCGTCGAGTCGGGCCATGGGCACGTCGCAGGCCTGACCGGCGCAATAGACGAGCAGCGGCCGTACGTACTTGCCGCCCGCAAGGGTCGAGTAGCGCATTGCCTCGTGCAAGGTCTCCGGCGGGGTTGCGGCCGCAGGGAGGATCTGGTCGAGCGCGGCCTCGATGCGGTGCCTGCAGAGCGAAATCATGGTGTCGAGCGATTCTGGATTAGGCATCTTCCCGCTCCTCGAAATCCTCTAGTGTCGCGGCCTCACCGGCCTTGTTTTCAATCAACACCCGCACGCGCTGCTCGGCGACCTTGAGGGCCTCCTGGCACTGGCGACTGAGCGCGATGCCTTCCTCGAAGCGGCGCAGGGAATCCTCGAGACTGTCGTCGCCGCTCTCGAGCTGCTCGACGAGCGTCTCGAGCTGTTTGAGCGCCTTCTCAAAATCCGGGATGTTGACTTCGTTTTTGGGTTTTCTTGCCAAGCGACCGACCTCCTGAAGCCGATTGTAATGAGTCAGGTTCGGCCAGGTCAAAACAAAAGGCAGCCCGCGCGCACCGGGCGACGGCCCGGCGACGCAATCAGGCTGGATCATTTAAAAACGGCTTAAGCGGATTCGGCCAAAGCTTCGTGCTCGCGACGCAGATGACGCCGCGCGAGTTCGGCCAGGATGTCCCGGGCGACGCTTTTTTCGCGGAACGGGCCGTAGACGTTGCCCGCCTGCATCGAGATGTACCAGCCCGAAACGTCGCCGGCAATCGTGCTCTGAAAGAAGATACGGCCGCAATGAAAGACCGATGGACCTTGTTGATTCTGTTCCAGCATGAGCCCGCCCTCCGAAAATGTGCGCTGTTTCACATTTAAGCGGCGGGATAACCGAAAGTTTTAATGAAAGCACTGGAAAGCGGGACCCGTTTTGGGTTGCGGGTGCGTGGGCACGGCACGCCGTGCCCCTACGGTATCGTTGAACGATATGCGTGTTTCTCGTGACGTTCGGCACCAATGGAGAATGTTCGACGACCCGATAGCGTTCGGTTGAACGGTAGGGGCACGGCGTGCCGTGCCCTCATTCGTGCACAGAAACAACCGAGATATGGGTACGCGCGTCCACAAGGAAACCGCTGCCATATAGTTTGGGCTGAATGGAATGAAGCCCAACATTGCAGCCGAGCGGTTACGTTGGGCTTCGCAAGCTCAGCCCAACCTACATGTTCACTTTTCTTTTTCGTCCGCCTGGATGTGGTACTTGCGCTTCAAGGCCTCGATATCGACGCGCGCCTCGGGGGTTTTCATGCCGAGCGATTCGAGATAGTCGACCACGATCCTACATACGACGATGTTGCGATACCACTTGTGGTCGGCCGGGATCACGTACCACGGCGCTTCAGGCCGGCTGCAACGGTTGAGGACGTCCTCGTAGGCCTCCTGATAGGCGCCCCAGTATTCGCGCTCGGCGTAGTCGGCCTCGCTGATCTTCCAATGTCTGCCCGGGTCCTCGATGCGTTTCCGGAAGCGCTGCAACTGTTCTTCCTTGCTGATGTGCAGGAAAAACTTGAGGACCTGTATGCCCGACTCACCGAGATGATGCTCGAAATCGTTGATGGCCTCGTAACGGGATTTCCAGGCCGATTCTGGCGCGAGTCCGTGCACTCTGGCCACGAGCACGTCCTCGTAGTGCGAACGATTGAAAACCACGATCTCGCCGCGCGCGGGCGTCACGCGGTGGATGCGCCAGAGAAAGTCGTGGGCGGATTCATCGGGCGTGGGCGCCTTGAAGGACTGCACGCGGCAGCCCTGCGGGTTCAGCACGCCGAACACGTGTCGTATCGTGCCGTCCTTGCCGCCCGCGTCGAGCGCCTGCAGGCAGATCAGGAGACCGCGCTTCCCCTCGGCATAAAGCAGATACTGCAGCGCCTTCAGGCGCTCGCAATATTGCGCAAGCGCCTCCTCGGCTGAATCCTTGTCATAGGGCCCGTGACGGCTTGAAGGGTCGATGTCGTCCAACCGGAAGTTTTTCCCGGGCTTGACGAGGAAGCTTTCGCCAAACCCGTCTTCTTCGCCGTTCTTCACAGATGAAACTCCTGATGGAGCGAGGGAATCTCGACGTGATGGCCGTTCAGCTCCGCCGCCAACGCGCGCATGGCCGGTTCCTCGCCGTGGACCAGGAAGGTCTTGCGCGGTTTTCCGGTTCCGGCATGCCAGGCCAGCAGGTCGTCGCGGTCGGCATGAGCCGAGAAGCCGCCGATGGTGTGGATGCCCGCGCGCACCGGGATTTCTTCGCCGTAGATCTTGATCTTCTTGGCGCCGTCGATGATCTGCCGGGCCAGCGTGCCGACGGCGGCATAGCCGACGAACACGATGCTGCAACGCCGGTTCCAGATGTTGTGCCTGAGATGATGCCGGACCCGTCCCCCCGTGCACATGCCGGATCCCGCCAGGATGATGGCGCCGCCGTCGATCTGATTGATGGCCACCGATTCGGCGGTCTCGCGTGTGTAGTGCAGGCCTTCGAACGCGAACGGGTCCCGGCCCGCGCAGTGCAGTTTCATGGTCTCGGCGTCATAGCATTCGGGATGACGCTCGAAGATCGTCGTGGCCGAGATCGCCATCGGCGAATCCAGAAACACGTTGACGAAGTGCTTGAGCTTGCTCTCGTTGATGCCCTCGCGCAGATAGAACAGGATCTCCTGGGCACGTTCAAGCGCAAAGGTCGGGATGATGACGTTGCCGCCCCGCCCGATCGTTTCGTTGATGACCTCGTAGAATTCGTCCAGGGAAGGCTCGAGCTGGCGATGCAGGCGGTCGCCGTAGGTCGTCTCCATGACGACGTAATCGGCCTTGGGCGGCGGGGTCGGGTCGCGCAGGATGACGCGTCCGCTGTAGCCGAGGTCGCCGGAAAACACGAGGCGCGTGGACCGATCGCGCTCCGTCACATCAAGCACGATGCTGGCCGAACCCAGGATGTGCCCGGCATCGATAAACGTGGCCTTGACCTGATCCGTGATGTCCAACGGCCGGTCGTATTCCGCCTCGCGCTTGAACCGCCCCAGGGCGTTCATGGCGTCGAGCGTGGTGTAGAGCGGTTCGAAGTCCTCTTTGCGGCCGCGCTTTCCGTTGTGGTTGTGGCCATTGCCATTGCCGTTGCCGCGCCGGCGGCGCTTGCGCAGCTGGTAACGCGCCTCCTCTTCCTGAAGACCGGCGGCGTCGAGCATGACGAGACGCGCCAATTCGACCGTGGCCGCCGTACAGATGATTTCGCCGCGAAAGCCGCGTTTGTAGAGCAATGGGATGCGCCCGCAATGGTCGAGGTGGGCGTGGGTCAAGAGCAGATAATCGATCTCCGCCGCATCGAAACCGAACGGACATTCGTTCTCCTCCGCGATTTCGTGAGGGCCCTGGTACATGCCGCAATCGACCAGGATCTTGACGCCGTCGCATTCCAGCAAGTGGCATGAACCCGTGACACCCTGGGCGGCACCGTGAAAAGACAGTTTCATCAGACCTCCTCCGGACACGTCAGCGGTCCGTCATAACCCTCGATCAGCTCCTCGCCGTTGCAGCGATACCAGCAGACCAGGCCGTCCCAGATATCGCGGGCCGACTCGGCGTACCAGAACAGTTCGCGGTCCTCGGCGTCGATAACGCCCTCGGCGACCAGAAAATCGAAATCGATGGCCCGCTCCCAGAACGATCTGCCGACCAGAATGACCGGCACGGGCTTGATCTTGCGGGTCTGGATCAGCGTCAACGTCTCGAACAGTTCGTCCATCGTGCCGAATCCGCCCGGAAAGGCGACCAGGGCCCGGGCGCGGCGCATGAAGTGGAGCTTGCGCAATGCGAAGTAGTGGAAACGGAAACACAACCCCGGCGTGATATAGGGATTGGGATATTGTTCATGCGGCAAGTCGATGTTGAGCCCGACCGACTCCGCGCCGGCATCGTGGGCGCCGCGGTTGGCGGCCTCCATCATGCCCGGACCGCCTCCGGTCATGACAACAAGCCTGGAGTCTTTCGGACCGCCGCCGGATTCGCCGACGATCCGTGAAAACTCGCGAGCGACTTCATAGTACCGGCTGTTGGCGAGAATGCGTTCGGCGACCCTGAAACGATGCATCAGCGCCGCATCGTCGGGCGTTTGATCCAAGGCCTGAAGCAACTCCGCGACGCGCGCGCCGGCCGCCTTCGGTTCGACGATGCGCGTGCTGCCGAACACGACGATGGTGTGAAAGATTCCGTGTTCGACAAGGAAGCGCTCGGGCTTCAGGTAATCGAGCTGAAGGCGGATCCCACGGGTATCGTCGCGCTGCTGAAAGACGGGGTCCTCGACGGCCAGCCTGTACGAAGGGCTGTCCATGATCGCGCGAACCTTCCTAAGTCCCTCTGGGTCGTCCCGCAGGGGTTTCGGCGCCTGCCAGGGCAAGGGTTCCTTGCGGATTTGCGGATGTGCGGGTTGCGGAACCTCCGGGCGGTCGCCCTGTTCGCTCATGTCGTTCTCCTTCAGTATTAGGGCCTGTTCACACTAATTGGAGACCAGCGCCGGAGGCCCATTTTTCACGGGACAAGGCGCATTGAGCGATAGTGTACTTGACGTACATAAGCGAAATGCAACGCGGTCCCGGGGAAAATGGGCCCCGTCCCTTCGGGTTGCGTCCCCAAAAGGGCCATGCGGCGTTGCTCGTCGTTCATTTGGAATCACCAAACATCACTCCTCGCGCCTTGCCTGGCCCTTTTGGGGGCGGCAACGCTGGTCTCGAATTAGTGTGAACAGGCCCTAGGTCCCCTTTTCGATCTTGGCGATGCGCGCGATCGTGGCCAACACGCTGTCGGGGTTCAGACTGATCGAATCGACCCCGTGTTGCACCAGGAATTCGGCGAGCTCGGGATAGTCGGACGGCCCTTGCCCGCAGATCCCGCTGTGGCGGCCGTTGCGCTTGCACCCCTCAACGGCAAGCCGGATCATCTCGAGGACGCCCGGATCGCGTTCGTCGTAGTCCTCGGCGATGATGCCGTTGTCGCGGTCGACGCCCAGGGTGAGCTGGGTCAGGTCGTTGGACCCGATGCTGAAACCGTCGAAGCAGGCGCTGAACGCATCGATCTGGATCACGTTGTTCGGGATCTCGCACATCATGTAAACCTGCAAACCGCGGATGCCGCGTTCGAGACCGTTCCGGGCCAGGGTCGCGAGCACCTTGTGGGCCTCCTCCACGCGGCGGCAGAACGGGATCATGACGATGTTATTGTCCAAGCCGAGGACCTCGCGGGCGCGCCTGAGCGCCGAGCATTCGAGCGCGAAGGCCTCGGAGTAGTCCGGGTGCGAATAACGGATGGCGCCCCGAAAACCGATCATGGGGTTCTCCTCGTCGGGCTCGAACGCACGACCGCCGACCAGGGCCGCGTATTCGTTGCTCTTGAAGTCGCTCGTCCGGACCACGCAGGGCTTGGGATAGACGGCCGCCGCAAGCGTCGCGATGCCCTCGGCCAGCGTCTTCACGAAAAAGTCCTTGCCGTCGTCGTAGGAGCAGGCCATGGCCGCAACCTTCGCCCGCTCGCCCTCATCGACGCGTTCCGGATGCAGGAAGGCCATCGGGTGGGCCTTGATGTACTCGCCAATGATGAACTCCATGCGCGCGAGCCCGATGCCGTCGACGGGCAGGCCGGCAAGGCTGAAGGCGATATCCGGATTGCCGAGGTTCATCATGATCTCGGTTCGGGTCTTGGGCAGATCGCTCAGGTCCGTCTTTTCGATCGCGAATTCAAGCTCGCCGTCGTAGACCGCACCCGTCTCGCCCTCGGCGCAGCTGACGGTCACGATCCGGCCGCCGGGCAGGCGCTCGGTCGCGTTCCGGGCGCCGACGATCGCCGGGATGCCGAGCTCTCGCGCCACGATCGCGGCGTGACAGGTCCGCCCGCCGCGATTGGTGATGATGGCGGAGGCAACCTTCATGATGGGCTCCCAATCCGGCGAGGTCACGTCGGCGACGAGCACCTCGCCGGCCTTGAAGTCGCCGAGCTGTCCGGTATCGCGGATATAGTGCGCCGCGCCGCTGCCGATCCGCCCGCCGACCGCCTGTCCGCTGACCAGCACCTTGGAACGTTCCTTTAGGACATAGGTTTCGAGAATGCGCTGGTCGTGACGGGACTCCACGGTCTCGGGCCTGGCCTGCACGATATAGAGCTTGCCGTCTCCCCCGTCCTTGGCCCATTCCATGTCCATCGGACGCGGCTTGCCCGCGCGCACCGTGAAATGATGTTCGATCTTGATGGCATAGTCGGCGAGCTGGAGCACCTCGTCGTCCTCCAGGCAGAACCGGGCCTGGTCTTCCGGGCTCGTTTCGACGTTGACCGTGCGCTCCATGACCAGGTTTTCACCACCCATGGCCTCGGTCAGGATCATGCGTTTTTCCTTGCTGCCGAGACGGCGTTTGAGCACGCCCCGCCTGCCGCGCTGGTAGGTGGGCTTGTGAACGTGGAAGCTGTCGGGATCGATCGTACCCTGGACGATGTTCTCACCGAGCCCGTAACAGGCGTTGATGAACACGGTGTCGCGGAAACCGGTTTCGGTGTCGAGCGAAAACATGACGCCGCTCGTGGCGAGATCGCTGCGCACCATCTTCATGATGACGACGCAGATATCGACCTTGAACGGGTCGAAACGGTTGTCGTGCTTGTAGTGCAGGGAACGGTCGGAAAAGTTCGAGGCCAGGCAACGCCGGTAAGCGTCCAACATGCCGTCCACGCCCTGGACGTTCAGGAAGGAATCGTTTTGGCCTGCGAACGAGGCGTCCGGAGAATCCTCGGCCGTCGCCGACGAACGCACGGCGAGGCGGATATCGTCGCCGTACTCGCGCCGAAGTTCGGCGTAGGCCGTCTTGATGCCCTCGACGATCGGCTCCGGCAATTCGCACGACGACACGATTTCCCGGGCCTGCCGGCCCTTGACCTGAAGCGATTGGATATCGTCGGGGTCGAGATCCGCGAGCGTCTCGCGCAGGCGCGCCCAGGCGCCGTTGGCCTCGAGGACGTCCCGGTAGGCTTGAGCCGTGACGGCGAAGCCGTTCGGCACTCGAACGCCGGCCGCGCTCAACTCCCGGTACATCTCGCCGAGGCTGGCGTTCTTGCCGCCGACCAGCGCCGTATCATCGATTGACAGATCCTTGAACCAGCGAATATAGCGTTTCGCCATCATCGGCCCCCGTGTCTGGGATGATTCGCCCGGTCTCATTCCATTGCGTCCGGATGTCTCCAGCTTAGTCCAAAGCCCCGATAAAAACCAGCAAACGAAAGGGCATCGCGCTAGACTGAACGCATGGATTTGCTCACGAATCAGCTCTGGTCGCTGCTCGCCGCCACGGGCATCGGCCTTTTGATCGGCACGGAACGCGAGTGGGGACAACGGCAAGACAAGGGCCGATCCGGACACATCGACGCGGCCGGTATCCGAACCTTTTCTCTGGTCTCCCTGAGCGGCCTCATGGCCACCTGGCTGCCCGCGCCGATCATGCCCTGGGCCGTGGCTTTGGGCCTGCTCTTCACGGCGGGAATCGCCCTGGCCTCCTATTGGCGGACGACGCGCGCGCGGCACTCGGATACCGGCATCACCTCCGAGATCGTGCTCGTCATGACCTTCGTGCTCGGCGCCCTGACCGGTCTCGGTCACATCATGCCCGCGACGGTGTCGGCGGTCATCATCGTCACGCTGCTCTACTTCAAGAAGCTGTTGCATCATTTTTCCCATTCCCTGTCGCCGACCGATATCCAGCAAGCGGTGCAGTTCCTGATCATCTCGATCGTCATCCTGCCGGTCCTGCCCAATCGAACCTTCGGCCCCTATGATTCGCTGAACCCTTATGAAATCTGGCTCATGGTGGTGCTGATCTCGGGCATCGGCTTCGCCGGCTACGCCGGCATCAAACTCGTCGGCGGAAATAAGGGACTCGGCATCACGGGCATGCTCGGGGGATTGGTCTCGAGCACGGCCGTGACCTTGTCGATGTCGCGGTTGAGTCACGACAATCCGGAACTGGAGAACTCGGCGGCGCTCGCCATCACGGCGGCCTGCGGGATCATGTTTCCGAGGGTGCTGTTCCTGACGCTCGTGATCGCGCCGGGCCTGACGGCGTTGCTGATCGCGCCGATCGCGATCACGACGATCTATGTCGCCGTCTTCAGCATGTATCTATGGCGGCAATCCGAGAACGGCCGTCACGACGGCTATGCCCCGCCGGGCAACCCGATGTCGCTTAAGATCGCCCTCGGCTTCGGGGCGTTTTACGGCCTGATCGTGCTGCTGTCCCACCTCGTGCAGACGGAATACGGCAGCGCCGGACTCATGGCGCTCGCCTCGCTGTCCGGTCTTTCCGATGTCGACGCCATTACGCTGTCGGCGTCGAGCATGGTCAAGCACGGCCTCGACGCCGCGAACGGGGCGCAAGCCGTACTCGCGGCCTGCGCGGTCAACACCCTGGTCAAATTGGCCATGGGCGTGACATTCGCTTCCCGGGGCATTCGGATCCGGCTCATCGGCGGACTGCTGCCGGCGGCGCTAATCAGTCTGGGATGGATGTTCTGGGTGTGACCGTTCAGGTCCGGTGGTTCAGATCAGATCCACGGCGGCGCGGATATCCTTGACCGCATCGACCTGCAACACGCCTGCCGACTGGCGATGCAGGTTGGCCTTGGGGATGATGGCGCGTTTGAAGCCGTGATGGGCCGCCTCGCGCAGGCGTTCCTGCCCGTTCTGCACGGGACGCAGCTCGCCTGCCAGGCCGATTTCGCCGAAGACGACGAGATCGCTCGGCAGCGGCCGGTCGCGCAGACTCGACAGGATGGCGAGGATCAGGGCCAGATCCGCCGCGGTCTCGCTGATCCGAACCCCGCCCACGACGTTGATGAAGACGTCCTGGTCGTACATCGCGACACCGCAATGACGCTGCATGACGGCCAACAGCATGGCCAGGCGGTTCTGGTCCAGCCCGACGGCGACCCGGCGCGGGTTTGAGGCATGGCTCTCGGAGACCAGCGCCTGGACCTCGACGAGCAGCGGACGACTGCCCTCGCGCGTGACCATGACGACGCTGCCGGCGACGGGCTCGTCGTGGCGCGAGACGAAGATCGACGACGGATTGGCCACTTCCTTGAGCCCCTGCTCGGTCATCGCAAAGACGCCGATCTCGTTGACCGCGCCGAAACGGTTCTTGACGGCCCGTATCAAGCGGAAGCGGCTGTCGCCGTCGCCCTCGAAATAAAGCACCGTATCGACCATGTGCTCGAGGACGCGCGGTCCGGCCAGCGCCCCCTCTTTCGTGACGTGCCCGACCAGGAACAGCGAGGTTCCCGTACGTTTGGCGAAGTGGACGAGCTGGGCCGCGCTCTCGCGGACCTGACTGACCGAACCGGGCGCCGATTGCAGCTCGCCGGTATAGAGCGTTTGGATGGAATCGATGACCATGATGGCCGGACGTTCGCGCGCCGCGGCCTCGAGGATGCGCTCGACCTGAGTCTCGGCAAGCAGGCGCAGCTCGGGGGCCTTGATGCCGAGGCGGCTCGCGCGCAGGCTGATCTGCTGCGGGGATTCCTCGCCCGTGATATAGAGCCCGGTCTGTTGCGCCTGCAGGGTCGCAAGGGTTTGCAGCAGCAGGGTCGATTTGCCGATGCCGGGATCGCCGCCGATCAGGATGACCGAACCCTGGACCAGGCCGCCGCCGAGGACGCGATCGAGCTCCGAAAAACCCGTTGCCGTGCGGATCTCGTCGGCGAGTTCGACGCTCGCAAGTTCGCATATTTCGCTCGTGCCCGCGAAACCGGTCGAGCGAAAGCGGCTGGGCGCCTCGGCGACCGGACGCTCTTCCTCGAGCGCGTTCCAGGCCCCGCAGTCGCCGCATTGCCCGGCCCATTTGGGACTGATCGCGCCGCACTCGCGGCAACGATAGACGGTCTTGTCCTTCCTGCCCTTGCGCTCGCCGCTCATGCGTTTCGGTAACTCATGGGGACGCGGCGGGTCAGGCGGCAAAACAACTCGTAGCTGATCGTACCGGCGCCTTCGGCAATGGCCTCGACGGGCAGATCGCGCCCCCAAAGCACCGCCTGGTCGCCTACCGCGGCGTCGGGCACGCCGCGCAGATCCACCGCGATCATATCCATCGATACCCTGCCGACCAGCGGCACGCGCCGGCCGCCGACCAGGACGGGCGTACCGGGTCGGGCGTGGCGTGGATAGCCGTCGCCGTAGCCGATCGCGACGACGCCGACCGGCATGTCCTCCGAACAGCGCCAATCGCCTCCGTAACCGATGGTATCCCCGGCGCGGCATTCGCGGACCGCGATCAGCTCCGACCGCAGGGTCATGACCGGGAGCAGCCCCTCCTCCGCACCGATGGTGTCGGAGAAGGGCGAAGCGCCGTAGAGCATGATGCCGGGCCTTACCCAATCCCTGTGCGTGCCGGGATGCCCCAAAATGGCTGCGGAATTGGCGATGCTCTGCGGTCCGGCGAGGCCTGCGATCGCCTCATCGAAACACCGCACCTGTTGCTCGGTCATGGAAACGTCCCGCTCGTCCGCGGCCGCCAGATGGGTCATGAGCACCGTGGCCCTGCCGGCGCCCAAAGCGGCGAGACGGGCGTGAAAAACGCGCGCCTCGGCCGGATCGATGCCGAGCCGGTTCATGCCGGTATTGATCTTGAGCCAGACCGTCACGGGGCGTACGAGGCGGGTCTTCTCGAGCATGCGAAGCTGGTCTTCGCAATGCACGACGACGGCAAGATCCTGGCGTGCGGCCTCCATGAGCTCGGCCGGATCCAGGCAGCCTTCAAGCAGGAGGATGGGGGTGTCGATGCCGGCGTCCCGGAGTTCGAGCGCCTCGTCGAGACAGGCGACGGCCAGTCCGTCGGCGTCGGCCAGTGCGCGCGCGACCGGAACGAAGCCGTGGCCGTAGGCATTGGCCTTGATGACGGCCATGATCCTGGAACCCGGTGCCACCGCTTGCACGCGGTGCAGGTTCGCCCTCAGGGCCTCAAGATCGATTTCGGCCCGTAGCGGCCGGCTCACGCATAGGCCTCGCTGTCGTAACTGTCGCCCACGTAATTCTCGAAGCGTGTGAACTGGCCGAGGAAGGTCAGGCGCACGGTACCGATAGGACCGTTACGCTGCTTGCCGATGATGATTTCGGCGATGCCTTTGTCGGGACTGTCTTCGTTGTAGACCTCGTCGCGATAGATGAACGCGATCAGGTCGGCATCCTGCTCGATGGCGCCGGATTCGCGCAGATCGGACATGATGGGACGCTTGTTGGTCCGCTGCTCTAGGCCGCGGTTGAGCTGGGACAACGCGAGCACAGGAACATGCAGTTCCTTGGCCAGCGCCTTCAGCGAGCGCGAAATCTCTGAAATCTCGTTGGTACGGTTCTCGCTGCCCGGGTTTTGCATGAGCTGCAGATAGTCGATGACGATCAGGCCCAGATCGCCGTGCTCGCGCTTGATGCGGCGCGCCCTGGCGCGCAATTCGCTGGGGCTCAGGGCCGGGGTGTCGTCGATATAGATCGGCGAGTCCTCGAGCAAGCTCATAGCTGAGGTCAGTCGAGGCCAATCCTCATCGTTGAGTTTCCCAGTTCGAACCCTATGCTGGTCTATACGACCAAGTGACGACAACATACGCAGGATAAGCTGCTCAGCTGACATTTCGAGACTGAACACGGCGACCGCCTGTCGGCTCTTGATGGCGGCGTGCTCGACCAGGTTCATGACGAAACTGGTCTTACCCATCGACGGACGCCCCGCGATAATCACGAGATCGGAAGGTTGTAGCCCTGAGGTCTTGAGATCTAAATCGGTAAACCCTGTAGGCAGACCGGAACTGGAATCACTGTGATAAAGCCTATCAATGCGCTCGGCCACATCACCGAGCAAATCCCTAACACGTCGATAACCCTTATTACCGCGGGCGCCCTGCTCGGCGATGTCGAAGACCTTTTGTTCGGCGATATCGAGGATCTCGGCGCTGGTGCGCCCTTCGGTGTTGAAGGCGAAGTTGCCGATATCGGTGCCAATCCGAACGAGCTGCCTCAGGATCGAGCGCTCACGGATAATCTGTGCATAGGACTTGATGTTGGAGGCGCCGGAGGTACTGCTGACGAGGTCGCCGAGATAGGCCATGCCGCCGATCTCGTCGAGCTTGGCGTGACGGGAAAGATACTCGCCGACGGTCACGGCGTCGACCGGCGTGCCTTCGCTACTGAGATTGCGGATAGCCGAAAAGATCAGGCGATGATCGTTCCGGTAAAAATCCTCCTCTATGACGACGTCGGCGACCTCGTCCCAGGCCCTGCCGTCGAGCAACAAACCGCCCAGGAGCGACTGCTCCGCCTCGATGGAGTGCGGCGGTACGCGAACCGATTCGGCAGATCTGGTCATATGAGACGCCGACACCGTCAAAAGGAGATTACTCCTCGGCGCTGATCTCCAGCGTGATGGTCACGTTGACTTCGGGATGGAGGTGCAGGTCGACCTCGTACTCGCCGAGTTCACGCAGCGCGCCTTCGGACAGACGAACCTCGTGCTTTTCCACCTCGACGCCGGCGGCGGTAACGGCATCGGCGATATCGACGGTGCCGACGGAACCGAACAGCTTGCCTTCTTCACCGGCCTTGGCAACGATCGTAACCTTCATGCCGCTCAGGGACTCGGCGCGGGCGCGGGCCGCGGCCAGGGACTCGGCGGCCGCCTTCTCGAGCTCGGCGCGGCGCGCCTCGAAGGCGGCCCGGTTCGCCTCGTTGGCGACCGTGGCCTTACCCTTGGGAATCAGGAAATTGCGACCATAGCCGGGACGGACGTTGACGAGGTCACCGATATCGCCCAGGTTTTCGACTTTACTCAACAAAATGACTTCCATCTGACACCTCTACCTCTAAAGATTCACTTGGCCGCCGGCTCGCGACCTTCTCAAAAACCTGCAGGTTCAGGACCGCCCGCGCGGCAGGCGGCGCCGGAAATCCAACCAAGCGTCGGCCACCCCGGCCGCGGACAACACAATCATGACCTGCGGAAACAAAAACACCATCAGCCCGTACAGGCCCATGAGCCATCCCCGGTTCGCCCCGAGGATATGCACCGCGGCGTGCACGAGCGACAACCCCTGCACCGAAAACATCGCCACCATCACCAGGAGCAGATTGAAAGCGAAATGCCCCAAACCGCCACCGGTCAACGTGCTGATCACCAATACCCCGAGCGCGACGGCAGCCATCTTCCGACCCAGATGGATGCTCAGGAATTCCTCCCTGAATCCGCCCGGGTTGTACAACATGGCCTGCAACCAACGCCCCAGAAAGATGTTGATCATGGCAGTATAGACGATCGTCGCCGCAACCATGCCACTGGCCGCCATGGCCATGCCGCCGATGATCTTGTCCACATCCCCCGGCTGAACCGGCGATTCCGGCCCCTTAAGGACCGGTCCCACGGTCAATTGTAGGATCGACCGCCACCAGACCGTCACGTCGCCGACGATCAAGGCATGCGCACAGAGCAAACCGATCGATGCGACACCGACGACGGTCAGGGCCAGGCTCATGGAACGACTGCTCCTGAGCGTGCCCGCCGAAATCAGCGTCGGCAACCAGAACATCAACGTGGTCACGACCAGGAACACGAACACGAGCACCTGGCTTAAATGCGAAAACATGCCCAACAGTCCCAGCGCCAACGTCGCCAGGATGATGACCAGAACACCTTCGCGAATGCCCCGTCTCAGGGTGACCAGGGCGAGCCCGCCCCCGCTCAGATGCCCGAGCGGCGGCAATATCATCGACAAGGCGGCAAACACAGCCACCCAGAGGGTGGCCGTCATCCTTCCCTGCAATATGAACGAGGCCAGCCTCTGTAGCATGTCGATAATTCTCCGTCCCCGGCCCTAAACGCAAGGACCGGGGACGGGGCCGATCAATGAGCGTCGCAGTACGGCAGCAGGGCCAGGTAACGCGCGCGCTTGACGGCCGTGGCCAGCTGGCGCTGATACTTCGCGCTCGTGCCGGTGATTCGGCTCGGGACGATCTTACCCGTCTCGGTGATGTAGTTCTTCAACGTCGCCAGATCCTTGTAATCGATCTCTTTGACGTTGTCCGCCGTGAATGCGCAAAACTTTCTGCGTCGATAAAAACGTGCCATATCAATCTCCTGAATACTGTGTAGTGTCGCGAGCCGCTAATGCCGATCCCCGTAGGCGGGGAGCGCGGGCTTAGGCCTCTGCGGCCTCCGCCTCGTCGTCGGAATCTTCGTCGGCGCTCACGTCTTCGGACTGGGTCCGGGCCGGACGCTGCTCACTGTCGCCCGAGCGATCGTCGTTGCTCCGCGCCAGCGGGGAGGCATCGATGACGGCCTCGTTCTTGCTGATGACGAGATTGCGGATCACGGCGTCGTTGAAGCGGAAGGCGCTGCTCAGTTCATCAAGGGCGTCCTGATTGACCTCGACGTTCATGAGCACGTAGTGGGCTTTGTGAACCTTGTTGATCGGATAGGCCAGCTGACGACGGCCCCAGTCTTCCAGGCGATGGATGGAACCACCGTGCCCCTCGATGGTGGCGCGATAGCGCTCGATCATGGCAGGCACTTGGTCACTCTGGTCAGGGTGGACCAGAAACACGATTTCGTAGTGTCGCATAATGCTCCTTACGGGTTAGTCAGCCTTCCAACAAGCGGTAAGGCAAGGAGGTTTGGAACACCGGCGCCGCGCGAGCGCGGTACCGGAGGCCAAAGAGGCAGGGATTCTATGCTATTCGCGCCCGAAGCGCAACGGGGACGGGGGGGAAAGGCCGCCGATCGTCAAGATCGACGAACGCGCGCGAAGGCAATAAGGATGCCGAAGGCGAGAAAGCCTGAGAATACCACGAGCATCCATTCGGCGATGCTCATGCCAAGGAAGGTCCAATGGACCTCCGCGCACTCGCCCGAACCTCGGAATACGAGATCGAGCACCTTGCGCATCGGAAACATGTCGAGCATGTAATCGAGGCCGGGGCCGCAGGCGGGGACCTGATCTTCAGGCAAATGCTGCAGCCAGACCTGGCGTCCGGCAACGGCGCCGCCCGCGATCGCAAGCAATACTGTCACCACGCCCACCACGCGACGGCCCCATCCCATGGGGTTGATGGCTGCCGCGACACCCGCCCATACGCCGAGCGCCATGACCGCCACGCGCTGAAAGATGCACAAGGGACAGGGCTCGAGATTCATGACGTACTGAAAGTAGAGCGCAACCGCGATCAAGGCAACAGCGGCCAAGGCCGCCGCGATATGACAACGGCGGACAAAAGAAGGGGTCAATATCGGCATATCGAAACTCGGGTTGGAATCAAAAAAGGTTTTGCGAAAAAAGCGCTGTCGTCAAACGAACACGTCGATACCGAGCGAGGGTCCGTCATCGTCCGGCGGCTTGCGGTCCGTCTGCCGCCTCGGCCCCTTGCGCCGATCCTCGCCGCTGCGGGTATCGAGCATGATATCGGCGTCCGCCTTGCGCCGATCCTCTTGGCGCCGGTCGCCCGAAGAACGCCGGTCCTGTTTCGGATCGCGCTCCCGCTCGATACGGGCGGGGACGTGCTGGCCGTTCTCCTGCGTCGCGGACCCGCTCCGGTTGCTGGCCCGAACACCGGTCACTGTCGTCGGCAAAGTCGGTTTGCTCACGTCCACGTCGATCTCCTATCGTCATGCCCCGATGCCGTAGCCTCGCGCATGAATGGAGGAAGCGGCATATAAGTATCATCGGCAAAACGCCAGACTTCGAGAATATCCGGATTCTATTGCCTTTTCCGGGACGGTTTCAACGAAAAGCGTTCCCGACGCTACTGCAAGGGCACGCCGGGCCACTCCAATGGCTCGCTCAAGACGTAGTCCGCCAACCCGGCGCCAAGGAGTCCGGCGGGCTCGAGCACGTGATCGACCCCCGCCTGACGCAGCGCGTCGGCGTCCTCGGGATATCGGGCGATGGCGACGAGGCGCCCCTTATGACCCATACGCCGCAAATGTCTGGCGACGAACAGTTGGCTGTCGATGACCGGCATCGTCAAAAGGATATACCGGATCTCCTGATGGGCGATCTGAAAACGCTCCCAGAACTCCGGGTCCGTCGCGCTGGCGCGTATGACCCTGTACCCCTCACCCACCAGACGCTGCACCGCATCGCGATCGATATCGACGCCCAGCATGGCCAGATCGCCGCGCTTGCCGAGCGCGTCGTAGGCGCCGATCCCGATGTGCCCCATACCGAAGATCAGGACGTCGACCCGACCCGGTTCGATGGGACGCTCCTCCGCCGTGAGCTGGGGAGACTGGAAACGGGCCAGGAAGGCCCCGTACCGCACATAGAGCCGATGCGCGTAGACATTGAACGGCACGGCCACGATGAACGATAGGGCCACGGCAAGCGTGATGACGGCCAGCCAATCCGCACTCAGCCAGCCCCGCTGGACGGTGAAAGCGCCCAGGATCAGCGCGAATTCGCTATAGGTCGCCAGACTCACGGCGCCGAGCGCCGCAGTCCGAGCCCTGAGCCGGAAGAGCAGCATGATGAGGAACATCAAAACCGTTTTCAGCAGGAGCACCGGCAGCAGCAGACAGGCGGCAAGCAGGATGTCCCAACCCGGCGTAACCTGCAGGCCGATGCTGACGAAAAATGCGATCAGGAAGAGGTTGCGAAAACCGAGCAGGGATTGCGACAGTTCATGGGCGCGGGCGTGCCCGGCCATGAGCATGCCCAGTAACAATGCGCCGAGGTCGCCCCTGAGACCGGCCGTCTCGAACAATTCGCCGCCGCCAAGGGCGAACGCGACACCAAACAGAACGAGCAGTTCGTCATGCCCGATCCGATCCAATCCCCGGCGTATCCACTTGCGCGCCGGGATCAAAAGCAGGAAGCCCAGGGCCCAAAGCGGCGGCGGCTTGCCGATCGTCCCCGCCATGACGAGGACGGCCATGAGATCCTGGATAATCAGTATCCCGACCGCAATCTGGCCGTAACGGGCGCCCTGTTCATCCCTGGCCTGAAATATCTGAACCGCGAACACCGTGCTGGACAGACTGAGCGCAAAACCGATCAGCGCCATCGTGCCGGGCTCCAAGGTCGCGAACATGGGGAGCCCCGTGATGCAGAACAGCGTAAAGATCGCGCCCGAGCAGATCAGCGTCAGCACCATGTGCAATCCCGACACGCCCCAAACCTGGGGTCGCAACAGGCTCGACGGCCTGAGCCTGAGTCCGATACTGAAGAGCAGCAGGATGACGCCGAACTCGGCGAGGGTGTGGAAGAGGGTTGTCGGCGCATAGCCGGCAAGCTTCAGGGCGACACCCGCACAGAGGTAGCCTACGAGCGGCGGCAAACCCACGACGTGCGCCCCGAGTCCGAGAACGAAGGCGGCGATGAGCCAGATAATGTCGAGATGTTCCCCCATACCCCCCCCAGTCGTGCTACTAGGGCCTGTTCACACTAATTGACGCAACGCGCTCAAAACCATAGAGTCGTTGCACGAATATCTGCGGATACGGCCTCTATCGCATGCTTATTGTGAGGCCCGCCGACTATAAGCCGTCAAGTTTTGGGAATCTCGGATGGATCCGGAAGAAACCGATTATCCGAGGCCTCAATAAGAAGCGGCAGCAAAGGAGGAGATGATGAGTTCGAATACGTCCGTCTACGGGGATTTGGTGCTTCCGGGAGAACTCAGTTTCGTCACGGGTCACGGTGGACTGGATTTCGTCGAGATCGAAAACGAACTCGGGCGCGCGACGGTCGCCCTGCAAGGCGCTCACGTCGTCGACTACCAGGCGACCGGCAAACACCCCCTGCTATGGCTCAGCAAGGCCGTACGTTTCGCCCAAGGCAAATCCATCCGCGGCGGCGTCCCGGTTTGCTGGCCCTGGTTCGGACCGCATCCCACGGACCCCAATGCGCCCGCGCACGGCTTCGCCCGCACCGCCCTGTGGGCGCCGATCGAGACGTCATCCCTGCCCGACGGAGGGACACGCCTGATTCTCGCGTTGCCGAGACCGACTGAGCGGTCCGTCGCGACGGATGCTCTGGAGGTACGGCTTACGATAGAAGTCGGAAACGCCCTCGCGTTCGAACTCGAGACCTTCAACGGCGGCGACGAACCGTATCTGTTGACGCAGGCGCTGCACACCTATTTTCTGGTCGGCGACGTGCGTCAGATCCAGATCAACGGATTCGATCAATGCGCCTATCTGGACAAGGTCAACGGCGGCGAGAACGTACAGTCCGGACCGGTGACGATTTCGTCCGAGGTCGACCGGATCTATCTGAACTGTCCGGAGGAATATTCGATCTTCGACCCACTTCTGGACCGCACGATTTCGATCAGCGCCAGGGGATCAAGTTCCGCGGTGATCTGGAATCCCTGGGTGGAAAAGGCGGAACGATTGGGGGACATGGGCGAATCCGGCCATCTCAATATGATCTGCGTGGAGACGACGAACGCGGCCGACGACGGCATCCATTTGGCGCCCGGCGAACAACACAGCCTGTCCGCCCGTTACGGTTATACGGCCTGAGACGGCCGCATCTGGTCTCCGTATTCGGCGACCAGATCGCTCAGCATCCTGGGGCGACCGACGTGGTAACCCTGAGCGTAATCGACCCCCAGCTCCGCGAGCAGGGTCAGGATCTGCTCATTCTCGACACACTCTGCAATGACCCTCTTGCCCATGAAGTGCGCGATCTCGGTGATCGTTTGACGATCGCGAAGTCTTCCGGATTCTTGTCCATGGCGCGCACGAACGCGCCGTCGATCTTCAGGATATCGACGGGCAGGTGCTTGAGATAGCCGTAGGAGGACATCCCACTGCCGAAATCATCGAGGGAGAAAGAACATCCCGCTTCCCTGACGGCCTCGATGAAAGCCGAGGCCTGGCTCATGCTGTTGACGCCCGCGGTCTCGGTAACCTCGAAGCTGACATGTTCGACCGGCACACCGCTGGTTCTTAGCAGGTCCATCAGGAACCCGAGGAAACTCGGATCGTTCAGCGACTTCCCGGACAGATTGACCGCGAGCGATCCCGTCTTCGGGATCAATTCCGGATGCGCCGCGGCCCACGAGAAGGTCTCCTGAACGATCAGGCGATCCAAGGTCGGCATACGATGAAAACGCTCCGCGGCCAGCACAAAGTCCTGGGGTGACACCGGCTCGCCGTCATCTCCGAGGACTGAAAGCAGGATTTCCGAATGGTGGATCTCGCCGGCCTGAGGTCCGGAGATGTTCACGATCGGCTGATAGCGCAAATGCACCTCGCGTTTCTGAATCGCCTCGTTGACCTTGACCAGCCATTCCAAGGCCTTCGCGGTCTCCGGATCCTCGACGGGCTCGGAAGCCAGTACGCATACCGACTTATCCGAATGCTTGGCCCGACGGCAGGCGTCTTCGGCCGCCAACACGATACCGGCCGGATACGCGGCGACTTCGGAGACGGGCGCCAGACCGACATTCAGCGCAATCGGATAACGCCTGTCGCCGTGGACGAAGGTCTCCAAACTCAGTTCTTCCTGTAGACGATCCATCCGGGTCCGGGCGGACTCCGCGTCGCCGTCGAGCAGAATGGCGAACTCGTCATTGCCGAGCCGGGCCATGGGCGCGTGGTCGAACGCAACCCGAAGCCGATCCGCTATCTCGCGCAGAAGGCGGTCGCCTGCGGCGCTGCCGCAGCTTTCATTGACGGCCCGGAACTGGACGACATCGAGACAGCAGAGAACCTTGGGCGCGCGCGTCTGAACGTCCTGCAACATGAAATGCCCCAACCGCTTTTCGAACTCGCGACGATTGAGCAAGGCCGTGACGCCGTCGTGCGTCGTCTCACGAATCAGTTGATGATGCAGTCGCTGCAGCATCGCGTGCTGGGCGCGGTCCATGGCCGGCTCGTTGGCGCTTTCCAGCGCCTCGGCCTGCCCGGTCATGAAGGCCGCGGCCAACTGACGATCCGTCAACGTGACTTCCTTCTGCCCAAGCAGATTGACGAACACGTAGCGATCCTGCTGCTTGGTCACCCAGGCAAGCTTGAGCCTGCGCGCCTCGCCGGCTTCGTCGGCAAGAAGGATCCAGTTGTTGAGTTTGAGTCTGTGCACCCGCGCCAGCCAATCGGCGAACTCGGGCTCGCCGACAACCTCGTCGTCAGCCGCGCCCGCCGCCTTCAGGAAGGATAGTTTTTCCCGGGCGGTCGAATCGCCGGCATTGGCCTGGCTCAACAGCGGCTGCTCCTCAAGGCAACCCCGGACGACCTCGTTGAAGTTCTCCCGGTAGGCGTCGTTTTGCAGTTCGACCAGGAGTTCGAGTTCGCGCAAGGCCTTTTTCAGGATCTGGGCGTCGTCTCCGGTACGGTATTTGACGATGCGCTGGATGAGATTGTCGATCTTGTGGCATACGGCGCTGTCGCCCAACCCATCCTCGTCGTTGCCGTAGACTTCGAGCATCGAGACGTTATTGATGATCCTGCGCAGGATATGATCGCGGTCCATCAGGAACGCGTGATCCTTCAGCGCGAGCTTCATGAGCGGGATTTCAAGCTCTTTGAGCCAGGTTTTCACCTGCCCGGAAACCTGAGGATCGCCGCGCAACGAAGTGAAGATTCGGCTGCCGACGTCCATGATGCCGCGTTCCCGCCTCGGAAACTGCCTGCGCTCCCCCGTATGCGCCTGCAAGTAGGCATCGATTTGAGACAGGAAATCGTCCTGCTCGGTCCGAACGTGCTTAGGATCGTCGAGATGGATCGCGTCCAGGGCGTTCATGAGCTCATCAACCGAATAGCTGCCGCGTCTTTCGCCATGATTTGCGGGCTGCTCGGCCGCTGCCGCATCGGTCCTCTGGACCTTGCGCAAAATTTCCTCTCGCAGCGTCTCGATGTCATCGACGATATCGAATATCGAAAGCTGATTGGATCCCGCCGCCGGGGGCGCGGCCGGCGGAGCGCGATTGCCGACGCCATTACTCTGCGCCTCGCGCGCCAAAGGCGCATCGTCGGCATCGGAATCGGCCATCGGACGCGACCGCGGCCTGGGATTTTTAGGTACCGACGTGCGCAGGTGAAGCCCGGGAAGAATTCCCGCCTCGACGAGGATCCGATTCAGGTCCTCGTAAAGCGGCTCGCAGGCCACCACGAAATGGCTGCGGAATACGGATAAACAAATCTGATAGACCTCGTGTTCGAACAACCAGGGCTTGAGGGCCGCCTGCAGGGCGTCGGAAAAAATCAGCGGTCGGAACGGATTGTTCTCGGCATCGATATCGCGACCGTACAGATGGGTCAAACGCTGCTGAAGCGCGTTCAAGACCATTTTGTTCTTCGCTTCGACGTGGCAAACGATATCCGCGGACGCGAGCCAATCCTCGACGAGATCCTCGTCCATCAAGGTCAACTCGTTGCCGGATCCCATGTCCATGCTTGCGGCTGCCTTGCGATCCGTGGGAGGCGATGCAAACGACTGCCTGATCGACGCCATGAACCGGCCATTGAACTCGTCATTCTTGCATTTGATCGCCGTGAGCGCGGTGAAATATGCGTTCTGTTGGGTATGGTTTTTGAGGCCGTCCACCCTACTGAAGATCTCTTCGGCCGCAGCCTTCAGAAAACCTTCAAGCACTGCGGGAATAGCGATAAGCACCTTGGCCTGGCAGTCGGCGATGACCTCGGGCAGCGAACGTAGCGGTTGCTGGGCGGAAGGGGCCGTTGCAGTGCGCTGGGGATAGAGACTGCGCGCGCGATCGATCAAACTCCTTACCTGCGCCAAGTCGGGGGCAATGAACGCCAAGCCGATGCTCGAATCGTGCGCGCGGGCGATACGCGCGTTGAAGGCGTATCCGTTGACCTGGCCTCCGGGCACGTTGCACACGACGGTTACCTGATCACCGGCGCGCACCGTCGCGTGAGCTGACGGATCCGTCAGCTCGAGAAACATCCCACCCATGCAAAGATCGAGTATCAGGCAGGGATGAACTTGTCCGCCGCCGGTCACGCACTGGCCTTCCAGACGCACGGAATATCTTGGATATCTGCGTTTATCCATATGCGCCCGGACACCTCCTTCCGGATTTATTTGCTGATTCATCCTTTTTCCCGTTCGGATATAGTTCGCCTATCCCTTATCGGCCAACACATCAGCGACTTAAAGCGCGCGTGGTCGGTCACGCAGACAGCCGACCCCAAAGCGTCTAGAATACGCCCATGACACCAACCCGAGACACGCCATGTACAGCATGACGGCCTTTTCGAGCCTGGAGGAACAAGGGCCCTACGGCGTGTTGTCGTGGGAACTGCGCAGCGTCAATCACCGTTTCCTCGATATTTCCGTCCGCCTGCCCGACGAATTCCGCGACCTTGAGCCGGTCGTCCGCGACCGGATCGGGGCGCGAATCCGCCGTGGCAAGTGCGAGTGCGCGCTCAAGTACAAGCCCCCCGCCCCGGGCGAGCACCCGCTCCGCCTGGACGAGACCAGACTCGAACAGTTGCTGGCCGCGGTTCGTCGGATCGAGGACCTATTGGGCAACCGCCCGAACCGGACGATTGCCGTCAATCCGATGGATCTGCTTGGCTGGCCCGGCCTGATCGAGGCCGATACCGCGGACCTCAAAGCGGCGAAGGACGCCGCACGGAAGCTTTTCGGCAAGGTGCTGGACGGTTTCTGCACGGCCCGGAACACCGAGGGCGAAAAGATCCATCCCCTGTTGGCCTCACGCTGCCAGATCGTCCTCGATGAGGTCGCGGGACTTCGGACGGTCCTGCCGGAGATCGTCGACGGCCAGCGCAAGAGGCTTCGCGAGCGTCTCGACGAACTTAGCGCCCGCCTCGATGAAGGCAGACTGGAACAAGAGATCGCCGTCATCGCGCAACGCACGGACGTCCACGAGGAACTCGACCGCGTCGATCTGCACGTTGAGGAGGTCCAGCGCCTGCTCGACGCCGACGAACCGGTCGGCCGGCGTTTGGATTTCCTGATGCAGGAACTCAATCGCGAGGCGAACACGCTGGCATCGAAGTCGCAGGACATGCGGCTGACCCGCGTGGCGCTCGAGCTCAAGGTCGTCATCGAACAGATGCGGGAACAGATCCAGAACGTGGAGTAACCAATGGGAAAATTGTTCATCGTATCGGCGCCGTCGGGCGCCGGTAAGACCAGTCTCGTGCGCGCGCTCATCAACGATATGGATGACGTGGTGGTCTCGGTCTCTCACACGACGCGCGCGCCCCGCCCCGGGGAACAGGACGGGCGCGATTACCATTTCGTCTCCCAGGAACGTTTCAACGAACTCGTCGACGCGGGCGCCTTCCTCGAATACGCCCGCGTGTTCGACAACGCTTACGGCACGACCCGGCAATCGGTCGAAGACCAGATGGCGGCAGGCAGGAACGTGATTTTGGAGATCGACTGGCAGGGCGCACAGCAGGTACGGAAAATGTGCCCGGACGCAGTCACGATCTACATCAACCCACCGTCGAAGGCCGTACTCGAGGAACGCCTGCGTTCACGCGGACAGGATGACGAGGCCGTCATCGCACGACGGATGCGCCAGGCGGACGAAGAGATGTCGCACGCCGGTGAATACGACTATTGCGTCATCAATGACGACTTCAAGACGGCCCTTGGCGAGCTCAAGGCGCTGATCCGCGCCTCAGCGAAGGAAGATCGTCGCTAATCCGAGGAAGGCCATGAAGCCGACTACGTCGGTCACGGTCGTCAGCATGACGCTGCCGCCGAGTGCCGGGTCGGCGCCGAAGCGGCGCAGCAACAAGGGAATCACCGCCCCCGAGAAGGCGGCAAACAGCAGGTTCACGACGATAGCGGTGCCGATAATCGCGCCGATCCGGTAGTCGTCGAACCAGAGGATCGCGATCGCAGCCACGACCAAGGCCCACAGCAGCCCGTTCAACAGCCCCACGGCAAGCTCCTTGAAGAGCAAACGGCGGGCGTTCGCCGAACCCACGCGGCCCAATGCGAGTCCACGGATCACAAGCGTCAGCGTCTGGCTGCCGGCGATGCCGCCCATGCTGGCCACGATCGGCATCAGGACCGCGAGCGCGACGAACCGGCTCAGGGTGTTCTCGAACAAACCAATGACCCAGGACGCCAGGAAGGCCGTGGCCAGGTTGATGCCGAGCCAGATCGCGCGACTCCTGGCGCTGACCATGACCGGCGCGAACATGTCGTCCTCCTCGTCCAGACCGGCCATGCTCATGAGCGAGTGGTCGGCCTCGTCGCGGATGACGTCGACGACGTCGTCGACGGTGATACGGCCGATGAGCTTGCCCTGCTCGTCGATCACGGGCGCGGACACCAGGTCGCGCTTTTCGAACAGGCTCGCGACCTCGCGCTCGGACAAATGCGCCGGAATGGCGTTGATGCCGCGGTCCATGACCTGGGCGACGATCTGGTCTTCGGGTCTCGTCAGCAGGGCCGACAGGGACAGCGCGCCGAGATAGCGGTCACCGCGATCGACGACGTAGAGCCGGTCCGTCGCCTCGGGCAACTCGCTCCGCATGCGCAAATAGCGCAGGACCACGTCCAGCGTCACGTCGGGGCGAACCGTAATCGTATCGGTGTTCATGAGGCCGCCGGCCGTGTCGTCCGGATAGGAGAGGACGGACTCGAGACGCTGGCGGTTTTGATCGTTGAGGGACTGCAGGACCTCCTTGATGACGACGTCGGGCAGGTCCTGAAGAAAATCGGCGAGGTCGTCGGTGTCGAGACCTTCGGCGGCGGCAACGAGCTCCTGATGGCCCATCTCTCGGATCAGGCTGGCGCGCACCTCGTCGTTGACGTAGAGCAGGACGTCGCCGTCCTTCTCCGGGTCGACCATTTCCCAGAGCAGCTCGCGCTCCTCGACGGGGAAGGATTCCAGAAGATGGGCGACCTCGGCCGGGTGGAGACCGTTGATCATCTGGCGCAGGTTCGAGAGCGCACCCTGTTCCAGGGCGTGCTTGAACGCGTGTAGACGACGTTCGTGAGTCTCTTTGCCTGCGACCGAAAGCGACATCTCTTACTCCTGGAGCGCCAAAGGGAGCCCTCGATCGAGCGGAGATCCCCGAACCCTAAGTCATGTATCTATAGCGGCGGCGCCACGCAGGATGGGACCACCGGTAAGACGACGTCGCAGTTTATGCTATGTTGCGTGGCCTGTCGAACGCGCCACGCGCGTAGCCGCGTCAGGGAAGGTCTATGCGCCCGAAAACAGGCGGCGGAGATCAGGACTCGGCATTGAGGCTCGCGACGAAGGACAGCACCTCTTCGGCCGTCGCGAGTTGATCGAGCACCTGCAGGCGTTGTTCCAAATGGGCGATATCGCTGTGCGCGATCACGTCCTTGACCTCGAGCAAGGTCGCCGGGTACATGCTGAATTCCCGCAGCCCCAACCCGAGCAGCAGTCGCGTAAATCGGGTATCGCCCGCAATTTCGCCGCACATGGCCACCGGTATCCCCGCCTTGCGCCCCGCGTCGATCGTCATCTTGAGCAGACGCAGCACGGAAGGATGCAGCGGGTTGTACAGATAGTCGACGTCCTCGTCCATGCGGTCCACGGCCAGCGTGTATTGCACGAGATCGTTGGTGCCGATCGACAGAAAATCCAGATGGCGCGCGAACTGATCGGCGATGATCGCGGCAGCCGGCACTTCGATCATGCCGCCGACCTGCATGTGTTCATCGAACGGCACGCCGCGCGCGCGGAGGATCTGGCGCTGCTCGTCGAGCAACGTCTTGATCCGGAACAGCTCCTCGAGCGAGGTCAGCATCGGCAGCATCAAACGCACCGGGCCCTCGGCGGAAACTCGCAGAATAGCGCGCAACTGATGGGCAAACGCATCCTGCTCGCGCAGGCTCAGCCGCACGGCGCGCAGGCCGAGAGCGGGATTGCATTTATTCGCCTGCGCCTCTTCGTTGTCGCGCAGACATTTGTCTCCGCCCAAATCCAGGGTGCGGATCGTCAGTGGCTTGCCGTTGAGGATGCGCGCGGCGTCCTTGTAGATCAGATACTGGAATTCCTCTTCGGGAACCGACGTCTGCTGGAGGTAGAGTATCTCCGTACGGTAAAGGCCGATGCCCTCGGCGTTGACCTCTTCGGCAGCCTGGATGTCCTCAGGCAGTTCGACGTTGGCCATGAGTCTGATGGTGCAACCATCCATGGACAGGGCCGGCGCGGAGCGCACGACATCCAGGCGGCGGACATAGTCCACGATCTCGGACTGCCGGCGCCGGAAATAATCGAGCTCGACCTCCGACGGCGACGCCAGGATCAGTCCGCGCAAGCCGTCGAGCACGATCGTATCGCCGTCGCGCAGATAACGCCGCGCCCAATGCGCGCCCGCCACGACCGGTATGCCGAGACTGCGCGCCAGGATCGCGGCATGCGAATGCGCGCCGCCCTGTTCGGTGATGAGTCCGGCCACGCCCATACCGTGGAACGTCATGACCTCTTCGGCCGATATATCGTCGGTGATCAAAATACAGCTCGCCAACCGACCGTCCGGGTCCTTGTACTGGTTGCCCGAAATGTTCAGGAGGTTCTGTAGGATTTTATGCACGACGTAGTCGACGTCGTCCCGGCGGGTTCTCAGATAGGGATCGTCCATCGCATCGAAGACCGCGACCAGACCGTCACGCTGCAATTGCAAAGCCCACTCGGCGTTGCAATGTTGCTCGGTGATCGTTTTGACCGGGACGTCGGACAGGGCCTTGTCGGCCAGCATCAGGAGATGAGCGTCGATAAATGCCGCGATCTCGTCCGGCGTTTGGGAAGGAATACGCTTGCGGATCGCGCGGAGTTGCTTGTGCGTTTCACGCAACGCCTTTTCGTAACGCGAAACCTCGCCGGCCACGGCCTCAGGCGGAATCCGGACCTCGCGCACGTCCAGCCGGTCGCGCTGAAGCACGACCGCAGGCGCGATCAGGATACCGCGGGAGACCGGCGTGCCGCCGAGGACCAGAGTCATGCGTCGCCCACCTCACACATCTATATTTCTCCAAAACCGTTCGCCACAAGTTCGCACAAATCCTCGATGGCCAACTCCTCGCCCTCACCCTCGGTGACGATCTCGATCTCCATGCCACAGGCGGCCGCGAGCATCATGACGCCCATGATGCTCTTGCCGTTGACGTGACGACCTCCGCGCTGGAGCCGAACGTCACAGGGATGTGCAGAGGCCCGAGAGACGAAATTCGCCGCGGCGCGCGCGTGCAGCCCGAGCCGATTGACGATCTTGACTTTGGCCGTCTGCATCTAACCGTTTTCCCTCCGGATCATCATGTTCGGGTATACCATCGTCAACACCTCAGTCAACGCCCTCGGGATCGAACCCCGGACGAATCAGCATGACCGCATCGCGACCGGCGTGACTGACCTTGTCGAGCACGGCCGGCAGTTCGAGGTCGGGATAGTTCAGCAAACGGATCAGCATCGGCAGATTGGCGCCTGTCAGCACCGGCACGTTGGCCTCGCGGCCGATCCGGACCGCGACGTTGCACGGCGTCGCGCCATAAAGATCGCTCAGGATGACGACGCCGTCGCCGTGATCCACCTCGGCCAATGCTTCCTGGAGGTTGCGCGCCAAGGTCATCGTGTCGTCGGAGTCGGCGGAAACCACGCGAACGTTGTCGGGCGTCCTGCCGAAGATCTCGCTGACGGTCGCGAGCATGGCCTCGCCCATGCCCCGATGCATCGCCAACAGCACGCCTACGCTCATTGCATATCCCTGTGGCGGACGATGACGTGTTTGTTCTGGGAGCGAAAATGCGCCTCCAGGCGCTCGACCAGATAGACCGAACGGTGCTGGCCGCCCGTGCAGCCGATGGCGACGCTCAGGTAACTGCGGTTTTCCTTGTCGAACGCCGGGATCCAACGCTGCAGGAATCCGGAAAGATCCTCGAACATCTGATTGACGCTGGCCTGGACGTTCAGAAAATCGATGACGGGCTGATCGGTTCCGCGCAACGTCCTGAGTTTGGGATCCCAATAGGGGTTGGGCAGACAGCGCACGTCGAAGACGAAGTCGACGTCGCCGGGCACGCCCTGCTTGAATCCGAAGGACATGAATTGGAGCGATAACTGGGCCTTGGTGCCGATGCGGACATGATCCCGGATCAAGGCGCGCAACTGATGGACGTTGCTGAGGCTGGTATCGATACGGATGTCCGCGCATTTTTCGATCAGTTCAAGATGCTTGCGCTCCGCCTTGATGGCCTCGCCGAGGGACGTGTGTTCGTCCGTCAGCGGGTGTTTGCGCCTGGTCTCGCTGAAACGCTTCTTGAGAACGCCGTCTCCGGCCTCGAGAAAGATGACCTCGCACTCGAAGCCGAGTTTGCGGATCTCCTCCATGATGCCGGGAAAATCGCCCATGTCGCTGCTCAGGTTGCGGGCATCGATACCGACCGCGACCGACTCGTGACCGAGCCGGTCCGCCGTCATGAGGGTTTGCGCGAACGCCAGCAGAAGATTGAGCGGCAGATTGTCTACACAATAGTAGTCCAGATCCTCGAGCGACTGCAGCGCAATACTCTTTCCGGAACCGGACAGTCCGCTTATGACCAAGAACCTCATACCGAATCACCCTTGAGCGTTTTTGCCTGGCGATCGATGAAATGCTGTACGGCGTCGTATCCCTTGTCGAGCAGGATATGGTTACGTACCGCGCCCTCGGCCAAAACGGCCATGTTGTGTCCGGGCGCCACCGGAATCGTGATTTGATCGATTTCCACGTCCTGGATGACGCGTTTCTGGCGGCTGCCCCAAAGACGATCGACCTTGGCGAGCTCCTCGCCGGACATGCGTTGCAGATGGATGACCAGACTCAGTCGCTTGGCGGTCTTGATCGCGCTGTCGCCGAACATGGCGCGTATGTTCAAGACGCCGAGACCGCGCACTTCGAGATAGCCTCTGAGCACGCCCGGGCAAACCCCGCGCAGGATGTCGGGCGCGACGCGATGGAACTCGGGCGCGTCGTCCGCCACGAGGCGATGGTTGCGGCTGATCAGCTCGAGCGCGAGTTCGCTCTTGCCGATCCCGCTCTCACCAGTCAACAGCACGCCGATACCGAGGATCTCCATGAACACGCCGTGAACGAAGGTGGTGTCCGCGACCGCTTCGGAAAGCGCATACTGCAAAAAGGTGATGAGCTGCGCCGTGGATAACGACGACTGGAACAACGGCGTCCCCGACCGGTCGGCGTAATCGATCAGATCGCGGCCGACGGTTTCGCCGTCGGAAACGATGATCATGGCAGGCACGGCACCGAACAGCAGCGTGAGTGCGTCGGATCGCGAGTTCTTGCCGAGCCGGGAGAGATAATCCTGCTCCACGCGCCCCAATACCTGAATCCGGTTCGGATAGATCAGGTTCATGTGCCCGACCAGCGCCCCCCTGGCGACTTCGCTCGCGGACTCCGAAACCGAATCGGCAAACAAAGGCCGGTCCGCGCCGGCCTGACCGGAAACCCATTGCAAACCCAACCGCTGCTCGTGGTGCAGGTAGACGGAGCCGGCGGTCAACTGGGTCTTGGTCATAATCGAACGGGTGACTCCTAGCTACCGACTTGTGACTGAGTGGAATCGTCCAGAAAATCGACGATCTGCTCGCCGAGCAGCTCTTCGTAGACCAGATCCGGAGTCGTAGCCGCGCGGATGCGGGCACAACGCTCCTCGTCATGGAACAGCTTGGCGACGTTGGCCAGGATGTTCAAATGCTGGTCGCTGCATTCTTCCGGAAAAAGCAGGGCCATGATGATGTCGACCGGCTGATTGTCCACCACGCTGTCGTAATCGACGCCCCGCTGTAGACAAAGCAACGCCGCCTTGGCCGTCGTCAGTCCCTTGATCCGACCGTGGGGAATGCCTACCCCGTGCCCGAGCCCGGTACTGCCGAGACGCTCGCGTTCGAGGAGACAAAAGAATATCTCGGTCGCGCTCAAGCTACTGCCGTCGACGGCGAGCAACTCGCTCAAGATCTCCAGCGCGCGTTTCTTGCTGGAGATTTCACGTTGACACGAAATTCTTGCTTTATTGATTAACGTCTTCATATAGACCTTTCCTTCAACGGCGACGGTCCGTCTTGCGAGCGATCGACAACTTACAGCATTTGCCGTCTCTCGCTCGATGTCGGGATGGACATCGCCTCTCGATATTTGGCCACGGTACGCCGGGCGACATTGATACCCTGCGCCCTCAACATGGCCGTAATCTTACTGTCACTCAGTGGTTTCCTGCTGTCTTCGGCTGCGATCAGTTTTTTGATCACGGCCCGGATGGCGGTCGCGGAACACTCGCCGCCACTCGAGGTAGAGACGTGGCTGGAGAAGAAATATTTGAGCTCCAATATGCCACGCGGCGTATGCATGTATTTGCGCGTCGTCACGCGCGAGATCGTGGACTCGTGCATCTCCACGGCCTCGGCAACATCCGCGAGCACCATGGGCCGCATCGCCTCCTCGCCGAATTCGAAGTAATTCTGCTGAAAATCGACAATGAACCGAGCCACTCGAAGCAGGGTCTCGTTGCGACTCTGGATGCTCTTCACGAACCAGCGCGCCTCCTGAAGCTGTTGACGCATGTATTCGTTGTCGCTGGGACTTTCGACCTGGCGTACAAGCGAGGCGTAACTGCTGTTGATGCGGATCCTCGGGATCGCCTCGAGGTTGAGCTCGACCCGCCAGGCGCCGTTGCCCTTGAAGACATAGACGTCGGGCACGATGTATTCGGTCTTCGGCGAGGCGATCTGCTCGCCGGGGGCTGGGTTCAGCGTCTGCAACAGGTTCAACATGCCGCGCAGACCTTCCTCGTCGCAACCGAGTTTCGACATCAGGGTCTTGTAATCGCGGCGTCCGACCAGATCGAGATGGTTCCGCACCAGTTCACAGGTCTGTCGAAGCCAGGGGGTATCCGCGGGCTTTTGTTGCAACTGCAGGTGGAGGCATTCGGCAAGGTCACAGGCCGCGACGCCGACCGGATCAAAATTCTGGACCAGGTGCAATACCGCCATGACCTCGTCCATCCCGATCTCATCGTCGCCGGACACATCGGCGCGAATCTCTTCGAGCGGCGTCGTCAAATAACCGCGCTCGTCGATGTCGTCGATGATGGCCATGGCGATCGAGCGATCGCGATCGCTCACCGAAGTCATTTGCAATTGCCACATCAGGTGATCGCGCAAGGACGTGTCGGGACTGTTCATCGCATCCAGATCACGATCATCGCCTTCGCCCGCCTGTGCGGACGACGAAGGCGGCAAGATGCTTTCGTAGACGTCTTCCCAGCTGCTGTCGACCGGCATGTCCTCGGACGTGCCGTTCATCTCCATCGCGCTGTCCGCCGCGGTTTCCGCGTCGGGGGCGGAGACCATCTGTTCCTCCCGAAGCTCGGTGCCGTTGACTCGCTCGTGCTCGCCCTCGCCGGATACCTCTTGGCCCTTCTCGCCTTCCTGCTCGTGCCCTTCCTCGTCGATCTCCAACATCGGGTTGGATTCGAGGTTTTCCTGAATCTCCGCGGTCAGATCAAGCGCAGACAGCTGCAGCAGGCGAATGGCCTGTTGCAGCTGAGGAGTCATGGCCAATTGTTGGCCGATCTTGAGTTGCAGAGATTGTTTCATCTATCGTTCAATCAATTCCCGTAGGACTTGCCGCCCATTCTAGGAGCCTGTCAGACTCAGGGCAATCCTGTATCCCCATCAAAAAAGCTTGAATACCGATCGCGTCACAAGCGGAAGTGTTGCCCCAGGTAGACCTCTCTGACCTGGCGGTCCGCAAGGATTTCATCCGGCGTGCCTGTAGCGATAACCTTTCCGGCGTTAACGATATAGGCATGCTGACAGCTGCCCAAGGTCTCGCGAACATTGTGGTCGGTGATCAACACCCCGATCCCGATCTCGCTCAAATATCGGATGATCCCCTGAATCTCCAAAACGGAAATCGGATCCACACCGGCAAAGGGCTCATCGAGCAGGATGAATCGCGGCCGCATCGCCAACGCCCGGGCGATCTCGACGCGCCGCCGCTCGCCTCCGGACAAGCTCATGCCGAGATGGTCCCTCAAGTGCTCAACCTTCAGCGCGTCAAGGAGTTCTTCCAACTGTTGCGCCTTGGCGTCCACATCCAAATCCTTGCGTGTCTGCAAGATCGCCATGACGTTTTCGGCCACGGTCAGTCGCCGGAACACCGAAGCCTCCTGCGGCAGATACCCAACACCCATGCGCGCGCGAACGTGCATCGGCTTGTGTGTCACGTCCTGCCCATTGACCTCGATGACGCCCTGGTCGCAGGGAATCAAGCCTACGATCATATAGAATGTCGTCGTCTTGCCCGCACCGTTCGGGCCCAGAAGCCCGACAACCTCGCCGCCGCGCAACGTCAGACTAACACGGTCAACTACCTTCCTGGAACGAAAGGACTTCGAGATCTCGCGCACGGCCAGACATGCCGAAGTTGACTCGTCCGCCGCCATCACTCCTCTGCCTGGGGTTGGATAACGGCCTTGACCCGGCCCTTCCCGGTGGTGTCGCTATGCGCGATGACCTTATCGTCCGTTTCGTCGTAAGTAATACTGTATCCCGAAAACTCGTCGCCCTCGCGCCACATGTAGGCGTCTCCGGTGAGTTCGATATGGCCGCTGGAAGGGAAGTAGCGAATATTGCCCGCCCGCAAACGGGCATCCTCTTTATCGCCGTCGAAACGCAACGTGAGGCGCGCGGGCTGCCCCGTGGCGTCGATGAACTGGACGCCGCTCTCATCCCGCTGGACGACCACGACGTCCGCCCACAAATTCAGGCTGCCCTGGGACAGATGGACCGACCCGCTGTAGGTGCTGACGCGTTTCACCTCATCGATATCGACTCGGTCGGCGGCTAGATTGGCGGGCGCCTGACGATCGATCTTCAAAGCCAGCGCCGTGGAAGACAGACAGCACAACCCGACGAACGCGATGCCGATGCCCCACCGCTTGATCACAGCGAAACGCGCGAACACGGAACCGCCCGTCACGACGCGCGCGCCATTGGAGCGGCCGAAGAAACCCGGCTCCGGTACGGATCTAGAGCATCATTCATGAACATGATCGTTTAAAAGGTATCGGCTCCTGACGTCCGAGATCAGCGTCATACGGCGATTCTGCAAATCGAGCTGGAGACCGACGGCGCGCGTCTCGCCTTCGGGCTGCTCTATGCGAACGGCATCGCGGGTCTCGGCGAACGAATCCGGTATCAGAAACTCCATATTGTCGCTGTATATCGTCAGACGCTCGTGCTTTTCGCCGCCCGTATAATCGATCCTGACGTCATCCTGAAGCCGTACCCGTTGGTCCTGCTCGAGCAGCACGCCATTCAAGGCATCGGCGGTCCAGGGCGCGTCACCTTCCTTCGTGTAACGGATATGTGGGCGTTTGAGCGTCGCCAGGCCTTCGGCTCCGGCAAAGTGTAGCATTTCCTCGCCGGTCAGTGTGTATCGTCCGTGGTCCGTCAGATCGACCTGCGTCGCCTTGAAACGTTTCAGATAATAGTCCGTGCTGACCGAAGTATCCTGCACCTTGACCGTCGCCTCTTCCTGCGACGTCCGGGAAATACGCCAGCTCAAAACGAAAGCCAGGATCAGGAGTGCGATCCCGTAGCGTCGGTGCCAGCGGAACCTCATGCGCGTGCCGTCAGGCCTTCCCGAGATACCGAGCCCAAAGGTCGTCGAGCACGCCTCCGGCCTTCAGAATCAATTCGCAGACGTCGCGCGCGGCACCCCGCCCCCCGGGATTGGGCGTCGTCCACGCAGCCGTTTCCCGAACCAACTCGTGCGCATCCGCCACGGCCACCGGAAGACCGATCCGGCACATGATGGGCAGATCGACGACATCGTCGCCTACGTAGGCCACCTGCTCCGGCTTCAGACCGAGCCTTGCCGACAGCTCCTCGTAGGCGGGGACCTTGTCCTGCTGCCCTTGATAGAGATGGCGAACACCCAAACCTTCCATGCGGCGACTGACCGCGACGGAGGTCCGTCCCGTGATGATGCCGATCTCGACGCCGCTTTCCATGAGCATCTTCATACCGTGCCCATCACGCGAGTTGAAGACCTTATGCTCGCGGCCCTCTTGATCGAAATGGAGCCCGCCGTCGGTCAGGACGCCGTCGACGTCGAAGATGACCAGGCGGACCGCTGCGGCGCGCGCCAACAATTCCCCGGATATTTTCTCGTCCCCCATCTTGCCCCTCCCGGCGCTCTCGTTCAGCTCTCGAAACGCTATACCACGCCCGCGCGCAGCAGATCATGCATGTTCAGCACGCCGACGAGCTGACCGTCCCGATCGAGTACGGGCAGAGCGTTGACCTTGTGACGCTCCATGATCTGCAGCGCCTCCGCGGCCAACATATCGTCGGAAACCGTCTTGCAATTACGGACCATGACGTCGGCGATCCGTCCGTCGTGGACATCGACCCGGGCGTCGAGCATGCGACGCAGATCGCCGTCCGTGAAGACCCCCTGCAAGCGACCGCCTTCGTCGACGACGGTCGTGATGCCCAATCCCTTCGCAGTCATCTCGAGCAGCGTGTCGCGCAACGAGGCCGTCATGGAAACCTTGGGGATACGATCCCCCGTGTGCATGACGTCGCGTATCAGCAACAGCAGGCGGCGACCGAGCCGCCCGCCCGGATGCGAGCGGGCGAAGTCGTCGGCCGTGAAGCCCCTGGCCTCGAGCAGCGCGATCGCGAGCGCGTCGCCGATCACGAGCGTCACGGTGGTGCTCGATGTCGGCGCCAACCCCAGCGGACAGGCCTCCTGTTCGACACCGACGTCGAGATTGACCGTGGCCGAACGGGCCAATGTCGAACGGGGATTGCCGGTCAGCGTGATCAGCGGCACGCCAAGGCGCTTGATCAACGGCAGGATGGTCAACAGTTCCTCGGTCTCGCCGGAATTCGAGATCGCCATGACGACGTCGCTGGCGACGATCATGCCGAGGTCGCCGTGACTCGCCTCGCCGGGATGGACGAAGAACGACGGCGTTCCCGTACTGGCCAGCGTGGCCGCGATCTTGCCGCCGATATGGCCGGACTTCCCCATACCGAGCACGACCACCCGCCCCTTGCAATTCAGCATGTAATTGCAGGCCTCGGCGAAACGCTCGTCGATACAGGCTCGCGCATCCGCGATGGCCTTCATCTCGAGGTCGACGACCGCGCGCCCGAGTTCGCACAGACGTGTGTTTTCGTCCTGATCCGCCATGCTCTCCTTTCGATTCTTGGGCATCATGAACCTCCCGTGCCGCTCGTCAGATACAGCCAATACATATAGGCGATATACGTCATCACCAAAAATCCGCCCTCGAGCCGCGTGACCCGGCCTTTGCCGTGCAAGCCGTAGGCCATGAGGATGAGCGCAACGGTCAACGCCAGCATGACCGGATAGTCGCGGGATAGGATACCGTCGGCCAGCGGCCCCGGCGAGATCAGACCGGGCAGCGCCATGACCCCGAGCAGATTGAACATGTTCGAGCCGATGACGTTGCCGAGCGCGATATCGTGTTCGTTCTTCATGGCACTGACCACGCTGGCGGCGAGCTCGGGCAGGCTCGTGCCCAAAGCGATGACCGTCAGGCCGATCACGAGCTCGCTCATGCCGAAATAGGTAGCGATTTCGACGGCGCCCCAGACGAGCACGCGCGAGCTCACGAACATGAGCACGAGCCCGCCCAACGCCAACAGGCCGGCCTTGCCGAGACTGATCGAGGGCGTTTCCTCGATCTCCTCGGCGAACTCGTCCTCGATGGCGTCGTGACTGCCGCGTCCCTGCACGCCCAGCCAGACGATCCAGGCGATCATGGCGAACAGGCCTAAGACCAGGATCAGGCCGTCGGTCCGGCTCAGGAAACCGTCGAAGACGAGCCCGAGCGCAAAGACCATGATCAGCAGCAGTACCGGAAGTTCGCGCCTCAGAATGCCCGAGCCCACGACGAGCGGCTGCACGAGCGCCGTGATGCCGAGTACCAGGGAGATGTTCGTGATGTTGGAACCAATGGCGTTGCCGACCGCCAGCGCGGCACGCCCGTCCCACGCCGCGATGCCCGATACGAGCAACTCGGGCGCGGAGGTGCCGAAACCGACGATGGTCAATCCGATGATCAGCGGCGAAACGCCAAGGCAGCGGGCGATCCCCGACGAGCCCTCGACGAATCGGTCGGCCCCCCAGGCGAGGAAGGCAAAACCCGCTATGACCGCCAGCGAAGCGATTAACATGTGTTTTTTTCCTGCATTATTTGCGGTAACGCGATATCCGCCGCCATACCGTAAGATTCTGTCTCAATACCAAACGGCCGGGGTCGCACCCGCGCCGCCGGGCCAAAGCGTTTAAATGTAACCCAACGCGATGGCGAAGAACACCACCGCACCGAACCAGTTGTTATTCAGGAAGGCCTGAAAGCAGGCCTCCGGCACCCGGTCGCGGATCAGATACTGCTGATAAGCCATGAGGCCGGCCGCCAATAGCAGACCGACGAAATACCCGCCCCATAAGCCGGCCTGATGGCCGACGACGGCGAGATCGATGAGCACCAGTGCCTGAATGATGCCGATGATCGTGCGATCGGCGTCGCCGAACAAAATGGCCGTCGATTTGACCCCGACGCGCAGATCGTCCTCGCGATCGGTCATTGCATACATGGTGTCGTACGCCGTCGACCAAAGCACGTTGCCGATGAACAACAGCCAGGCGACGTTCGGCACGGTCCCCGTCTGCGCGGCGTAGGCCATGGGGATCGCCCAGCCGAAAGCGGCGCCCAGGAAGACCTGCGGCAAATAGGTATACCGCTTCATGAAGGGATAGATCACCGCCAGCAAAAGACCCGCGAACGACAGCCCGATCGTCAGGAGATTCAGCGTCAGCACGAGGCCGAAGGCGATCAGGCAAAGCGCCGCGAAGAACAGGAGCGCCTGCTTGGGGCTGATCCGCCCGGCGGCGATGGGACGATCGACGGTGCGCGCGACGTGGGGGTCGAAATCGCGATCGGCATAGTCGTTGATGACGCAGCCGGCCGAGCGCATGAGGACCACGCCGAGCACCATGACGGCAAAGACATGCCAATCGGGATGTCCCTCGGAGGCGATCCAGAGCGACCACAGCGTCGGCCAAAGCAGCAGGAAGATCCCGATCGGCCGATGCAGCCGCGTCAGCTGGAGCCAATCCCTCAACGCGGGCCGGGGCGTCGCGACGGACTCAGTCGCCACGCCGAACCTCCGCCAACGCACGCCACATCTGAGGCAGGAAAAGCTCAGTGACGAGCAGCGGTTTGTTGCCGGGATACCAAAACAGGGAACGCCGCCCCCACAGGGCTTGGTTTTCGCTCGCCGGACCCACGATGCGATGCAGGCGCTGCCCGGGCAGGACGTGGACCGGCGTCAAGGCGCCCCTCGTGACCCTGCGATCGGTAAACAGCGCTTCGCCCAAGGGACGACTGCGCAAACGGGTCAGCCGCCACTGTGGGCCGCGCACGGTCGCCAGCGGGATGACGGTCCGCGCGAACACCCAGGGGCGCCCCCGGCAACACAGCAGCACCTCGCGCACGATGGCGTTCTCGCGCCGCGGAATCTTCAGCAGATCGCACTCCTCCGGCAGCAGACGGCGCCGCCCCTGTCCCAGCACGCGTACGCGAAAATCGCCCCCGGCTTGCGCGCGCAAGCGGCGGGTCAGCGACGATTCGTCCAGCAGCCAGTCGGCACGTTCCGCCGCGAGCGAAGGCATGGCCACCCGTTCGAACGAAAGGTCCGCGTTATCGTCGCGCTCCGCCAACAATGTCGTGTTTCCAGTCACTTCCAACCCAATGAGTTCGCCTGAGGCCAAGGGCCTCATATGGCGCGATATTGTAGGGCGTCGCCCAGCCAACGGCCCAGCAGCGACGGTATTCGGTCCTCATGATGCCCCTCGACCTCGCCGGCGATCCGGCTCGCGTGCCGGATCATGCCCTGGTCGCGGACCAAGTCGGCGACCTTGAAGCGCACGTAGCCCGCCTGGCGCTTGCCCAACAGCTCGCCGGGACCGCGCAGCTCGAGGTCTCTGCGGGCGATCTCGAAACCGTCATGGGTCTCGCGCATCGCCGCGAGCCGTTCGCGGCCCTGCTCGGACAAGGGCGGTTGATAGAGCAGCACGCAAACGCCGCGCGCGTCGCCGCGCCCGATCCGCCCGCGCAGCTGATGCAGTTGCGAAAGACCGAGCCGTTCGGCGTTCTCGATAATCATGACGCTGGCATTGGGCACGTCGACGCCCACCTCGATCACCGTCGTCGCGACCAGGACGTCGATCTCGCCGGCCCGGAAATCCGCCATGACGGCGGCCTTCTCGTCGCCTTTGAGCCGACCGTGGATAAGCCCGACGCGAAGCTTCGGCAAGGCGGCGGTCAGCTCCTTTGCGCTGTCCTCGGCCGCCTGGCATTGTAGCAGCTCGTTGGCCTCGATCAGCGTGCAGACCCAATAGACTTGCCTCCCTCCGACGCAGGCGTTGCGCACGCGGGCGAGGATCTCGTCGCGGCGCGCTACGGACAGTACCACTGTCTCCACGGGTTTTCTACCGGGCGGCAGTTCGTCGATGACCGAACAATCGAGATCCGCATAAGCCGTCATCATGAGCGTGCGTGGGATCGGCGTCGCGGTCATGATCAACAGGTGCGGACTCGTACCGCAATCACGTCCCTTCTCCAGCAGGGAAAGACGCTGCTGGACGCCGAAACGATGTTGTTCATCGATGACGACGAGCCCGAGCCTGGCGAACGTGAGACCTTCCTGGAACAAGGCGTGGGTCCCGACCAAGACCGGCAGGGAACCGTCCGCCAGGACATCCGCGACCGCCGTACGCTGCTTTGCGGTCACCCGGCCCGACAGCCAACCCACCTCGATACCGAGCGGTTCCAGCCAATGGCGGAAGTTGCGCAGGTGCTGCTCGGCGAGCAACTCGGTCGGCGCCATGATGGCCACCTGATAACCGCTGGATACTGCGTGCACGACGGCGGCCGCCGCAACCACGGTCTTCCCCGATCCCACGTCGCCCTGCACGAGCCGGTGCATGGGCTGTTCCTTTGCGAGATCATCCTTGATCTCTTCGATGACCCGCTGTTGCGCCCCGGTCAGTGCGAACGACAGCCCTTCGGCGAAACGATCCCAGAGTGCGTGTCCGCCCCGGATCGCGGGCGCGGTCCAAATCGCCGCCCGGCGCCGCAGACGGCGGCAGGCCAACTGATGCGCGACGAGTTCCTCGCAGGCCAGACGCAGGCGTGCGGGATGAGTGTCGCTCAACAATGCCTCGGCGCGACTCCCGGCGGGCGGATGATGCAACAGTTTCACGGCCTCGACGAAGCCGGGCCAGTCCGGATCGCCGAACAGCGCCGACGGCAACTCGTCATCGGCCTTCCCGCCGATCCAGGCGATCGCCTGGTCGACAAGGCGGCGAATGACGGCTTGATGCAAACCGGCGACGCTTGGATAGACAGGGGTCAGATGATCGGCCAGCACGGGCGGATCGGCAGGATCGAAGCACTCGAATTCAGGGTGGACCATCTCGAAACCCGATAGAGAGAGGCGCACCTGACCGAAACACTGAACATGGGTGCCGACGGTCAGGCGCGCCGTCAGTCCAGGGTGGTAATGAAAGAAGCGCAGCGTCAACAGGAACCCGTCGCACTCGATCACGGCGACCAGGGCGCGGCGCCTGCCGACGCCGGGCTGGGCCTGGCAGACACGACCGCGAATCAATACCTCGGCGCTATCCAACAACGCTCCGCGTTCCGCGAGACGACAACGGTCCTGATAGCGCAGGGGTAGATGCAGCAGCAGATCCGAGATGGTGATCAAGCCCATGCGGGCAAGCCGCTCTTCGAGCCGCGGCCCTACGCCGCGCAACGACGCGAGTCCCGGGGCCTGGATGACCGACTCTATGGCGTCAGGCACGGGTTGGCGTAAGGACTCCCCCGATGCGAAAGATCGGGGCGCCCTATCCTCCCACCATAACGGCGTCCATCTCGATGCGCGCCCCTCTCGGCAGGGCCGAAACCTGCACGGCGGCGCGCGCGGGATAGGGCTGCACGAAATAACGCGCCATGACCTCGTTGACGAGGGCGAAATGGGCGAGATCGGTCATGAAGATATTGAGCTTGACGATGTTCGACAGGTCGCCGCCCGCGGCCCGGCAGACCGCTTTGAGGTTCTCGAACACCCGCGTGACCTGCGCCTCCATGTCGTCGGAGACCATCTCCATCGTAGCGGGATCGAGCGGGATCTGTCCGGACAGGTAAACGGTATCGCCGACACGGACCGCCTGGGAGTAAGTCCCGATGGCCTTGGGGGCGTCGTCGGTTGCAATGATTTCTCGGTTCATGACGTTCTCCTTATTTGGATGGGACTCAGGCTATCACAGCCCTCGGGCTCCGAACTATCCCTCGATCAGACGGCCGTTTTCGAGCACCAGGATGCGATCCATCTGCTCCGCCAGGGAACGCTCGTGGGTCACGATCACAAGGCTGCTGCCCTGCTCGGCATTCAGCGACATCATGAGATCGAAGACATCTCCCGCGTTGCGATGATCGAGATTGCCCGTCGGTTCGTCGGCCATGATGCAGGCGGGTCGCCCGACCAGCGCCCGGGCAACCGCCGCGCGCTGGCGCTCTCCGCCGGACAACTCGCCGGGTTTGTGACGCAGTCTCGCCTGAAGGCCGACCTCGGTAAGCAGCTTCCGGGCCCTGTCATTGGCCTCCCGCTCGTCGGTGCCCCTGATCAACAGCGGCATCGCGACGTTCTCGAGGACCGTGAACTCCGGCAGCAGATGATGAAACTGATAAACGAATCCCAGGACGCGGTTTCGCAGCCGGCCGCGGGCGCGCTGACTCAGATCGCTCATGCGTTCCCCGGCCACCCAGACTTCGCCGCTCGAAGGCTGGTCGAGCCCGCCGAGCAGATGCAGCAGAGTACTCTTACCTGCGCCGGAACTACCGATGATCGCGATCCGCTCGCCCTTGGCGATCGTGAGATCGATGTCGCGAAACACGTCCACGGCCAGGTCGCCGTGACCGAAACGCTTGCCGAGCCCCTTGGCCTTTACGATCGTCCCGTCACTCATAGCGCAATGCCTCTGCGGGATGGGTACCGGCGGCGCGCCAGGCCGGATAGAGCGTCGCCAACAGACAGAGCGCAAAGGTGATCCCGGCGATCCCGGTCACGTCCTCCCAGCGCATGTCCGATGGCAACTCGCTGATGTAATAGACGTCTGCGGCCAGGAAGTGCACGCCGAAGAACTGCTCGATGGCCGGCACCACGGTATCGATATGTGTGGCCAGCGCAACCCCGAAAAACACGCCCGCGAGCGTACCGACGAGACCGATGATGGCGCCCTGAACCACGAAGATGGCCATGATGCTCCCGGGGCTCACGCCCATCGTGCGCAGGATGGCGACGTCGCCCTGCTTGTCCGTGACCATCATGACCAGCGTCGAGACCAGATTGAAGGCCGCGACCGAGACGATCAGGAACAGGATGATGGACATGACCATCTTCTCCATGCGCACGGCGCGGAAGAAATTGGCGTGCTGCTGCGTCCAGTCCATGACCCGATGTCCGAACGGGAGCGTATTGCGGATCTCGGCGGCGATGCGCGGCGCGGCGAACAAATCCGTCAGGCGCAGACGAAGTCCGGAAACGGCGTCGTTCGTTTGGTAGAGGCGCGCCGCGTCGGCAATGTGAACGATCGCGAGCGCGCTGTCATATTCGTACATGCCGACTTCGAAGATACCGGTGACCGTAAAGCGTCGCAGGCGCGGCAAGGTCCCGACCGGCGTCACCGTGGTCTGAGGGATAATGAGCATGACCTTGTCGCCGACGCCGACCCGCAGCGCGGCGGCGAGTTCGCGGCCGAGGATGATCGAGAAATCTCCGGCGCGCAGCTCGTCGAGGCTGCCCTTGACCATCTTCTCGCCGACATTGGAGACCTCACCTTCCAGGTTCGGCAGCACGCCGCGGATGATTCCGCCGGAGACGTGCTTGCCGTTGACCATCATGGCTTGACCCTGGATGTAGGGTGCGACGCCGGCCACGCCGTCGATATCGCGCAGCGTCTTGGCGACGTCGGGCCAACCCGCCAGCAGGTTACCCGGCCCGGAAACCGTGGCGTGGGCAACCACACCCAGGATGCGCGCCCGAAGCTCCTTCTCGAAGCCGTTCATGACGGACAGGACCGTGATCAGCGCCATGACGCCGATCGTGATGCCGAGCATGGAGGCCAGTGAGATGAAGGAGATGAAGTGGTTACGGCGTTTGGCCCGCGTATACCGTAAACCGATTGCGAATTCGAGTGGGCGCAGCATAGGCCGGCATTATGTGGTGATCCCGGATAAACGTCCAGCACATCGGGCCATCCGTTCGTTGTTACAAAATTGTTATTTTTACTTGAGAATATCAGTAGGAATAAGTGGTCTCATGAGTACGACAGAGACATATTCATGCGATTGAGGAACTCCCCATGAAACGACGAACCCTTGTATCCCTGATGGCCGGCACGATGGCGCTCGGAGCGAGCCGCCTACAAGCGGCGTCGGATAAGACACTGCTCCGCGCGGACCGGATCTCGCTGTCGGACGCGGAATGGCGGCGGCGGCTGCCGCACGATCGCTACCTCGTCCTTCGCGAGGAGGATACCGAACCCTCGTTCTCAAGCCCGCTCAACCACGAAAAGCGCTCGGGGACCTACGTCTGCGCGGGCTGCGAGTTGCCGCTGTTCACGTCCGCCATGAAATTCGACAGCGGCACCGGCTGGCCGAGCTTCTTCGACGTGCTGCCCGACGCCATCGAGACCAAGACGGACTTCCGGCTAATTCTGCCGCGCAAGGAGTATCACTGCGCGCGCTGCGGCGGCCACCAGGGTCACGTGTTCAAGGACGGCCCCAAACCCACGGGGCTCAGGTATTGCAACAACGGCCTCGCTCTATATTTCCGGGAGGACCGGACATGATACGGTGGAACATCGCCTCGAATCCGGCTACCCGAACCTCGCGGTCGCCGGGCGTTCTTCTGGCGCTCCTGGCAGGCCTTTTCATCTTTGCGGGACAAGTCAACGCTCAACCTGAGGACAAAACCATGAACCAGGCCCATCTCGAACAGGCCATCTTTGCCGGAGGCTGCTTCTGGTGTCTCGAATCCGATATGGACTCGCTGCCCGGCGTCGTAGAGACCATCTCGGGCTATACGGGCGGCCACAAGGACAACCCGACCTACAAAGAGGTCTCGGCGGGCGGCACCGGGCACGCCGAATCCGTAAAGGTGACCTTTGACCCTTCACGGATCAGCTACGATCAGCTGTTGGATGCCTTCTGGCGTTTCATCGATCCGACGACGCGCGACGCCCAGTTCTGCGACCACGGACATCAATACCGTACGGCGATCTTCTACATGAACGACGCCCAGAAGGCCGCTGCGGAACGGTCCCTCGCGCAATTGGAAGAGACCAAGCCTTTCAAGGATCCCATCGTGACCGAGATCACCCCGGCAGCCAAGTTCTACCCGGCAGAGGACTATCATCAGAACTATTACAAGAAGAACCCCCTGCGGTACCGCTTCTATCGCTACAGTTGCGGGCGGGACAGCCGGCTCGAGGCGTTGTGGAGCCAGGCGCCCCATTGAGATCCCGCGCGAGAACGTTCGAGCCGATCTTGTGTACCGAGGCGTGATATGATCGGACAACCCCGCGCTTACGGGCCGCCGGCTGCGAAAGGAGGAACATGCTTGAGGACTGGGTAACGAACTACGGCTATCCGGTCCTGCTCGTCGGAACCTTTTTCGAGGGCGAGACCATCCTGATGCTCGGCGGGTTGGCGGCTCAACTGGGGTATCTTTCACTCGAGCTCGTCATCGCCTGCGGCTTCCTCGGCTCCGTGGCCGGCGACCAATTCTTTTACTTTCTCGGTCGGCGCCATGGCCGCTCGCTTCTGGCCCGGCGACCGCGCTGGCAAGCCGGCGCCCAAAAGGTCCTCAAACACCTGGAACGTCACCAGGTTCCGCTGTTGCTCGGATTTCGCTTCCTATACGGATTGCGCACGATTACGCCCATTGCGGTCGGCCTGACCGAGATCAAGCCGCTACGGTTCATACTTTTCAATATTGCCGGTGCGTCGATCTGGGCTACGACGATCGGTGCGGCGGGGTACTACTTCGGTCGTGCGATCGAATCGGTGCTAGGCGATATCAGAAAATACGAACTCGAGGTCATGGGCGGAATTGTCGTGATCGCTGCCCTGCTCTGGGTCTTCCACCGTATGCGCGGACGGTAATGGTCGGGCCGGCAGCCCGATCACGCTAGCGAAGGATATTGCTGGCCTCGGCCAGAACGGAGATGCTGCCGATCGTGACGCTTGAGAAATAGGTCCCGATGTACCGCTGGAGATAGGTATGCGCGTTGCCGACCTCGGCGACCGCCTGAACATAGAGGTCGACGGCGTCGGCTTGATTCGGGGTTTGCGCTACCTCGATCCAGGCGGCGGCCTTGCTCGAATTGGCCTCGCCGTTCCAATTCGCCGCGGCGCTGTCGATCAGGAGACCATTGTTGTTCACCGTGTAAAGCATCGGCTTCATCGCAGCGGAGATGAACAGGCTGTTCACACGCACGGTCGCGGTACCGCTGCTGACGCGCGGTACGGCATAGGCGGCTGCGGCGGCATTGCTGGCTTCACCGTCAGCGACCTTCTGCAACAAGCTTGGCGTCGTCTGATCCAACGCGGTGCCCGTGCTGACGTAGAACATATAGGGCATCAGCACCCCGGACGGATCGGTCATGTTGACCTGGATCGCACCGGCATCCGTTTTGTCGGCGGTGCCGTTTGCGTTGGCGTCCAGACTGTTCACGAACTGCCCCATGAGGTGGTTCAGCGCACTTTCCGCGAGCAGCACCGCCTCGTTGTTGTCGCGCATGCCGCCCGACATCCGGGTGTTCTCGGTCACCCGGTTAAAGAACTGGGCCGAAGTGCTCATCAGAACCAGTATGAAAATGGCGACCAGGAGCAGGATATAACCGCGCTCGCTTTTGGGCGGCGCCGGCATTCGGTCGAATCGATGCGCATGGATCATGATCAATTCCTGGGTAAGACGAGCCCGTCGAAGGTCGTTCCGGTAGCGGTCTGTCCGGGCGGAGTGACTCCGGCCCTGGTCGTCACGGTAAGCGTGTAGCCGGCCGGTGCGAGCGCAGTCATGGTCAGACCGATGACCCGTGTATTGCTTCCCGAGTTACTGCCGGCCAGCGCCGTCGCCGCGGCAGCGCCCAAACCGCCGACGCTCGTCGCGGAGGACACCATAATTTGGTTTGCATTTGCCCCGCTGTCGCTCCAGGCAATGCGAATCGCATTTCTGTCATAGGGCGCGGTCGTGTTAGGCCAAATCGAATATCCGGACGGCACGGTGAAGTCTATGACCGTAGACCCGGCGTTCTGGGTAACAACGATCGAACTGCTTTCCGCCTGGCGGAGCAAATGGTTCAGCACCATGTAGACCTCGCGCCCGTCTTCCACGGCCTGACTACTGCGCCCCTGCGTCATATAGGTGCCGGCCTGGGTCGAATAGGCCGAGACCACGGCCAGAGACAGGATGCTTGCAACCGTGACCGAAACCATGACCTCGACGAGCGTAAAACCCTGCTCGCGTCGGCCGGCGGCATTAGGACGATTGGCAAGCCATTGAGTCATATCACGGCCCGGTCGAAACGAAGTTGAAGGATGCCAGAGCGGTCTTGGTGCCGTTGCGGCCGGCATAGGACACGCTTGCCGCAACGTTGAACGGCGAGACCCAGGCGGCGGTATTGTTGTCCGTCAAAAGGTCCACGGGAGGCACGCTACTGTCTTGGGCCTGCGTGATCGTGATCGTGTAGCTGTCGCGGCCGCCGTTTCCGTTGACCGCCAGACCGCCCGCGAAGGCGTTCAGTCCGACCTTGAAGGCGGCGTTGCCGTTACCGGCCGCCACATAGAGCGGTTCCAGTTGCTGTGATGCGACATCGAGCGCCACGGCTCTGGCGTTGTTATCGGAAGCGATCACGATGGCGTTGCCCGTGATCTGCGACAAGCCCAATACGCCCAAAGCGAACACGACGAGGGCGATCAGCACCTCGATCATCGTAAACCCCGCCTCCGGACGTCGCTTTTGCAAACGGTTCATCGGCACCTAACTGCTCCCTTCCATCTGTCCGAACAGCGTCTGAATCGTGACCGTCCGCGTCAGGGTATTGTCCCGCGTGGACGTCAAGGTAATGGTCCCCGTCTTATCAACGAGACCCATGGGGTTAAATACATAGGCATCGGCGGCATTGGGGGCGGTGCCGCTCGGCAGCGAAACCGTCTGATTGAACGTACCGTCCGCGGAGGTCAACGTGATGTCCCGGCTGTTCAGAACCAGGGTGATCGTGACCGAGGTATTGCGATCGCGAGCCACGTTTTTGGCGGTTCTAAAGGCCTGCATGAGGTCTTGCTCGGCGGTATTGATTGAACTCCGCGCGACCATGCCGCTCATGCCGGGAACGATAATTCCCGCCAGTATCGCGACCATGGAGATCACGACCATAAGCTCGATCAGCGTGAAACCACACTGAGCCGGCAGTCGCGAACACATCGCGCGTACCCCGTTCATTCGAATCGCCTGATACATCATCCCAAGCCTACGAATCGAAGACGCTCAAGAAAGGGAAGTCGGTCACAGTTCACGAATCCGCTCCGTCAGGAACATTTCCCCGCGCGAACCTCCCAACACTGACTTGCCGAAGCGGCGCCGTCGTATTTGAGCGTTTTGCGCGTACCGTTTTGATCGATAGAGTACTGATAGGCGCCGGAACCCAGGCCGGAAAGACTGGTTGCCGTCCACGTGAAGGTCGTTGCGCTCGCCGTCTGACAGGTAAATGCGAAATCATTACCGTTGAAATCGGCAACGGCACAGGCGCCCGCCGCGTTACGATACGTGCGGTTATCCGAATAGTACTGCTCCATTTGCAGGCGCAGATTGCTCAGGTTGGCCATCCCCTCGGCAAGCTTTCCCCGGGAGGTAAAGTCGTTATATGCGGGAATGGCCACAGCGGCGAGCAAGGCGACAACCGCCATCGCGATGACCAGTTCGATGAGTGTGAAACCGGAAACGGCGCCGAATGCGCATGTCCGGCGGGTAGAACAGTAATTTTTCGGATACATGACGGGACCTTTTGCCGATAGGGAAGACATATCCCGCTATCGGCACAGCGGCTTATCCGCTTTAAGCACCCGTTCTCATTCTCAGCCTTCGCGTCGGCGCTCGAGCTCCTCCCAGCGATCGATGAGCCGGATAAGCGTCTCCTCAATCTCATCCGCCCGCAGTTGCAGCGCCTTCGCACGCTCGGGATCGTCCCGATATAGCGTCCCGGCGCCCAGGACTTCAACGATCTCTTTCTGCTCCGTTTCCAACGCCTCGATTTGCTCCGGCAAGGCGTCGAGTTCGCGCTGGGCCATATAGTCAAGCCGCTTGACGCCGCTCTTTGCCGGCGCGGCTTTGGCGGGTTTTGCTTCTTTCTCGGGCGGCCGCTTTTGGGGAACGTCACGTGCCCCGACCGCGGCCTTCTGCCGTTGCCAGTCTTCATAACCCCCGACGTATTCGCGAAGCGTGCCATCGTGCTCGAAGGCGATGACCTGGGTCACGACGTTGTCGAGGAAAGTCCGGTCGTGGCTGACCAGGAAGAGCGTTCCCTCGTACTCGACCAGCAGATCCTCAAGCAACTCCAGGGTCTCGATGTCGAGATCGTTCGTGGGCTCGTCCAGAACCAGGACATTGGCCGGCTGAGTAAACAAGCGCGCCAGCAACAACCTGTTTCGCTCCCCGCCCGAACAGCTCTTGACGGGCGAGCGCGCCCGCTCGGGCGCGAACAGGAAGTCGCCCAGATAGCCGATGACGTGGCGTTTGCGACCGCCGATCTCGACAAAGTCGCCGCCGGGACTCACGGTCTCGACGAGCGTGGCGTTGTCGTCCAATTGGGCGCGCATCTGATCGAAATAGGCGACTTCGAGTCGCGTCCCCTGCCGGACCGTTCCCGAATCGGGTCTGAGTTCGCCCAGGATGATCTTGAGCAGCGTGCTTTTGCCGGCACCGTTGGGGCCGAGCACGCCGACCTTGTCGCCGCGCCGGATCTGGCAGGAAAAATCCCGGATCACGACGCGATCGCCGAATGACTTGGTGACATGCTCGAGCTCCGCCACGAGCCGCCCGGAGCGTTCGCCGGCATCGACCTGCATGTCAACGGAACCGGTGCGGTCCCGACGCACGGCATGTTCTCGGCGCAGGGCCTCGAGGCGTCGCACGCGGCCCTCGTTGCGGGTCCGGCGAGCCTTGATGCCCTGCCGGATCCAGGCCTCCTCCTGGGCCAGGAACTTGTCGAATTTGGCCCTCTCCACGGCCTCGCTTTCCAGCATCGCTGCCTTGAGGCGCTGATAGTCGGTGAAATTGCCGGGGAAGCTCTGTAAACGGCCCCGATCGAGCTCGACGATCCGGGTCACGACGTTGTCGAGAAAGCGGCGATCGTGCGTGACAAGCAGGACCGCCCCGTTGAATCCCTTGAGCAGCCCCTCCAGCCATTCGATCGATGAAAAATCCAGGTGGTTGGTCGGCTCGTCCAGGATCAGCACATCCGGTTCCTGAACCAGCGCCACGGCAAGCGCGACGCGTTTTCTGAGACCGCCGGACAATGCCCCGACCTTGACGTCCGCCTCCAGACCGAGGCGGGCGATCACCGTGTCGATCCGGTTGCTCGCCGTCCAGCCGTCGGCGGCCTCGAGTTTGGCCTGCAACGTTTGCATGGCCTTGAGCAGGCCGTCGTGGTCCGCATCGGGATCCGCCATGCGCTGAGTCAGGGCGTGATATTCGGACAACAACGTGTTCAGACCGGCGAGTCCTTGGGCCACCGCTTCGAAAACCGAGGATTCCGAATCCAACTCCGGTTCCTGGCTCACATAGCAAAGCGTGAGCCCGTCCTTGCGCCACATCCTTCCATCGTCCAGCTGGGTGACACCGGCAAGGACGCGCAACAGGCTGGACTTGCCGGTGCCGTTGCGCCCGATCAATCCGACGCGCTCTCCCTCTTCAAGCTGAAAGTCGGCTTGATCCAACAGAGGAACATGGCCGAAGGCAAGCGCGGCCTGATCGAGACGAAGGCAGGTCATGGGAAACGGATCCGGTCGGTTGAAAAACGCCAGCTTGGAGAAGCGGGATGAAAAATGCAAGCCAGCCTTAATTAACACGGCGGTTCGGTGCTACACTTGCCGCCGCAAAAATAATATTGGAGCCTATCCGGCCATCGGCGGGCGTTGACGTTTCGAGATAGGTTTTAGACCGGCGATGGCCGGATGATCCAAACGGACCCCGACCGCAAGCGGTCCGCTCAGGAGTTTTTACACAATGAGGTTTCAGTTGACACGCATGCGGCCTGCTTATTGGGCCGTCCTGATAGGCGTCGTTTGGGGCGCCGCGCTGCTCTTTTCCGACAGCCTTAGGTTCGACGCCTTCGGCATTGATGAGGCCGCCGCGCACGCCCTGCTCCTGAACTGGTCGGTATCGGACCGGGTGATCAGTACGGTCTTCGTATTCGGCCTCCCCGACCTGCGCTGTCTGCTGTTCCTTCCGCTCGGACTTTACTGGCCCGGCAGCCTGTTGGCGGCCAAGGTCTTTTCGCTGCTCATGGCCTTCCTGGCCACCTATGCCCTTTACCGATGGAGCCAGCGCCGCGTAGGCCCCGAAGCCGCGTTGATCGCGAGCGGCCTGTTCCTGATCGCCCCCGGATTGTTGACCCAGATCGACAGTCTCGGCAACGGCCCTTATCTGTTGCTCGCCTTCGCAGTCGGCGCCTGGCTAGATCACCGCTATCGCCAGGCCCACCGGCCGCTGGGCGGTTGGTTCTTCGTCCAACTGCTGCTCATCACCTTCGTCGTGAGCCTGCATCCGATGGGACTGGCCTACCCGGCCGCGCTGCTCCTCACTTGGCACCGGAACCCGATCGATGAGCGGCAGCAGAAGCACATTTACATCGGCGTCGTCTTCGCGATCACCTTCGAATTCATCCTGCGCATGGGATGGGGAGACAACCTGGTCTGGCTGGATAACCCCATGCCCGCACTGCAATCCGCCATCAGCGGTTCGCTGCTGGCGGGGACCGACTTCGGCCTCATCGTCGCCGTGCTCGCGGCAGTGTTCCTGTTGGGTGCTTTGATCCCGATTCGCCGGCAACTGGGCAATGACCTCATGTTGTCCGCGCTCGTCCTCGCCTCCGTCGCCGGACTCGTTGCCGGCAACGCCGACTGGGCGCTCGTCGCGACGGCGACGTTGCTGTTCGTCGGCGCACCGGGACTGATCGCCGCGAACGAGGCAATTCCCGGACACGGACTCATGGCCAAACGGGGGCTCGTCCTTGGCCTGTGCTTCCTACTGTCCCTGCTCTTCCTGCAAGCGGACAAGGCCCATCATCTGCGTATCGAGGGCGACCAACTCGGCGACGTCGATCAGTTGATCCTGGCGCTCGTCGACGAGATCAAGAATACGCCCGTCGATGAAACCCTGATCATGAGCCAGTGGCCCGGCAAGACGATGCTGGTCATCAAACGCCCGGTCCTGCCGCTGCCGCCGGACTTCCCCGACGGTGAAACGTTGCTGAAGAACGTCCAGGGCGTCAGCCATCTGATGTTCGACCCGTTCGCCGAGGCGAATCATCAGCTCAAAGCCAATCTTTCACAGGTCAGCTCGCAAACCGAGACGCTGACACTGCAAAAGGACGGCGTGATCGTCAAGATCAACAGGGCCGGGCAGGAGAAAGAAACGCCTCCGGGCGACAAAAAGGCAAACTAGGGCCTGTTCGCCCTAAGACTCAGCGCTGACACGCCGGGCAATAGTACGTCGCCCGGCCGAATTGCCTGATTTCCCGGATCGGTCCGCCGCAGGACAGACAGGGTTGATCCGAACGGCCGTATATCTTCAAGGACTGGCTGAAATATCCCGGCCTGCCGTCCTCGGCCACGAAATCGCGCAAGGTCGTTCCGCCCTGCTCAATCGACCGGCTCAAAACCTCCTTGACCGCATCCGCAAGCCGCAAGTACCGCGGCAGCGAGATCCGGCCGGCGGCACGCCCGGGGTGTATCCCGGCCATGAACAGGGATTCGTTCGCATAGATGTTCCCGACCCCGACCACGACGTTTGCATCCATGAGCATGCCCTTGATCGCGACCCGCTTCCCCTTGGCCGCGGCCCAGAGCGCGGCACCGTCCCAGGCCGCATCCAACGGCTCCGGCCCCAGATGCGCCAGGAGCGGATGTTTTAGCGGATTTTCCGTCGTCCACACGAGCAGGCCGAATCGGCGCGGGTCCGTGAAACGCAAGGCAACGCCGTTCGCCAACACCAGGTCGACGTGATCATGACGCTCTGCGGGTCGTTCCGGCGAAACGATCCGGAGACTCCCGGACATGCCGAGATGAAGGATGATCGTCCCTCCTGAAACCCGTATCAGGAGATACTTGCCCCTGCGGTTCACCTCCTCGATCACTCGCCCCGCCAGCACCCCAGCCAAATCGGACGGCACCGGCAGACGCAAGCGAGGCTCGCGAACGACCAGTCTTTCGATGCGCTGACCGAGCAAATGCGGTTCTATACCACGACGGGCGGTTTCGACTTCGGGTAATTCCGGCATGGGGGGATCATACCGTATTTGAAAAGAAAAGCGCCTGCCCCGAAGGACAGGCGCTTTGTTGTCGATTGGATGCCGTTGACTAAGACATCGTGATCGACGGATGCACTCCGTGCTTACCGGCCCGCCTGGGTCAGCTTGCGAACGAAGTTGGCTTCGTTCTCGGGATTGCAGGTCCGAACACCGCCATGCGCGGGACGTGCGACACACGGCGGCGCGACGACGTCCTTGACGTCGAACAGCCAGGTCGCATCACCCATACCGCCGGAAACACCGACGCTGTCCGGATGCTGAACGTTGACGATGAACTGCGTCGGGTGGCCCGGGCGGAAGATCATGCCCGTATTCTCGGCGCCCTTGACCTGCAGGCTCAGGAAGCGGTCCATCGATTCGGCGACGCCGTCGTTGTTCGTGTCGCGGACGAACCAGATGTCGCCACCCGTGTTGCCGCCGTTCGGCCAGTCTTCGACAGTATAAATGTTGCCGAGGGCGTCCTGAGCCAGGTTGTCGACGTCATGCAGCTCGCCGGAAACATTGCCGTAGCCGAGGTTCTTCGGCGTCGCGTTGCTGGCCATCAGGCGGACCGTGGCCTGCCCGTTGCCGAGTTCCTCGACCGAATAGATCGCGCGCTCGGACGTGGCGTTGAAGTACAGGACTTCGTTGCCGTTGCCCAGATAGCCGACCTCGACGTCTTCCGGACGGCCGAAAGGCGTGCCGTTCGCGGTGTCGGCGGCGGCGCGGCCGCCGCGCGTGGCGTTATCGAACGGATCGGCGATACCCGGCAGGGCGACGCCATCGGCATCGGTCAGCGGAATCCAGGCGGCCAGGCCCGTACGGGGCTGTCCGGCGTTGACCGCGGCGTCCCAGTTCTTCGTGACATCACCCGCGAAGGCCGCGACGGACAGAACGAAAGACTGGCCCTTGCTGTAGTCGCCGGCGATGCTCGGCACGAACTTATAGATCGAACCGGACTTGTCTTCGTCAATAAAGTACAAAGCGGTACCGGCGTGATTGAAACGCAGGCCTTCGTGCGAGACGTTGGGGATGCTGTTCAGTTCGACCAGGACGGGGGTCTCGCCGGCGTTGACGTCGACCATCGGGTTCTGGAGCTCGAAGATACGCCCCTGACCGGACCATTCCTCGCCGAGCAACAGGGTGTCCATCGGGGTCCAGGTGGCGGGATCGAACGCGCCGTAGTCGTTGCTCCAATCCGGAGAAACGTTACAGCCGGCCTGATCGCCGTGCAGCAGGTTCGTGGCCTTGTCGGTCACCGTGTCGTAACGGGTCACACCGGCGCCGCACTGCGTCTCATGAGGCAGGAAGATGTAGCGGCCGGTCGGATCGAACGCGGCCATGTCGGTCATGGAGGCATTGGTGCCGAGGCCCGGGACGCGAACCGTCGACTGGGAAGGATCGGACTCGATTTCGTGCAGGCTGGTCAGATTGGTCGCCGTAACGCCGGCGGGCATCTGCCAGGGGTTGTTCAGTTCGTCGATGTGGTTGGGCACCTGAGCAACCGGAGCACCCTGAACCAGGGGATTGAAGTAGACATCGGTGCCCGCAACGGCCGCCTGGGCGCCGGCAAGCATCAGACCCGTAACAATGGCCTTTCTCGTGAATGCGTTCATCACAACTCCGTAAGGTATGTTCACAAATTAAGTAAGCTGCCAAACCGCGAAGGGCGCGGCACGGGAAACGCTAGCAACGGTTTGTGAACACAAAATGAAACATCCATGAATCTTTTGTGACGCCCAAAGCCAAACACGGAGACGCCACTTGTCACTTGTCACTTGTTACTTGTTACTTGTTTATACCTTCATCGATCTCGGCCAGCCCGCTTTCGAGATCGGGGTAGCGTGGCGTCACGCCAAGGCGGTCACGCATGCGCGCATTGGAGATGCGCCGCGATTCGGCGAGGTAGGACAGTATGCCCTCGCCAAGTCGGGCCCTGGCCGAAGCCATGGGTATTTGAGGTGGGCGAGACAATCCGAAGTGATCGGCAACTCGATTGAAGTAGTCCGTCATCGTCGTGGGGCAACCATCGGACACGTTGAAGACCTGATTGACCGCGTGCGTATCGGCGGCCGCCATACAAGCGCCGACGAGATCGTCGACGTGGATACGATTGCTCCAGGGCGATTCGGCCTCGTCGAGCACGGGCGTCCGCGCGCGTATCCGCTCAAGCGGGAGACGGCCCGGGCCATAAATACCCGGAACCCGCAGAATGATCCATGGAATATCCCGTGCCTCCGCCCATCCGATCAGGGCAATCTCGGCGCCTCGGCGGCGGCGCGCCCGATCCGTCGATGGATCGATCGGGCTGTCTTCGTCGACCCACGCGCCCCCGGCGTCCCCGTAAACACCCGTCGTGCCGATCAGGATGACACGTTCCGGCAAGGCGTTTTCCGCGATCGCGCCAAGGAACCTTGAGAGGCGAGGGTCTTCCCGTCCATCCGACGGCGGCGGGACAAGGTAACAGATCACTCGAGCCGCCGTGTCGAGCGCGTTTTCCAATCGGCTGTCCAAATCGAGAGTGGTCGCGCAAATGCCTTCCTCACGCAACGCCTCGCAACGTGCCGGCGAGCGAACGATGGCCGAAACCGAACGCCCTTCCTGGAGCGCTTGAGCGGCAAGCCTGCTCCCCACATAGCCGCACCCCACGATCAGGAGCTTAGGACCTGTCAACACTAATTTGATCGCCTCTGTTGTGGCGACATTTTAGCCACAACCCGAAGGGCTGGAGCCATTTTTCCGCCCGGCGGCGTTATCGGTGGTTTATGTAGACTCACTACACGGCTCTCCCTCTGCCTTGCCGGACGAAAAAATGGCATCCAGCAGTGACGTTCAAATTAGTGTTGACAGGCCCTAGGCATCCTGCCCCTCTCCTGCCCCGTTCCCGCTTCGGTCGCGTTCAAGCCGGGCGGCCGATACATAGATCTGTTCGAGATCATGTTCGTCTACGTCAATGTAAGTATCGTGCCGTCTTAACGCCTCTGCGATTGCCTCCCGGCTGATGGGGATGTCCTCATCGCGCGCCTGTTCGGCAAGGCGTGATTCGGCGAATACGGCGGGGTAGCGGCGCCATGCGAACGGCCAGTTGAAGATCACTGCGATCACGAGCAACAACACGATGTTCAACAACACCGGCGTCAACAGATAGCCGTAGCCCAGGTTCGTGATCGACGCGCCGCCGACAACGGCCGTGAGGGCGGTTGCGCTCCCCGGAGGGTGCTGACAGCGAAGTACCTGCATTGCGATGATGGAGCCGCCTACGGCCAAAGGGGCGCCCAATGTCGGGTCCGGCACCCATCGCGCGACGGTGACGCCGATCGCCGCGGAAACCAGATTTCCGGTGATGAGCGCCCACGGCTGGGCCATAGGGCTGTGCGGCACCGCAAACATCAGCATCGCGGCCGCGCCCATCGACGTCACGAACAGGATATGGCCTTCCCCCAGGAAACGAACGGCCACGATATGGGTGATATAGATCGCGAGAAAACCGCCGATGCCGGAAAGCATTCCTTCCACGATGGGACCTGAGATCTGCGTACTCCCCTTCTTGACCGTTTGCGTCATGCCGACATGATCCCCAGTTGCGCCGCCGGCCGCAAGTGTCTTCGGCGAAAGACCCCGTCGCCCCAGTTTTCAAATGGCTATTCATCGACAACATCTTCATGTTAGGGTTATGCGGTTTCCGTGGTAACAGCGTTTTGCTGCCGGCACTCGCCGGACACCGACTCTTCGTCGCTTTAACAACAAGATCGCAACGATGGCGCGTCATTCAATCCTAACAACCCTGCTTGCCTGCCTTTGTCTCGCGCTCACCGCACGCGTGCACGCCGATCCCTATTCGGACGGAACCCGAGCCTTCAAGGCGGGCAAATACGAGTCCGCGTTGAAGGCGTTTCTTGAAGCTCAGCGACAGGGATACAAAAGCGGTGAGCTCTTCTATAACCTCGGCGCCAGTCTGTTCAAGCTCGGCAGGTATGAAGAGGCTCAAACAGCTTTCGACAAAGCGGCCGACTATCCGGAAACCCGGGAGCTTTCGCTCTTCAATATGGGGCTGGTCGCGGACAAACTCGGTGACCGTAAAGGGGCCATCGACCGTTTCATGCAGGTCCTGGATGAAACCGATGACGAACGCCTGACCCGGCTCGCCGGCACCGCGCTGTCCCGGCTTCAGGACACCACCGTGCAGAACAAGCACGCTTGGTTCGGTCTGGTCAGCCTGGACGTCGGCTACGACGATAATGTCACCCTGCTGCCGGACACGTTGCTCGTGGCCAGTTCGCAACAGAACGATCTGTTTGTCGATGCGTATGCATACGCCAATCGGCAACTGTCGGGCGACGAAAAACAGGGGCTCAGTTTCGACACGAGCCTGTTCCTGCAGAAGTATCAACAGCTGACCCGCTACGATCTCGCCGATGTGAACGCAGGACTCGGCTATCAGTCCGACTTCTCCACGGCTTGGCGTTCGGACAGCGGCGCCCATTTCGATCTGAGCTTTCTGGACGGTTCCGCGTTCATGGCGACGACCAGCTTGTCGACTTCGGCTAGACGCTCCATTTCCGAGGTGGGCTTCGCCAAGCTCGGCTACGAGCTCGCCCGCGTCCATTCGATGGACCCGGCCTACAATTATTTGACCGGATGGCGGCATCGTTTCGAGATCCGCCCGTACTGGCGTGCCGCCAACGGCCGATTGGATCTGTCCTACCGATTGGAGTGGAACGACCGGCGCGACAGGAGAGACGTGTTGTTTTCGAGTTACTCTCCCGTTCGGCAGCGGCTGCGCGTGAAAGGACGCATAGACATCGGCGAGCACCTGGGTCTGACCGCGGATTTACGCTATCGCTACAGTCGCTATCGCGAGCCCGATGAGATTTCGGCAGGAGTATTCAAACGACGGGAGGAAAGCCGCTACAAAGCCTCTCTGATCCTGAGTCGGCGATACAGCAACGGTAAGGAGCTTTCGGCGGAATACGATTACACGCGAAACAAGTCGAACATTTCCCACTACACCTATACCGGAAACGTTTACATGATCAATCTGTTGCTGCCCTGGTAAGGCACTGCGGAAAAAAGGTTAGCACGCCTCAGTTGCGTGCGGTTTTGAATGAAGGCCTGTGAATCGGGGATGCACCGGGCGCCGGACGACGGGAAGCGGCCTTGGGCACATAGGGCGCAAACTCCTTCAGCACCAACTGGTAGACCTTGCGCTTGAACGACACGACCTCTCTGACCGGAGACCAGTAATCGACCCAGCGGTAACCATCGAACTCCGGCTGATCGGTCACGTCGAAGCGCATATTGCGTTCGTCGCTGATCAGTTTCAGGAGAAACCAGATTTGTTTCTGGCCGATGCAAAGGGGCTTGCAATGCTTGCGCTGCATGTGACGGGGAAGACGATACTTCACCCAATCAGAAGTACGCGCGAGGATTTGTACATCGGCCGCGTTGAGACCGATCTCCTCGTGCAGCTCTCGACGCATGGCCTCCTCGGGAGATTCATCGATCGCGATGCCTCCTTGGGGAAACTGCCATGCGTTCTGTCCGATCCGCCTGGCCCAAAGAAGGTGACCTTGGTCATTGCAGACCACGATACCTACATTTGCTCTATAGCCATCTAGATCGATCACCGGCATATGATTCCGAAAGACAATAGTAGGATTTTGCCAAAATACTGATTACATGGCAATGGGCGTGCCACGGCGCGCGCCGTGGGTCCCAACTAAAGCCGGCGGCCGGCGGGCTATTCCGTCCTAGCCGGTCTGCATCATCCGTTTCGGGGCCACCCGGCCGTCGTCGAGAATCGTCCCCATCCCGAGGAAACGCTCTTCTCCGGCAAACAAGCGAACCCAACCCGAACGTGGTGCGTTGGGTACCTGAACCGGCTGGCCGCGGGTCACGAAGAAGGCCATGTCGGAATTCAGGGACACCGCCGGCCAGTGCGACAAGACCTCTGCGGGATCAATCAAAAGGGCGTCGAGCGCCTCGAAGCCGTCGGCGGCAATCGCTTCAAGCCGCTCCAGGGTCAACATTTCCTCCCGGGCAAAACCGGCCACCTCCGGACGGCGTAGGACAGTGACGTAGGCCCCGCATCCCAACGCTTCGCCGATCGCCTCGACGAGCGTCCGGATGTATGTCCCTTTGGAACAATGCACGTCGATTTCGAGATCGACGCCGTCGAACCCCAACAAATGCAGTTCGTGGATTTCCACCTGACGCGCCTTGCGCTCGACGTCGAGCCCCTTGCGCGCCAGCTCGTAGAGCGGACGACCGTTGACCTTGACGGCCGAATACATCGGGGGGATCTGCTCGATGCGTCCGATGAAACCGGCCAACGTCTCCTCGATGACCGCCTGAGAAAACTCGATCGGACCCTCGTGGCGATAGCTGATCTCGCCTTCGGCATCGCCCGTTTCCGTGCGGATCCCCAACCTCATGCCCACGCGATAACGCTTGTCGGCCTCGAGCAGAAATGACGAGATCTTGGTCGCTTCTCCGAAGCAGAGCGGCAACATACCGGAGGCCAACGGGTCCAAGCTGCCCGTATGCCCGGCCTTGCGCGCCTGAAACAGGCGTTTCACAGTCTGCAGCGCGGCGTTCGAGGTCATGCCTATAGGCTTGTCGAGCAGCAGGACACCGTTAACGGGCCGGCCGCGTTTGGATCTTTTTGCCATGAATCAACCTGGAAGGATGTTCCGAGCGCGCGATGGTGCCCGCCGATCAGGAAGGATCGGAGCGCTTGTCCGCCGCGATCGAAGCGGCAATCAAGGCATCCATGGCGACTCCGTGCTCGACGGATTCGTCATAGATGAAATGCAGGACCGGTACGCTGCGCAGGGACATGCGGTGCGCAAGCTCTCTGCGGAAAAACGAGGCGGCCTTGTTGAGCAGACCGACGGTTCGATCGCGCTCCTCGGACGCCCCCAAGGTCGTCACATAGACCTTGGCCTGAGACAGATCGTGGGACACACGAACCTCGGAGATCGTGACCATGCCAACCCGCGGATCCTTCATCTCGAGCTGGATCAGCGTTGCGAGCTCACGTCGCATCTGTTCGCCGACGCGGCGATTTCGACCGAATTCTCTAGGCATGGGTCACCAAAATATCATCATCCACCGTCAGGCGCTCGCCCGCTCGCTCAACGACGCCGAAGCGCCCTATTGGATCGCGCGCGCGATCTCTACGGTCTCGTAGACCTCGATCTGATCGCCGACCTGAACGTCGTTGTAGTTCTTGACGCCGATACCGCATTCCATGCCCGCACGGACCTCGTTGACGTCGTCGCGGAACCGTCTCAGGGATTCGAGTTCGCCCTGGTAAATCACGACGTTGTCCCTGAGGACGCGGATCGGATTGTTCCGGCGGACAACACCCTCGGTCACCAGACAGCCGGCAATGGCCCCGAACTTGGGCGAGCGGAAGACGTCGCGAACCTCGGCCAGACCGATGATCTGTTCGCGGTACTCGGGCTTCAACAGACCCGAAAGGGCCTGTTTGACCTCATCGATGGCGTCGTAGATCACGCTGTAGTAATTGAGCTGAACCTGGTTATCGTCGGCGAGCCGTCGGGCAGCCGCATCGGCGCGGACGTTGAAACCGATCACGACGGCGGAAGACGCCAGCGCGAGGTTGATGTCGGATTCATTGATACCGCCCACGCCACTGGAAATGACCTTGACCTGGACCTCGTCGGTGGACAGTTTCGTGAAGGCGTCGCGCAAAGCCTCGGATGAACCCTGTACGTCGGCCTTGATAAGGATCGGCAGTACGGCCTGCTCCTTGCTCTCCATCTGCGAAAAGACGTCTTCGAGCTTGGCGGCCTTCTGGCTTGCGAGCTTGACGTCACGGTACTTGCCCTGGCGATACAGCGCGACCTCGCGGGCCTTACGCTCATCGGCCACGACGACCACGTCGTCACCGGCATCCGGCGTACCGGAAAGACCGAGCACGACCACCGGCGTCGAAGGGCCGGCGCTCTTGATTTCCCGTTCCGCGGCGTCGAACATCGCCCTGACGCGACCGAATTCGCGGCCGGCAAGAATAATGTCGCCTTTGCTCAGCGTGCCCTTCTGCACCAGAATGGTGGCGACCGGGCCGCGGCCGCGATCGAGCGTGGATTCGATGACCGTACCCATGGCCGGACAATCGGCAACGGCCTTGAGCTCCATGACCTCGGCCTGGAGCAGGATCGCATCCAGGATGTCGTCGACGCCCACACCGGTCTTGGCGGAGATATTGACGAACATCGTGTCGCCGCCCCATTCCTCGGGCAGAACCTCCTGGACGGACAGTTCATGGCGGACACGGTCCGGGTCGGCGCCTTCCTTATCGATCTTATTGACGGCTACGATCATCGGCACTCCGGCCGCACGGGCGTGCTGGATGGCCTCTATCGTCTGCGGCTTGACACCGTCGTCGGCCGCAACGATCAGGACCACGATATCCGTGACGCTGGCGCCGCGGGCACGCATTGCCGTAAACGCCGCGTGGCCCGGGGTATCCAGGAAAGTGATCATGCCTCTGTCCGTTTCGACGCTGTAGGCGCCGATATGCTGCGTGATGCCGCCGGCCTCGCCGGAGGCAACCTTGGTACGGCGGATGTAATCCAGCAACGAGGTCTTACCATGGTCGACATGACCCATGATCGTGACCACGGGCGCGCGCGACTTCTCCTCGCCGCCGGCTGCGCCGAGCTCGTCGAGCATCGCGACCTCGATATCGCCCTCCTGCATCGCCTTGCCCTTGTGGCCCATCTCCTCGACCACGATCAGCGCAGTCTCCTGGTCGATGACCTGATTGATCGTGACCATGGTGCCCATGGTCATCATGGTCTTGATGACCTCGGCTGCCTTGACGCTCATCTTCTGAGCCAGCTCTCCGACCGTAATGGTCTCGGGAACGCTGACCTCGCGAACGATCGGCTCGGTGGGCCTCTCGAAACCATGCCTGGGCCGATCGCCGCCGGACTTGGCGGATACGCGGGCCCGCTGAACCTTCTTGCCGCCCTTGCGCCGGGAAGCGGCACCTGAGCGATCGGAATCGACGTGCAGCTCCTTACGGCCGTATCGGGTCTCATGTTCGTCGGCCGCGCGCTCCTTACCGCGTTTCTTGCCCGGACGATCCTTCTCCTTAACGGGGGCAACCTCCTTTTGCTGCTTTTCAGCGACCGTTTCCTCAGCCTTGCGACGATCTTCTTCCTCACGCACCTTGGCCTCGGCTGCAGCTGCGGCCTCTTCCTCTGCCTTGCGACGCTCTTCTTCCTCGCGCACCTTGGCCTCGGCGGCTTCGCGTTCGGCGCGCGCCTTTTCCTCCACGGCCTGAAGACGGGCTTCTTCCTCACGCGCCTTGGCCTCGGCGGCGTCACGCTCGGCGCGGACCTTGTCTTCGATGGCCTGCTGACGGGCCTGCTCCTCGGCCTGGAGTTCGCCGCGCATGGCATAGGTATGCCGTCCGCGCACGGTCACGTTCACCGTACGCGTGTTGCGCGACTTGGGGCCGGTTCCGCTGCGGGAAATCGTCTGACTCAATTCGCCGACGGTCTTGCGCTTCAGCGTGATCTTACGGGGACCGGCGGCACCCTCGTTCGAAGGCTGAGTGTCGCCGTGACTTCCGCGCAGGTGGGCCAAAAGACTCATCTTGTCCTGATCGCTCAGGAGCTGATTCTCGTCTTTGACCTCCATGCCGGCCTCGCTCAATTGAGCCATGAGGCGATCGACAGGGATTTTTACGACCTCAGCGAGCTGTTTTACTGTAACTTCCGCCATGCAATCTCAACTTCCATTCGTGTATAGGGTAGGGGAGCATCGGATCAAATTGTCGCGATCCGGAACTCCTATGCCTCGTTGTCCGCAAACCAGGGCGCGCGCGCGGTCATGATCAAGGCGCTTGCGCGCACCTTATCCAGTCCGCCGATGCCGACGAGATCGTCGGCGGCCTGCTCGGCCAAGTCTTCCTGGGTAACGATACCCTCCGCCGCCAGCGCCACCGCCAGCTCGTTATCCATCCCCTCGAGGGCCAACAGATCCTCCGCGGGTTCGGACGATCCGAGATTCTCCTCGGACGCGATCTCCCGGGTCAACAGGACGTCGCGCGCGCGGTCGCGCAACTCCTTGACGATATCTTCATCGAACTCCTCAATATCCAACAGCTCCTTGGCCGGTACGTAGGCGATCTCTTCGATGCTCGTGAAACCTTCCTGCACGAAGATCATGGCGATCTCCTCATCGACGTCGAGCTGCTCCATGAACAGCGTCTTCAGGCGGTTCATTTCCTCTTCGCCCTTCTCTTCGGCCTGGGCCTCGGTCATGACGTTGATATGCCATCCGGTCAACTGACTGGCCAGGCGAACGTTCTGGCCGCCACGGCCGATCGCGAGCGAAAGCTGGTCGTCGGCCACGGCAACGTCCATGCTCTTGGTGTCCTCGTCCACGACGATGGAAAGCACCTCGGCGGGCGACATCGCATTGACCACGAACTGGGCCGGGTTGTCATCCCAAAGGACGATGTCGATGCGCTCGCCGGCGAGCTCGTTGGAAACGCTTTGCACGCGTGAACCGCGCATACCGACGCAGGCGCCGACGGGGTCAATGCGGGGATCGTTGGTCCGCACGGCGATCTTGGCGCGAAGCCCGGGATCGCGGGCAGCGCCCATGATATCGATCAACCCTTCGCCGACTTCGGGCACCTCGAGCTTGAAAAGCTCGATCAGCAGTTCCGGCGACGTCCGGCTGACATGCAGCTGCGGACCCCGGACCTCGGAGCGGACCAGCTTGAGATGACCGCGCAGGCGATCGCCCGGCCGAACCGGCTCACGGGGGATCAGATCTTCCCGGGCTACGATGGCGTCGGCGTTCGCGCCCAGGTCGAGGATGACGTTACCGCGATCGAGACGACGCACGATACCGGTTACGAGTTCACCCTGGCGGCCCTTGTATTGATCGACGATCTGAGCGCGCTCCGCCTCGCGAACCTTCTGAATAATGACCTGTTTCGCCGTCTGGGCGGCGATGCGCCCGAAGGCCATCGACTCGATCTCTTCCTCGACATAGTCGCCGACCTGCAGGTCCGGCTCCTGGTCGCGTGCGGCGGACAGCGTGATCTGGCAGCGCGGCTGATCCATCTCGGCGTTATCGTCGATCACGATCCAGCGGCGATAGGTCTTGTGATCACCGGTCTTGCGATCGATGGACACCCGCACCTCGATATCTCCGCCATGGCGTTTTTTCGTCGCGGCGGCAAGCGCGTACTCCATCGCACTCATGATGATACTCTCATCAATGCCACGCTCGTTGGCGACCGCATCGACCACCATCAGGATTTCCTTACTCATCGCTCTCGCCTCTGAACACCGAATAACAACTCAACAAAAGACCTTATGTATAAACGCTACTAATCGTATTGGGGCACTAAACGCGCCTTTTCAATCCCGTCCAGGGGAACCTTGACGGAAGCCCCTTCCGTCGTCTCGAGCGACAGCTCGCCATCCTCGAAACCGCGGATATAACCGCTGACATTGCGCTGCCCGGCAAGCGGCATGCGCAGCTTCAACTTCGCCTTCTCGCCCACGAAGCGGACAAAATGCTCCGGCTTCGTCAGTAGACGATCCATACCCGGCGACGAGATCTCCAGCAAATACTGGCCGCGCATCGGGTCCTCGACGTCTAACAAGGCACTCAATTGCCGGCTGACGCGCTCACAATCGTCGATCGTGATGCCGGCCGGCGAGTCGATATAGACGCGCAAAGTCTGGGCGCGCCCGGCAGAGACATGCTCAATGCCGATCAACTCGAACCCCAAGTGCTCTATGACCGGCTCAATGAGCCCGATCAAACCTGCATCACCACCGCGCGCCATCTTCGGCTCCTAAAACAAAAAGTGGGCACTAGGCCCACCTTCCAACTTTAAACAAAACTCTGCGTCATGAGGACCTAAACCTCATCACCCCAAGTCTACCCATACTCTATATCAGGGGACGGAGATGCGGCATTATATGTCTGCCATCCGCAGTTTTCAAGTAATGATGAATCAAGCACTTGTTTCATTTATACACAAGGGCTCGCGCGGCTTCCCGGGAATCTCCGCCGTCTGGCCCCGGCCGAGTCCCCGCGTGTATAGTCCAGCAAACCGCATGCCGATGACGTCTTGCGCGCCTTTCCCCGCGCCTTAGAGGAATACATGACAGAACACCTGACGGACGATCGTATCCGCCTGATCCGGACCTGGCTCGACGAACAGCTCGAGGGCCGTCCCTACACGCTCACGCCGGCATCCGCCGACGCGAGCTTTCGCCGTTACTTCCGGGCCACATGGGCCGATGGGCACGCCATCGTCATGGACGCCCCGCCGGACCGGGAGGACAGCCGTCCGTTCTTCACGATTGCGAGGGCCATGCGGGCCGCCGGTCTGAACGTGCCCGAAATCCTGGCCGGCGACCTTGACCGGGGGCTGGCCCTGCTCAGCGACTTCGGCTCGCTGCACTATTTGCAGGCGCTGAACGACGAGACGGCTGAACGGCTCTATGAAGACGCCATGACGGCGCTTCTGACGTTGCAAACGGGAACTTTGGGCATCGAGCTGCCCGACTATGACGAGGCATTGCTGCAACGGGAGATGGCATTATTCCCGGACTGGCTACTCGAACGCCAGATGGGATTCACACTCGACGACGCCGATCGCGCCGCCCTGGACGACGCCCGTCGGCGCCTCGCCGCCTCCGCACTGGAACAACCCAAGGTCGCCGTGCATAGGGACTACCACTCGCGAAACCTCATGGTGGTCGAGCAAAACGGGCCCGGCATCATCGACTTTCAGGATGCGGTGACCGGCCCCGTGACCTACGACCTCGTTTCACTGCTCAGGGACTGCTACATCACATGGCCGGACGATCGGATCGACGGATGGGTGGGCGCCTATTTCTCGCGCGCGAATCGGGCGGGACTGCTAGCTGGAACGGGCCTCGCCACGTTCAGGCGCTGGTTCGACTGGATGGGCATGCAACGTCACTTGAAAGCGTCCGGGATCTTTGCCCGCCTCAACCTGCGCGACGGCAAGCCAGGTTATCTCGGCGACATCCCGCGCACGCTGGGCTATCTTTCCCGCGTCAGCGCCCGCTACCCGGAGCTGGCGGATTTCCATGAACTCGTGGTTCGGGTCGAACGGGCGTTTTCTCAGCAGTCCATCTCCACCCATTAGATTCGTGTAGGGGCACGGCGTGCCGTGCCCTTGCTCTATTGGCACCACCTAAGGAATGCCCCACGGGCACGGCTCGCCGTGCCCGTACGGAGCGAGGGAGGAACGAGCCACATTGGTCACATTGCGCGGGAGCAACCGTCACCCCCCGAGGAAATGCCGCTTACTCCTGAGCGCTGATCTTGGCCCAGCTGTCGCGCAGCGTCACGATGCGATTGAAGGCCGGACGCTTCGCATCGGCCGAACCGCTGTCCCGACAGAAATAGCCGACACGCTCGAACTGGAAGGCCTCGCCCGCGGGGACGTCGGCCAAGGCCGGCTCCAGGCGGCAACCCTCGAGGACCTGAAGGGAGTCAGGGTTCAACCCCTGGCGAAAATCCTCCAGGGCGTCCGGAGATTCCTCGACGAACAGACGATCATAGAGATTCACCTCGGTCTCGACGCCGTGGCGGGCCGAGACCCAGTGGATCACGCCGCGCACCTTGCGTCCCTCGGGATCGGCGCCCAACGTGTCGGGGTCATAGGTGCAACGCAGCTCGCTGATCTCGCCCGCAGCGTCGCGGACGATCTCGTCGCAACGGATCACGTAGCCGTAGCGCAGGCGCACCTCGCCGCCCAGCACGAGGCGCTTGAACTTCTTTGAGGCCGTTTCCATGAAGTCTTCGTGTTCGATGTAGACCTCGCGGCAGAACGGGATCTTGCGCTCGCCGAGCTCCGGTTTTTGGGGATGATTGGCGGCCGAGAGCCACTCCTCGCCGTCTTCCGGGTAGTTCGTCAGTACGATCCTGAGCGGGCGCAGCACGCCCATGCGGCGATGCGCGCGCTCGTTGAGATCGCCACGGATGCAGTCCTCGAGCATACCCATCTCAACGAGATTGTCCGAGCGGGTCACACCGATCCGGCTGCAGAACTCGCGAATGGATTCCGGCGTATAGCCGCGGCGGCGCAAACCGGCGATGGTCGGCATGCGGGGATCATCCCAGCCCGCGACCAGATTCTCGCCGACGAGCGTCGTCAGTTTGCGCTTGCTCATGACCGTATAGGCGAGATTCAGGCGCGAGAATTCGTACTGATGCGGCCGGCAGGGCACGCTGACGTGCTGGATCACCCAGTCGTAGAGCGGACGATGATCCTCGAACTCGAGCGTGCAGATCGAGTGCGTAATGCCTTCGAGCGCGTCGGAGATCGGATGGGTGTAGTCGTACATCGGATAGATGCACCAGGCCTCTCCGGTCTGATGATGGATGACGCCGTGGCGGATCCGGTACAGGGCCGGGTCGCGCATGTTCATGTTCGGCGAGGCCATGTCGATCTTGGCGCGCAGGACCTTGCTGCCGTCCGGGAACTCGCCGGCGCGCATCCGCGCGAACAGATCCATGTTCTCGTCGACGCTACGCTCCCGATACGGGCTGTTGCGACCCGGCTCGGTCAGCGTGCCGCGGTGTTCGCGGATTTCCTCGGCCGTAAGGTCGCAGATATAGGCGTCGCCGTTCCGAATCAACTCCTGGGCGAAAACGTAGAGCTGCTCGAAATAGTCCGAGGCGAAATAAAGCCTGTCTTCCCAGTCGTAACCGAGCCAGCGGACATCGGCCTGGATGGACTCGACGAACTCCAGGTTTTCCTTATGGGGGTTGGTGTCGTCGAAACGCAGATTGCAGCGCCCGCTGAAATCTTCGGCAAGACCGAAATTCAGGCAGATCGACTTGGCGTGACCGATATGCAGGAAACCGTTGGGCTCCGGCGGAAAACGGGTCACGATGGGCCCCGGTACGCGACCGCTTTCGAGGTCCTCCCGGATGATGCGATGCAAAAAGTGTTCGGGACGGGATGTCGTCTCTATAGTCACAGATACCTACCTGTTGCCGCTTACGGCGCCTTGCGTTCCGAAATATAGTCCAGCGCCCGGTCGATACGGGCCAGCGTGTTCTCGCGGCCGACCAGATAGAGGGTCACGTCGATGCCGGGCGTCGCCGAACGGCCGCTGACCGCGACGCGGAGGGGCTGAGCCACCTTGCCCATGTTGACGTCGAGCTCCTCGCTGACAACCGTCACGACGGCATGCAGGGCCTCGGCGGTCCACTCGTCGAGCGCGGCCAGATGTTCACGCGACAGCAACAAGGCGTCTTCGCAAACCGGGCGCAGATGCTTCTTGGCGGCGGCCTCGTCGAAGTCCTCGAAGTCCTGATAGAAATACTGGCTCATCTCGGCCATCTCGACTAGCGTGCGCGCCCGTTCGCGAAGCGCATCGACGACCTCGAGGATATCGGGTCCGCCGGTCGAAGGGTCGATCCCCAGCCGTCCGAGGTGAGGCATCAACTGCCGGGCGACGTAATCGACCGGCGAGGTCTTGATGTAGTGGTGGTTCAGCCACAACAACTTTTCGGGATTGAAGGCCGAGGCGGCGTGATTGACCTCGTGGACATCGAACAGCTCGGCCATTTCGTCGAGACTGAAGATCTCCTGATCGCCGTGCGACCAGCCCAACCGGACGAGGTAGTTCAACAGCGCCTCGGGCAGGTAGCCGTCTTCCTGGTACTGCATGACGCTGACCGCGCCGTGGCGCTTGGAGAGTCGCTTGCCGTCCTCGCCGAGGATCATGGGAACATGGGCGTAGATCGGGGGCTCATAACCCAGGGCGCGCAGGATATTGATCTGCCTGGGCGTGTTGTTGAGGTGATCGTCGCCTCGAATCACATGCGTGATGCCCATCTCTGCGTCATCGACGACGACGCAGAGATTGTAGGTCGGCGTGCCGTCGGAACGCGCAATGATCAGGTCGTCGAGCTCGGCGTTGTCGAACACGACCTTGCCCCGGATCATGTCGTTGACGACAATCTTGCCGGACTTGGGATTGCGGAATCGAATGACCGGAGACACGCCCTCGGGCGGCGGCCCCTGCAGGTGCTCGCAATGACCGTCGTAGCGCGGCTTTTCCTTATTGGCCATCTGGCGTTCGCGCAGTTCCTCGAGACGCTCCTTCGAGCAATAACAGCGGTAGGCATGTCCATCGTCGATCAGGTGTTGAATCACTTCCTCGTAACGATGCATGCGATCCATCTGCGAGAAGGGGCCTTCGTCGTAACTCAAACCCAACCAGGTCATGCCTTCGAGAATGGCGTTGACCGACTCGACGCTGGAACGTTCGAGATCCGTATCCTCGATGCGCAGCACAAAGCGCCCGCCATGCCGGCGGGCATGCAGCCAGGAGAACAAAGCCGTCCTGGCGCCCCCGATATGGAGGTAGCCCGTCGGGCTGGGTGCAAAGCGAGTTCGAACCGTCATCATCTACCTTCATCTAATCTAAATGATGAGGCGATTCTAGCAGGTCTTTCGGGGTTTACTAGAGGGTTACCGCCTGAGCAAACGGACAAGCAAATTTGACGCTGGCACCTGCAAATCCGTAGAATGCCGACGGTCACGGGCGATTAGCTCAGCGGGAGAGCACTGCCTTCACACGGCAGGGGTCACTGGTTCAATCCCAGTATCGCCCACCACATATAACGCACTGATTAATAATAAATGCGCCAAATACCGCCGCCTCCAGAGGCGGCTTTTTTGTGTCTGTGCCCATATCGTGCCTGAGATAGAAATGGCACCCAATCAACCGTGCGTCCGGCTTAGGCAACGGATCTCTCAGCCTTTCCAATAGATCAAGACGCTCAGCATGGTCAAAAGATCCCGGTTGCCTGCCTTCTACTTGTCCATTTATCAATGCGATACTACCGCAGATCAGCGGGGTTTTTAGAGGTCTCCTCATTACATGTTGCGCCTGACTGAAATCAAGCTGCCGCTCGGCCATCATAAAGACGATATAGAAGCTGCCATCCTCAAGCGGCTGGGCATTGCCGCTGACGAGCTGGTCAGCCACATCGTATTCAAGCGCGGCGTGGATGCCCGCAATCCCAATGCGATCACGTACACCTATACGCTGGATATCACGCTTCGCGACGAAGCCGCAGCATTGGATCGTTTAAAGAATGATGTTCATGTAAAAGCTTCTCCGGACATCAGCTACCACTTCGTCACCCAAGCGCCCAAGATGCTTACATCACGACCTATCGTGGTCGGCATGGGTCCCGCCGGTATCTTTGCCGGGCTGTTGCTTGCACAGATGGGTTTTCGACCACTGATACTGGAACGCGGCAAGGAAGTCCGGGAACGTACCCAAGATACCTGGGGGCTGTGGCGCAAGGGAATATTGAACCCGGAATCCAACGTGCAGTTCGGCGAAGGGGGAGCGGGCACTTTTTCGGACGGCAAGCTGTACAGCCAAATCAAGGACCCGCGCTACCTGAGCCGAAAGGTGCTGGAGGAATTCGTCACGGCTGGTGCGCCGGAAGAGATTTTATACGAAAGCCACCCGCACATCGGTACGTTCAAGCTGGTGGGCATGGTGGAGAAGATGCGCGCAACGATCCAATCGCTAGGCGGCGAGATACGTTTCGAGAGTCGCGTGGATGACATCGAAATTACCGACGGGCAAGTTAGCGGGGTAACGCTCGCAAACGGCGAGCGCATCGCCACGAATCATCTGGTGCTGGCGGTCGGCCACAGCGCACGCGACACATTCGAGATGATCAAGAAACGCGGCATTTTCATGGAAGCGAAACCGTTTTCGATCGGCTTCCGCATCGAGCACCCGCAGTCGCTGATTAACCGCGCGCGTTACGGCAGGAACGCGGGCAACCCTCTTCTTGGCGCGGCGGATTACAAGCTGGTGCATCACGCCAGCAACGGGCGCTCGGTGTACAGCTTCTGCATGTGCCCAGGCGGCACTGTGGTCGCCGCGACTTCCGAACCGGGGCGAGTGGTCACCAACGGTATGAGCCAGTATTCGCGCAACGAGCGCAATGCCAATAGCGGCATCGTCGTGGGTATCACGCCCGAACAAGACTATCCCGGCGACGTCCTCGCCGGAGTCGAATTCCAGCGCAAGTGGGAGTCGCGCGCCTTCGAGCTGGGCGGAAGCGATTTCCAGGCCCCCGGACAACTTGTCGGTGATTTCTTAGCGGGCAGGCCTTCGACGATGTTGGGCGAAGTGCAGCCGTCCTACACGCCCGGCGTACACTTGACCGACCTTTCTACCGCGTTGCCGGACTACGCAATCGAGGCAATCCGAGAAGCGCTGCCCGTATTCGGAAAGCGGATCAAGGGCTTCGATCTTGCCGATGCAGTGCTGACCGCGGTGGAAACGCGCACCTCTTCACCGATCCGCATCAAGCGCAACCGTGACGATTTCCAAAGCGTAAACACTCTGGGACTGTATCCGGCCGGTGAGGGTGCGGGTTATGCGGGCGGAATACTCTCGGCGGCGGTGGATGGTATCGAGGTTGCCGAAGCGGTGGCTTTGAGTATGATGCGAAAAAGGTAGCACGCACTATTACCAATGCCACTAATGCGTGCTATTGCCGGCCGGCGGCGGGGGGGTATGACTGGCAAACATCTCCTCCACATCCACGGCGTCGAATTCATAATGCTGATTGCAGAATTCGCAGTCGACGCTGATTTTTCCCTGCTCGGCGAGGATATCATCCGCCTCAGTCTTGCCCAGGGCACGAACCATGGTGACGATCTTGTCCCGCGAACAACTGCAGCGGAAGCTCACCGGTTCGATCTCGAACAGGCGCACATCCTCTTCATGAAACAGGCGACGGAGGATGTCGATACTAGGCAGGTTGAGCAGTTCATCGTCGGTAATCGTTGCCCCAAGGTCTCGATACGGTTCCAGACATCCTCATCCGCATCCTGGCCCGGCAGGTGTTGCAGCAACATGCCCACCACTCGATCATGGTCGGCAGCCAGCCACAGGCGGGTCTGGAGTTGTTCGGAGCGAGCAAAGTATTCTTCTAGGGCGCGGTTGATACGACCTCCGGCGAGACCAACAATGCCTTGATAGCGTTCTTCACTGGCCTGATTATCGATGGTAATGACCATACGCCCATCACCGAACGGGGCGTTGGTAATCTCGTCGCCTTGCCATCGGGCCAGGCCGCGCAGATGGCGCTCATGGTTGCATTGCGCCACCAGCATGCTGATCGGGCCATCGCCCTGAATCTGCAGGATCAGTGAGCCTTCAAACTTGATGGTCGAGCCCAGCAAGGCACTGGCCGCCAAGGCCTTCCCCAACTGTTCGCCAACCGGCTCGGGATAGGCGTAACGGTTCAAGACAGTCCGATAGCTGTTGTCGAGATGGATGAACATGCCGCGCACGTTGCTGTTTTCAAACAAAAAACGCTGGAGGATGTCACTGTTATGCATGGTCGTTCACTCGCGGCAGGTTTGCGGCGCGCAATTATATCAGCTCTGAAATCGGGGGCGGGGGCGGGTCCGAGATCGACATCCCTGCCTTCACCTCATCGTCAGCGTGAATTGTGTGTTTGAAATAAATCAACCCGTCGACATTTTACCACTGACAGGAGTCAAAACTGATGCGCGCAAATAAGGTTTCTGGGCCCCAAAAAAGCTTTACATGGCGAATCTTGAACTTATATGGCCTAAGGATCGACGAATGGAGGTTGCATAACATGCAGTTTTTTAATTAACCCCATAGCGTCATCCACCTTCGATGGCGTCATCGGCCACCGGTGTTCTCGAGCCTTCCAATCCGATGCGAGGGAATGACGCGGAAACGACTCCGATTTGGCGCATGGGCGCCTAAATCCAATTGAACCCGACACCCTCGAATACAACCGACCTCCGGGCTAGCGTCCATACCGATGACACGGCATGAAGGCGGCCGCTCTCTCGGCTAAAGGGAACCTCTAAAAACCCATGCTGATCTGAGATAATATCGCATTGATAAAAAACGGGTATAGGACATGCAACCGGGATTTTTTGACCACGCAGAGCGTCTTGATCTATTGGAAAAGCTGGGAGACCCATTGCCCAAGC